>JBILCS010000088.1:0-6785 GCA_044353005.1 Sediminibacterium sp. | reverse complement strand
GGAATATGAATTTGCACATGAGGGTTTGAAACATAATTCAGAAGTGATGGTAGGCAATTTGAAAATTCAAGTATTACATACGCCAGGACATACACCAGAGAGTATCAGTTTTTTATTAACGGATACACCTGCGAGTAAAGAGCCGGTGATGTTATTTACAGGCGACTTTGTTTTTGTTGGAGATATTGGTCGTCCAGATTTATTAGAAAAAGCTGCTGGACTAGTGGGCACACAAGATAAAGGAGCAGAACAAATGTATAATTCAATTCATCTGTTTTCGGACTTGCCAGATTTTATTCAAGTATGGCCTGGACATGGCGCTGGATCAGCTTGTGGTAAAGCATTAGGTGCCGTTCCAAGTACAACTGTTGGATATGAGAAAAAAAGAAACTGGGCATTTCAGTATGGTGCAGATAAAGCAGGCTTCGTTCAGTTTTTATTGACAGATCAACCTGAACCGCCTAAGTACTTTGCAAAAATGAAGGAATTGAATAAAGTCAATCGTCCTTTGTTAACCGAAGTGCCAAAAATTAAAGAATTATTGAATGCAGATTTAAAATCTGCTATGGATAAGGGCATCAAAGTGATTGATACAAGAAATAAATTAGAATTTCAAAATGGTTTCATTCCAGGCAGTATCAATATTCAAGGTAACAATGCATTTGCTACTTGGATGGGTTGGTTTATATCTTATGACGAACAATTTATTTTAGTCGCGGAACCACATCAAATGGACGATCTAACAAGAAAATTAATGCGTATTGGATTAGATAATATTTTCGGATTTGTAGATGCTTCAAAAATGAACCAAGTATATACTGGAACTTTAGCACATTCTAATATGGTTACGATTGATACAGTAAAAGCGAATAAGGATGCTGAAATCATTGATATAAGAGGTGTTGCAGAATTCAATAGCGGACATATTGAAGGCGCAAAGAATGTATTTGTTGGGACTTTATTGCAAAATTTAGATAAAGTACCAAAAGACAAGCCTGTCATCATGCATTGTCAAGGTGGGGATAGAGCTGCGATCGGCTATTCTTTATTGGTTAAAGAAGGCTATACCAATATTGCTAATTATAGTGGTGGCATCAATGAGTGGGTTGCTGCTCAACAACCAATTGTCAATTAGAGGGTCAATAATTTGAACATTTGATGCAGGAATTTGTTGTACTAGAATGAAGGGTGTAAAAAAACAAGATCTGCCAGAAAAAATATGTAAAGCCTGTGGTCGTCCATTTAGTTGGCGAAAAAAATGGGAACGATGCTGGGATTTAGTGCAGTATTGTAGTGAAGGATGCAAAAAAAAGCCTCCAAAAAAGTGATTCTAATTTAAGAATCCTATTTAATCGATAAAATTTTCTTGAATAGAAAATTAGATAGCGCGACTTTCAAGTCGCGCTATCTTTTTGAAATCTTATTACCACTCGACTTTTGTCTACTACATTTAAATCTAATGACGTCCGTATTTCTTAATACAGCATGCTTGGTTTTTCGGGAAGCCATTCTTTTACGCCACATTCTAAAACTAGAAGGCTTAGAGTTGGCGCGCATGAATTCAATCACTTCTTTTTCACTCAATCCAAATTGAAATTGAATTGCTTCAAAAGGGGTACGGTCTTCCCAGGCCATTTCAATAATTCGGTCTCTGTCTTTTTCGACCCATTCAGATCTTAAAATAGGTTCTGCTGGTCTTGGATTGATCAAAGTTTCTTTTCCCATTGTACTATTCATTTACTTTAATGCTTTTAAAAATTGTTCTGCGTTTTTCAAATGTGTAGTTCTTTTTTCTTCAGGCATCTTATCCCATGTACTTAACAACATTGCCCATCTTGGATTTTTTGCAAACACGACACGCTGCTTGGATAAAAAGCGCCAAAATAAGCCATCCCATATAGCCTGCCATTCACCTTTAGGAAAGTCCCCCATCTTCATTAAATAATTGGATCCGCAGATATAGGGCTTCGTGGTGATCATACCTCCATCGGCAAACTGAGACATGCCATACACATTGGGCACCATCACCCAGTCATAAGCATCGATATACATTTCCATAAACCATTGGTATACGGCATCTGGTTGTATCTCACATAGCAACATAAAATTACCTAAGACCATCAATCTTTCAATATGATGATTGTATCCTGACTCTAATAATTTTTTAATACTACTATCTATTGGAACAATTCCGGTAGTGCCGTTGTAAAAAGATGAAGGCATTTTTTTTGTAAAGCCCCAGAAGTTTTTTGTCCTTTGTTGACTACCAATTTTGCGATAAGTCAATTGTACAAATTCTCTCCAGCCAATGATTTGCCTAATTATCCCTTCGATACTATTGATGGGGGCTTTTCCTTTTTGATAAGCTTTCAATAATGCATTTAAAAAATCAGCAGGTTGAATCAAGCCCACATTGATCAAGGGACTTAGCACACTATGAAATAAAGTTTTTTCTGCTACCACCATCGCATCCTCATAAATTCCAAATTGCTCTAGCTTCTCAGCAATGAATTGATTCATTGCTTTTTTCGCATCTGCATGTGTAACGGGATAATATAAATCTTTATTACCCATATTAAAAGGCGCTTCAGATTGACCTGGATTATTTTTAAAATTCGCTTTTATATATTGCTTTGCCTCTTCTATGTATTCGTTGGACTCAAAAAAATGTATTGCAGGTATGGGTGTGTTTTTTGGAATTTTTTTTCTGTTCTCCGCATCAAAACTCCATTGTCCACCAACTGGGCTTCCATCTTTTTCAATTAAAATTTTTCTTTGTTTGCGTTGTTCAGTATAAAAACTTGTTTGAAAATAAGTTTTCTTATTACCAAGTAGCTCCACACTTTCTGGTACATTGTTTAAAAAATTAGGACTTGGCATATAGCTCAAGTCGATCCCATATTGCTTACTTGCTTTTTTTAATTGTTGATCTAACAAGTAATCACAAGGGTCATACAATTTAATTTTTTGAATGCCTTTGGACTTAAGCATCTTCACCAAGGTAGTAATTGAAGCATTTGGGTCCTTCGCATTTATATAGTGACAGTGATGCCCTTTTTGTGTAAGTTGTTGGGCATAATATTTCATAGAAGCTCTATGAAACAATAGCTTTTGTTGGTGAAATTGATATTGAAGAAAAAATACATCAGATTCAATGATATAAAAATCACCGCCTCCAATACCTATTTCGGACTGGTCATAAAGTTGATGTGGGAATACGAGTTGAACCTGCATGTCTTTTAAACATTTTACATCTAAAATTGTTCATTGTTTAATACTATTAATGTCCATCAATGAATATCACTTACGCTGCCCTTTTAGAGCAAATCAAAGCATATCACCCAGGCAAATACCCTGTTACTAGGAATTATACCAATGGTGCAGTGACCAACTGGTCGCCCTATATCTCGAGGGGATTACTGAGTCCAGTCTTAGCAATGGAGCAGCTCAAGAAGATGCATTCTAAACAGGAATGGATTGGTTTGATGCAACAAATGGCATGGCGGGAGTACTTCCAAAGAGTTTGGCAAGAAAAAGGCAATTTGATTTTACAAGACTTAAAATTAGCACAATCTAAAGTCATACTAGCATCTCTACCGAACGCAATTAGTGAAGGCAAAACGGGTATTCAAGCCCTTGACAAAGCCATACAACATTTGTATGCACATGGTATGATGCATAATCATGTAAGAATGTATATTTCGATGTTGCATTCAAATATTTTTAAGGCAGCATGGTTGCCTGGGGCCAAATGGATGTATGCAAATTTATTAGACCATGATCCTGCGGCTAACTTTTTAAGTTGGCAATGGGTAGCAGGGACTTTTAGTAGTAAACAGTATATCGCCAATCAAGAAAACATCAATAAATATACCAATACCAAACAACTGGGTACTTATTTAGATACGGAATATGAAAACTTACAAACTTCAATTTTTGATCATTCAAATACAATTCAACCAAATCATTCAGTAAACTGGTCGGATACCTTAGATCAAGAATTTAATATTGACACCAAAACCATTTTAAAAAATATCCAACTAAGAAATATAGCACAGATTTTTGACACTAAAACCGTTTTACCTAATCAACCTTTTTGTATTTATAATAGTTTTAATTTGGATCCATTATGGCATGCAGACGAGTCAATGAATCGCATTTTATTACTAGAGTCAAATCATTTTGAACATTTTCCTGTGACAGAAAAGGTGTTACAATTTATTGTAGACTTAGCCACAACCAATATTCCAGGTATTCAAATTTTCATTGGCAATTTTGAAGATTTATCCCAGCTAATTCAAACACACCCAATTGGCGAAAACAATACCAATAAAAGTATAGCATCTCAAGAAAGTAAAGCTGTCATCTATTTTAAAGAACATCCTACAACCCTTCATTATAAAGGTATACAAGAAGCAAGAGATTGGTTGTTTCCAGAAGTCAATGGCTATTATCCAAGCTTTTTTGGCTATTGGAAAAAATGTGAACGCTATTTAAAATAAAAAAACGCTCCGAAATTTCGGAGCGTTTTTTTATCGCTAACTAATTGAATCTATTTGAGTGATTCAATTTATGTTCGCATTTTATTTCTTGCGCTCTACATCTTTATTTAATTCGTCAATATCTACAGAGCGTTCTGTATTGTCGCCTAATAAATATTTAGAGAAATAGTCTGCAGTTCTCCAGAACCAATATTCATTCATGTCTCCAAAACCGTGTCTTTGTGTTGGAAGGATCAACATATCAAAACGCTTATTGGCCTTAATCAAGGCATTCACTACTCTTAAAGTATTGGCAGGGTGCACATTGTTATCAATCTCACCATGAATCAATAATAATTTCCCTTTTAAGTTTTTAGCTAGGTCAGGATTTTTATCAATCATATAACTGAAAGTGGTATCGCCTTTTTCAGAAATATTTTCTTTCACACCATGATGCTTTTCGCTCCACCATCTATTGTACACACTGTTATCGTGGTTACCTGCATTACTCACGGCTACTTTAAAGATATCCGGATAAACCAAGATAGCTGCAGTACTCATGAATCCACCACCACTATGACCATGAATGCCCGCTTTGTTTCTATCAATGAAACTAAATCTATCAGCTAATTGCTCAATAGTTGCTTTTTTATCTGCAAGACCGTAGTCTCTTAAATTGCCATAGCCATAATTGTGATACCATTTGCTTCTTGCATAGTGACCTCCTCTATTACCCATTGTTACCACTACAAAACCTAATTGAGCCAATCTGTCAATACGATCCATGCCCTTGCTGAAAGACTTGTTCACAGACTCCGTTTGTGGACCTGGGTAAACGTACTCTATAATTGGATATTTTTTTGTGCTATCAAAATCATAAGGCTTATACATTACGCCATACAAATCCGTGATACCATCATCTGCTTTGATCTTAAATGTTTCAGGAAATTTATAACCTGTTGCCATTAGATTTCTTAAATCAGCAGTCTCTAAATCCATTATTTTTTTACCGTCAGCGCTGTGTAAGCTTGATACAGGAGTGGTATTGACTCTAGAAGCGTTGTTTACAAAATAAGTATTGTTATCATTCACGCTAAAGCTATGATCAAAATTACCCGAGTTTAATAATTGCAAGCCAGAACCATCTAAATTGATTTTATACAAATGCATGTAGTAAGGGTCTTCTTTACCACCATTTACTGACTCTTTTCCATTCGCAGAAAAATAAACCACTCTTTTAGTTTCATCTACACCAATCACCCCCTCCACGTGCCATGCACCTTGTGTAATTTGATTTTTTAAATTTCCTTGTCCATCATATAAATATAAATGTGCCCATCCATCACGCTCACTCCATTCAATTAGTTCAGCACCATTTTTAATTAATTCAGGCTTCTTAATTTCAATAGAGCTATTCAAGGATTCAGCCACCACTACTTTGACTTCACCAGTTATTGTATTCACCACACATTGGTCAATCTTCTTTAAATCACGACTTGTTCTAGCAAGGTATAGTTGCTCATTTGTTCCTAGCCAAATCATAGGCCTGAATTCATCATCTCTAGCATTTACAGCTGCAGACTTATTCCACATTGCAATGTCTTGATCTTTGTACAGCGATACATTGATTTCCTTATGGGTATAGTTCACCATGTCTACCAACATTAAATGATCTACTGGTGCTTCTTTTTCACCAGGCATCCAGTACTTATAAGTTTCAAGTGTTGGTCTTGGATCTGCAATGCTATTGATCACCCATAAATCTTTTACTTTTCTGTTGTCTACTTTTACAATAGCAAACTGTTTGCTATTTTCACTCCAATAACCACCTACAGGTTTTCTTTTGTTTTTATTTTTCTCTGCATCTACATTTGTTTCTCCACCTTCACCATGCCAACCAAAATTTTGGATACCATCTTTTGTAATGGCTGTTTCAACAATCGAACTATCGTCTTCATTCACCAAAGCTTTTTCATAATTGGCTTTGTCCATATAGTATAGGTTGTAGTTACGACCAAAAACTACTTTAGATTGATCTGGTGCTATATTCGCCCAGCTTGGCTTTCTTTTAGGCTTAGTAAAACCAACTAGTTCATTTAGTTGTGCCGTATTCAAATTGTATTCAAAGTAGAATACTTTTTTAATTTTTTCTGCCTTCGCATCTTTTTTAGCACCTGGCTTATCTATTTCAAGGCTACTTTTTACTTCAAACTGAATCCAGTTCTCATCCTTAATAAACTTTAAAGAGTCAATTGGAAGATGTTGCGCATCAAATGGATCTTTGATGATTCTTGTTAAAGAAGC
>JBILCS010000024.1:0-21963 GCA_044353005.1 Sediminibacterium sp. | reverse complement strand
TTCAATTGTAGTCTTAATTCGTTCACACCTGCTGGTCTAACACCTGGAGGATTTACATTGACTTTCTCCAATTTAATATAGCCATTGCTGTAAAAAATAGAATCGCCTACAGTAATATTAATTGGATTAAATTTTGTGGTATCTTCTTCTGTATGGTCTTGAAAAGAAGTAACGTACACAAAAATATCTTTATGCAAATAATGTTTTGAAGATGGATTGGCAGAGAAGCCTTCCATACCCTTGTTGTTTTTTAATACATCTGGATATAAATTAAAGGTCTCTCCGGTTTTCTTTTCTTTAAAATTCAATTCAAAAAATCTTTTTCCTAAAGCATCAAATGTGTCTCTTACATAAGTCACATTGTATTTACCCATATCTGTTTCAATGGTCTCAAATAAAGTCAAGTTCTCTCTTGGGTCTCCAACCGGACTGTTTTTCTGGGTGGAGTCTACTCTTAAAGGACTGATCCCTGTTGTGTTGTAGCTTAATGTGGTTTTGTTTGCAGAAGAAATAAAAATACCTGTTAGTACCAAACCAAAACCAATATGACCAATGGATGAACTTGCAGATTTTAATTTTCCTTTTAAGACCACAGACCAATAAGAGATATTTCCTACAATTGCAAAAACAGATGTTACAATGGCGATATAAATAGCGCCTAAAAATCCAGCCCCTTTATCATCATAAGCCACTCCAACAAAAACAAAAATGATGATGCTAATGAGTATGGTGATGATCAATGGCCATAGAATTTGCTTTTTAAAATAAGGCAATGGTGTTGTTTTGTATTTCAAAAACTGTCCAATCGCTGTCAAAGCACCAATGATGATGGCTACAAAAATTTGCACCTGATTGTGCGCAAACTCAGGATCTTCTGGTGGCGCAATCGATGTACCAAATAGCTTATTAAACACTGGTGTAGAAGTCTTAAGGATGATCACCACCGCAGAAAGTACGAGCACTAAAGAACCAATCAACATCCAAAATTCCCTGCTATCTATTGCATCTTCCTTCAATGGCTCTTGCATGTGTTTGTAACGCACAAAATATAAAACAAAGAAAGGAACCACAAAGATGAATAAGAAAAATAACAACTGTCCATTCATCCCTAAATCGGTGAAAGCGTGTACAGATGTATCACCTAAAATGCCACTTCTAGTTAAGAAAGTAGAGTACACAATTAATAAGAAACTAATTCCAAGGAATAAATAAGTGGCTTTTAAACTTGCGCCTGTTCTTGTATAAATCATTGCCGTATGAATCCCTGCAACCAACGTCAACCATGGCACCAAGGATGCGTTCTCCACTGGATCCCATGCCCAATAACCACCGAAAGTTAAACTCTCGTATGCCCATGCAGCGCCCATCATAATTCCTAATCCCAATATACCAGCAGAAAAATTCGCCCAAGGTAAAGCTGATTTAACCCAATCATGCTCTTTCTTTAATAAGCCTGCTACTGCGTAAGCAAACGGTACGATGGTACTCGCAAATCCTAAAAATAAAATAGGTGGATGAATGACCATCCAGTAATTCTGTAATAATGTATTTAAACCTGTACCATCTTTTAAGAGTTGAACATAATCTGGTCTGGATAAAATAGGCCAGTTCATTTCATGTCTTAATAATATAAATGGACTAGACCCAATTTTCACATCAAACACATACAAGCCAATCACCATGGAAGCAAGCATTAACTGTGCAAAGCTAATGACCATCATTACCCCAGCTTCATGTGCTTTGGCACGCTTAATCAAAATCAAACCTAACACAGCATGCCAAAAACTCCACAATAAAAAACTTCCTTCCTGTCCTTCCCAAAAACAACTCAATAAATATTCAAATGGTAAATTTTTATCGCTGTGGGTATAGGCATATTTATATTCAAATAAATGATTGTAAATCACATAAAATAATACCACAAAACTTCCAATGACAGTCAAGGCTTCAATCACAAAAGCAGTTCTAGCTAATTTTTTCCAACTCGCTTCCACCACCATTTCTTTTGCATAAAATGCTTTGGCGAAAGAAAATGTAGCTACTAAAGAAGCTACAAAAGATAAGATGGATAAAAAATAACCTATTTGTCCAGGTAACAAATGTTCCCCTATAAACTCAGTTGGCTGCATGTTGTGATGTTGATTAGTTGGTAATGGTTACCGGTTGTTCTTTCATTGCATCTGGATTGTCCTTGTATTTGGAAGGACATTTCATGACAATTGAGCTACATTCAAATGCATCTCCTTGAACACGTCCTTTCAATACCAAACGTTCTGATTTTTCCATATCGGTGGGCATGGTATTGCGATAAACCACTGCAATTTTACCCCCTAAGCTATCCTCCACATTAAACTTTAATAAATTCGGGTCTTTTACTGGATCGTATTGAACGGGTACAGATTTATCCATTTTTACGATCAAATTCACATATTTGCCTTCTTTTTGCTTTGCAGAAGCCACTGTCTCATAGCTACTTAAATCGCCTGTATAGCTTATTAACACTACAATTGCGGCCGCAATCATGACCAATAAAATAAGATGTGTTTTCTTCATACCGCAAAGTTAACCAAATGGCCTTAAATTGCACCAAATTTTACGCATCTCATAAATTTCAATTATGCGCCTTTTTGACTATATCATTGTTTGCAAAAGTCCCGATTTTAAAAACGTAGACCGAATCAGCCAATTGATGCTTTTCATCACCCTTATGGCGCTTTCCTATTCGCTATATGCAGGTTTATACCCTAGTCCTGCCCTATTAATTGCCATCATGACTTCGGTGGCTAGTTGGTGGATTTTTTGCGTCTATCAAAAGATTAAAGGAGGTGCACCATACTACCGTTTAGGTTTGGTATTTGCTTCTTGGGGATGGTTCTTACTTCCCAACGCTTTATTGATTGCTGGCGTTTACTTAATTGCAGCCTTGTTTGAGCGTCAAGTAAAATTCCCTTACGAAATAGCCGTAGACCCTGCTGGTGTCTTAGTGAATACCTTTCCAAAAAAGTTGTACCCATGGGCAGAAATCAATAATATGCTGATTAAAGACGATTATATTACAATCGATTTCAAGAACAATAAATTGATCCAAAAACAGATCAATGAACCAGTGACTGAAGCAATCAAAAACGAATTCAATGCTTTTTGCGCGGAGCATCTAGCTAAAACCAATTAATTATGGCATTAACTGAGTCCCCTTATTTATTGTATTCAGACGGCGAAGGCAACATCTTTGAAGATGAGACCTTATATGTAGTAGGCAGGGCTGGATGGGACGCCTATCCCATTCCGGAGGAAGATTGGATCCCCTTACCAGAAGGTGGAAGTTTATATGAATTACCTGGTAGAAGAGGCATTGGCATTGATGTAGATAATGGTGAAATGCGTTTATGTGAAAAAGGATGGGCAGTCGCTGCTTTCATCCCCCCTGCACATACTGGATTGTATATCGCCGCTTATGAGTCTTTACCTGAAGCCCCATTGTTGCCCTTATTTTGTTATACCGCTGTGGGTTGGTTAGATGGTATAAATTATGTGCCTGCTGTAAGAATCGAACAAGATATTCGCCAGGATGCTGAAGGCTATGATCAAGAAACAATTGAGTATGGCACAGCACATTTATTAAAAACTTATAGTGAAAATAGATTGGTGCAGCACCTGATGCAAAACTGTTGTATGACTTATCATTGTCCTGCTGCAAGAAATTTAGCCATGGGAAGATGGGAATGTCCAATCCCTATTTCACCTGCATGTAATGCAAATTGCATAGGATGTATTTCATTCCAACCAATCGAGGAAGAAATTGTTTCCAACCAAGAACGTTTATCTTTTAAACCTACTGCAGCCGAAGTGGTAGAATATACTGTTCCGCATTTAATGTCTGCCCCTTTTCCAATTGTAAGTTTTGGACAAGGTTGTGAGGGTGAGCCATTGTTAATGTGGGAGACCATCAAAGAAGCGATTATTGAAATTAGAAAACATACGGACAAAGGCAGTATCAATATCAATTCAAATGGCTCTAATCCAAAAGCAGTTGCCGAATTGGCTGCTGTTGGTTTGGATAGTTTAAGAGTCAGTACCAATTCTGCTAGACCTGATATTTACAATGCTTATTACCGCCCAAATAATTATACGTTCCAAGATATAGTTGAAAGTTTAAAAGCGATGACTGCTGCAGGTAAGTGGACGAGTATCAATTATTTTGTTTTCCCTGGCATGACGGATACGGTTGCAGAATATGAAGCACTTAGACAATTGATCAAAGACACAGGACTAAAAATGATTCAATGGCGTAATTTCAATATTGACCCAGATTGGTATCTAGGAAAAATTGGGGTAACAGAACCAGGTGAGATCATGGGTGTTAAACAAATGATGGAATTAATTAGAGAAGAATTTCCTGATTTAAAATTTGGTTATTTTAATCCTCCTATAGAAAGAATCAAAGGAGATTACGCAACTGAATTTGCACATCATTAATGTAACGCAATTTTGAAAAGACACTATAACAAACAAGTTCAATTTGGAACCTTACTGGCCATCATCGCTTGTATCATCTGGTCAGGTAATTTTATTGTTTCTAGGTATTCAATTCAATTGGCTGGCCCTATTAGTCTTGCGTTTTTTAGATGGTCTATTGCCACTATTACCATGCTTCCATTTGCGATCCAAAATTTTAAAAAAGAAAAGCAATTATTCAAAGCCAATTTTAGTTATTTTTTCTGGATGGCACTGGTAGGTGTAGCCTTATACAACACAATGATTTACCAAGCTGGTCATTCAACAACTGCTATCAATATGGCATTATTTGGTTCAATTATTCATCCTATTGTGGCCACATTACTTGCAGCTTGGATTGTTCAAGAAAAATTGAATTGGAAAAGTATCACAGGTATTGTCTTAGGCATTATTGGTATCCTCGTTTTATTAAGTAAAGGCGAACTCAATACGTTATTACATTTTAAAATTACAACAGGTGATTTATGGATGATTGGTGCTGGATTATGCTTTGGTAGTTACAATGTTTTTGTTCGTAAAAAACCAATAGGCATTTCAAATAATAGTTTTCTACTTGTGCTTTTTGCAATTGGTACTATTTTATTATGTCCATTTGCAATTTATGAAATGAATTTTATTCAACCTGTTCATTTTAACAAACAACTTTTATTCATTGTATTATATTTAGGAATAGGCAACTCCACTATCGCGTATTTGTTATGGAATAAAGCCATACACACACTAGGATCAGCAAAGACGGCCTTGTTTGGCACTTTAATCCCCTTCCTAAGTTCCATTGAAGCACTGTTTATTTTGAATGAACAATTCAACATTTTTCAAATCATTAGTGGTGGAATCATTATTTGTGGAATCGTGATCAACACCTGGCCTTCAAAAATAAAACATGGAACTTAGTACGATTCTGTTTTTATGCTTGATTGCCTTTTTAGCAGGCTATGTGGATGCGGTGGTAGGCGGTGGTGGCTTGATACAAGTTCCTGCGGGATTGATTATGATGCCGACGCAAGCAGTATCAACAGTCATTGGCACACTTAAAGTACCTTCTTTTATTGGAACCTGTTTTGCTACCTATCAATATTTACAGAGGGTCAAAATTCCATTTTTAAGAATACTCCTATTTACGAGTATTGCATTTATTGCAGCTTTTTCTGGTTCTTTATTACTTACTGCAATGAGTAGTCAATTTATGAAACCAGTCATCTTTTTTGTATTACTTGCCTTGGCGATTTACACTTTTACAAAAAAAGACCTTGGACAATCCGTGCAGAAGGATGACATTCAATTTCCTATGCTAAAAAGTATCCTAATTTGCTTAGTCATTGGTTTTTATGATGGTTTTATCGGACCTGGCGCAGGAAGTTTATTTGTATTGGCTTTTATTGCAATTTTAGGATACGATTTTATGCAAGCAAGTGCACATGCGAAAATCGTTAACCTCTCTACCAATCTTGGCTCATTGATCTTATTTATAGGCAAGGGTGTAATTCTTTGGCCAGTGGCCATCCCCATGTCGATATGTAATGCCACTGGTGGATTTTTTGGTTCTAGAATGGCTTTAAAGAAGGGCAATCAGTTTATTCGTAAAATTTTCTTAATTGTGATTGTAGCTACTTTGTTAAGATTGGGATATGACGTTTTTTTGCATTAATTTTAAGCCATGCAATTGAGTTTTGAACAAGAAAAGAATATTAAAGCTGGTGTCTATACTGGACTCATTTGTCTGGGACTTTCGCTGATCTTTTTTGTTTCAAAATTTCAGGAACCCGCCCCTACAGTGGTTCCCCCTTTACCTGAATATATGGAGGTGAACTTAGGAAATAGTAATACAGGTGCTGGGGAGATTCCTCCAAAGAGTAAAGCAGCGCCTGCTCCTGAAAAAGGTGCTAATAAAACAAAAGCAGCATCCAGTGTGGCTTCAAAAATAAATACTGTTTCCAATGATGCAAATGACGAAGCCATTCGTTCTGGCAAAGAAAAAAATACCAAAAAAAATAATCCAGTGCCTATCCCTGCTAAACCAAAAGCCCTAATGGGAAAATATGCGGGCGGAAACGGGGCTGGTGGCAATAATCAAGACAGTTATAATAATGTGAAAGACCAAGGCATAGCTGGAGGCAAAGGTGATCAAGGTGTTGAAAATGGCTCTATCAATGGGAAAGACTATACCGGCAATGGTGGACCCTTAGTAACAAAAGGTGACCGAAGGGTTACAAAGTCCTATTCATTCAATGGTGATGTGCCTCCTGCAACAATCTATGCAGAGATCGAAGTCAATCCAAATGGTGTGGGAAGATTTATTCAAATTACAAGAGGTTCTTCCTCCAATGATCAAAAATACAAAAGCGCAATTAAAGAATACTTAACAAAAATTAGTTTCAATTCGGCTGATCATAGTTCTACAGTAACTGTGAAATTCAAATTCGATCTCCAATAAGCCAACCAATTGCTATGCGGTATCAAGAAACGATTGACTATTTATACACTAGACTCCCTATGTTTAGTAGGATTGGCGCTGCTGCAATCAAACCGAATTTAGACAATACCATTGCTATTTGTAAATTTCTTGGACATCCAGAAAAAAAGATTAAAACCATTCATATTGCAGGTACCAATGGCAAAGGTTCCACCAGTCATATGCTTGCTTCTATTTTTCAAGAAGCTGGATATAAAACAGGATTGTACACTTCACCTCATTTATATGATTTTAGAGAGCGCATCAAAGTCAATGGACAAATGTGTAGTCAAGATTTTGTCATTGACTTTACCAATAAAATAAAACCATGTATTGAAAAAATAGAGCCCTCTTTTTTTGAAATAACGGTAGGCATGGCCTTCGATTATTTTGTACAAGAAAAAGTAGACATCGCCATCATTGAAACAGGCTTAGGTGGCAGATTAGATAGCACAAATGTGATTGAGCCCGAGCTATCTATTATTACGAATATTGGATTTGACCATATGGCGCTACTCGGAAATACTTTGGAAGCCATTGCATCTGAAAAAGCTGGCATCATTAAAAAGGATACTCCTGTTGTAATAGGCGCATTAGATCCTGCTACAAAAAAAGTTTTCGAAGACAAGGCCAACCTAGAAAATGCAGCCATCTATTTTGCAGAAAATTTTATTGAATTTAAATCCTTTCAAAACAATTGGCAAAATGCTTTATTTGAATTCAACCAACCCCTGATTCATTTACTAGACGCGCCACTATTTCCAAAAAATTTCACCATTGAATGCGATCTTCCTGCTAAATACCAAGCTAAAAATTTAAAAGCAGTATTGGTAGCTGCTCAATTACTTTCTACCATGGGATGGAAGCTTACAGCGGGTAAAGTGATGAAAGCATTGTCACAGATCAAAAAAAACAATGGCTTAATGGGAAGATGGGAATGTATTCAAGAAAGCCCAAGAGTGATATTGGATGTAGCGCATAATGAACATGGCGTAAATTCCTTGTTAGAACAATTAGCTTCCTTGCAATACCAACAATTACATATTGTTACTGGCATGGTGAAGGACAAAGATGTACAATCAGTACTACAATTACTTCCAAAAAATGCATTGTATTATTTTACTCAATCGCATATACCAAGAGCATTACTAGTGAATGAATTAGCAGATCATGCAGCCGTCATTGGATTAAATGGACATTCCTACGAAGATGTCAATCTTGCTTTAAAGGATGCCATAAAAAATGCCAACCACAATGATTTGATTCTTGTGATTGGCAGTGTATTTTTAGTCGCCGAAGTTGACAGAACTCATTTTTCATAAAATTACCATCCCTTATTTGCTCTTAAAGTGGTGATATGCGCCACATGATGTTTGCCATGCCATGCATACACTGCAAACAAATCCCAAAGACTTACCTCGGCGTTTCTACCTGGATGAAATATTTTTCTTTGCCATTGTTCCTCCGTTAAACTCGCTAATAAATTAGCCCATCTTTCATGCAAGGCATGCAATAAAGTCATAGAATAATTAATGGGTGTATCCAATGCATCTGCCATCGATACCCACTTGTTTTCATCGTACGCTTTAACAGAAGGCACTTCTTCGGTCAAGCCTAATTTAAATCTTGCAAAAGCATTCATATGGCTGTCTGCAATATGGTGTACCAATTGTTGCACCGTCCATCCGCCTTCTCTGTAGGGTGTATCTAAATGTACTTGATCTAAATTCAATACGGCCATTTCGACGTCAGTTGGTAAATGCCTCAATGCATTGATCCATTCTTTTTTAGTGGCTTCTGAATAAGGTTTCAATTCATACTTACCAATTGGATATTTTGGGTCCGTTGTCATATTGTATTATTTAATCTTCTCTTAATTGTTTTCCTGTCATATGGATAAAAACATCTTCCAAATTTGCCTTCTTCAATTCTTTTTCTTTTTCAAATCCACTTTCTACTAATTCATCTATCAATTGATTCGGTGAATTGATGCCAATGATTTTACCGCTATCAATAATCGCCACTCTATCACATAGCACTTCTGCTTCATCCATATAATGTGTTGTAATGATGACAGTGGTGCCATTGTTTCTAATTTCTTGAATCAAATCCCAAAGATTACGTCTTGCTTGAGGATCTAAACCTGTTGTAGGTTCATCTAAGAAAATGATTTTTGGTCGATTGATGAATGTGGTAGCAATTGAAAATCTTTGCTTCTGTCCCCCACTCAATTCCTTAAACTTGGATTTTGCTTTATCTACTAAATCTACTTTAGCCAATAGTTCCATTGGATCCATCTCCATTTGATACAATCCAACAAATAATTGAATGAGTTCTGTTAAATTCAAATTTGGGTAAAATCCAGCAGTCTGTAATTGTACCCCAATGATTTTCTTAATGGCTTCTGGTTCTGTATCTAAATTCATCCCATCTACGATCACCGTCCCTCCAGACTTTTGCCTTAAGGTTTCGATAATTTCTAAAGTGGTAGATTTTCCAGCACCATTCGGTCCTAATAAACCAAAGATCTCTCCTTTATATACCTCAAAGCTAATGCCTTTAACTGCTTCAAAGTCGCCGTAGGACTTGGTCAAATCCTTCACTTGTATGATGGGTTCTTTCATGAATGCTTGTATTAAATCGTTCTTTAGCAAAAATAACCTAACTAACTTATATTTGCCCTATCAAAATCAGATATATGAAGGTAGGTATTTTAGGCGGTGGACAATTGGGAAGGATGCTTTTACAAGCAGCAGCGAATTATGATCTAACTACTTATGTTTTAGAAAAAGATCCCAACTGCCCAGCAGCGCACTTATGCCACCATTTTACAACAGGAGATATTTTAGATTACGATACGGTTTATCAATTTGGCAAACAAGTAGACGCCTTAACGATTGAGATTGAAGCTGTCAATGTGGATGCGTTAACTCAATTAGAAAAAGAAGGTGTAAAAATTTATCCTACCCCATCAGCTATTCGAACCATCAAAAATAAAATTGCACAAAAACAGTTTTATGCAGATAACGAAATTCCTAGTTCCAATTTCGTTGTGACCGATTCAGCAGAAGCGATTCGCCAACACTTAGGACTATTGCCTGCGGTACACAAATTAGCAGAGGGAGGATATGATGGCAAAGGCGTTCAAGTCATTGAAGATGAAAAAGCCATTGCATTGGGTTTTAATGCACCTGCTGTTCTAGAAGAAAAAATAAAGATTGTCAAAGAATTGGCATTGATTGTAGGTATGAATGAAAAAGGTGAAACAGTCATCTTCCCACCTGCCGAAATGGTTTTTGATCAAGTATATAATTTGTTAGACTATCAATTAAGTCCAGCAAAAATTGAAGAGCAACAACTTTGGAAAGCAGAAGCCATTGCAAGAAAAGTAGTTCAATCTTTAAAGAGTCCAGGTCTTTTTGCCATTGAATTATTTGTAGACCAAAAAGGAGATATCCTTGTCAATGAAACTGCACCAAGAGTGCACAATAGTGGACACCATACCATTGAAGCCAATTATGCTAGTCAATATGATATGTTATTAAGAATTATGCTTGATTATCCTTTAGGCAATCCTGCGCCAATTTTACCAAGTGCCATTGTGAATTTAATTGGAGCAGAAGGCTATAGTGGTGAAGTGATTTATGAAGGACTGGATGAAGTCATGAAAATGGATAATGTGTTTGTGCACCTTTATGGTAAAACCACCACAAAACCTGGCAGAAAAATGGGCCATGTGACCATCATAAGTAATGACTATATGGACTTAACGCATAAGGCCAACAAAATCAAACATACCCTAAAGGTCATTAGCAAATAGCTTCTTGCTTATTCGCCACTTGTTAATGTTGCTGGCTTTGGCTTTGTTTCAATCAATTTTTTCTTGATAGCAAGGCTTCTAAAATAACCAATACCTATAATACTCTTTGTTTGTAAACCTGGCGACTTTTTGAGTGGGCCAAAGATTCGAATCTTATCATCATAAATTAAATCCAAACTGTAGGTCGCTGAAAAGTTTTTATTGATCTTGAAAGTAAATAAATTGGTCATGTAAAAATTGACATTCTCGGGCTTATCATAATAATTGGAGAAAAAATCCGCACGACCTCTATAATTGATATTTGTAGCAATGACTTTACTATAGTTTACAGTAACAAATAAACCTGTTTCTCGCTTCACCATAGATCCTGAATCCACGCCGTATTTACCAAGTTTTGATAAATTTTTATTTAAAACCAATATGGTTCTTGATGTTAAAGGAGAAAAAAAGATTGAAAAATTATTATCAGGCTTATAATCCAAACCAGCAGAAATAATCATATAGGCAGGCGCAAATAATGAAGAGGTAAGTGTGGCTTTAGTGCCACTAAAACTATAGCCATCAAAAAGTTGAGAACGGAAATTAAATAAACCTGATAGATACCATTTGCCTACTGTATCCATTTTATATCCATACTTACTTAGTAAATCCAATCGATCATCATTCTTCCTACCACCTTGTGAAGTAGACTGAACAAATCCAAGATTCAGATCTAAATTATTATCCCAACTTTGACGTTCTTTTTTATATAAAGCGAAATAATTAAAATAACTATTGATGGTCATATTAAAGTTATCACCCCCAGCTGCCCAATTGCTCAATGAACTTTGTGCCACATTTAAATTGTATAAACCACCCTGTTTCCAATTCCAATTAGCCGTATCGGTATCTTTTTTAATATTCCTCGAAGTCTCCGATCTCAATTTTGCCACCACCAATTCCTGCGAATTTGCCCTATTGAAACAAAAAAAAGTGAATAATAAAATGAAACCTCTGAGCATGCGCAAATTTTTATAAATATACACCCTACTCAATAATCGATTGATTAATAGGTTAATATAAAATTAATTAATATATATCTTGTCTTATTTTAATCATTTGTATATCAATCAATTAGGAATTTTGTCTGACAAGTTGACACATAAAAAAAATTTGACTAAGTTTGCAGTTCAAAATAAGTGCATGGATTCAAGTTTACTGATAGATAAATCCCAGGATGAAGCTCGACAAGGGGAAGCCTATGCTAGCCAGGCTAGTAAAGGTGTCTTTCTAAAGCACTTCTATGTAGAGAGCTATGGTTGTGCAATGAACTTTGCCGACAGTGAAGTGGTTGCATCCATTTTAGAAAAGAATGGTTTTGGAGGCACTAAAAATATTGAAATCGCGGATTTAATCTTGATCAATACCTGCTCTATTCGTGAAAAAGCCGAATTGACCATCCGTAAGCGATTGACAGAATTTAGAAGTTTGAAACAAGCCAACCCAGGTCTATTGATAGGTGTATTGGGTTGTATGGCAGAAAGATTGAAAGCCAAATTATTAGAAGAAGAAAAACTAGTGGACTTAGTGGTTGGTCCTGATGCTTACAGAACCCTACCCGATTTGATTGCCGAAGCTGGCACTGGACAAAAGGCAGTGAATGTGTTATTAAGTAGAGATGAAACTTATAGCGATATTGCACCCGTTAGATTAGACAACAATGGCATTAGTGCTTTTGTATCCATTATGCGTGGATGTAATAATATGTGTAGTTTCTGTGTGGTGCCATTTACAAGAGGACGTGAGCGCAGCCGAGATGCCTTTTCTATTCTTGCAGAATGCAAAGACTTATTTGATAAAGGATATAAAGAAGTGGTTTTATTAGGTCAAAATGTGGACAGCTATTATTGGAGCAATCCAGAAAATAATGCCACAACTACTTTCGCCATGTTATTAGAAGAAGTGGCACAAATTGATCCAAGCCTTAGAGTTCGTTTTAGCACTTCTCATCCAAAAGATATTACGGACGAAGTCTTACATACCATTGTCAAATACGATAATATTTGCAAACACATCCACCTTCCTGTTCAGAGTGGTAGTTCTAGGATCTTACAATTGATGAATAGAACGTATACCAGAGAATGGTATATGGCCAAGATTGACCGCATTCGTACCTTATTGCCTACCTGCAGTATTACATCAGATATCATTGCGGGATTTTGTACAGAAACCGAGGAGGATCACCAAGACACCCTTAGCCTCATACAATATGCCAATTACGATTTGAGTTACATGTATTTTTATTCTGAACGTCCCGGAACATTGGCCGAAAGAAGATATGAGGATGATATTGATCTAGTGACTAAAAAAAGAAGGTTACAAGAAATTGTAGACCTACAATGGAACTTATCCAATGAAAGTAATAAGCGAGATGTGGGAAGCGAATTTGAAGTTTTGATAGAAGGCAATAGTAAAAGGAACGAAGCAGAATGGATGGGAAGAAATAGTCAAAACAAAGTAGTTGTTTTTCCAAAAGGCAAATTCGATTATAAAAAAGGAGACTATGCACAAGTCAAGATTCACAATTTTACAAAAGGTACTTTATTAGGGGCAATCATTTAATTTATTCATACCATGGATTTACAATCATTAAAAAACAGATTCAGTATCATTGGCAATACGCCCTTACTGAATCATGCTTTAAATACTGCGGAGCAGGTTGCTGCAACAGATTTAACGGTACTTATTGTGGGAGAAAGTGGTGTAGGTAAAGAAGTTTTTTCACAGATCATTCATAGCCTATCCTCCAGAAAACACAATCCATTTATTGCTGTTAACTGTGGCGCAATTCCAGAAGGTACGATTGATTCGGAATTATTTGGACATGAAAAAGGTTCATTCACTGGAGCAGTGGATAGTCGCAAAGGCTATTTTGAAACTGTAAGTGGTGGTACCATTTTCTTAGATGAAATTGGTGAATTGCCATTGGGTACACAGGCCAGATTATTACGTGTATTAGAAACGGGTGAATTCATTCGCGTTGGTTCATCTAAAGTACAAAAAACAGATGTCCGTGTCATTGCTGCAACCAATAGAGAATTGATTGAATTCACAGAAAAAGGAAGATTTAGAGAAGACTTATATTATAGATTGAACACCGTGCCTATTCGTGTTCCTTCATTAAGAGACCGCAAGGAAGATATCCCCTTACTTTTTAGAAAATTCGTGGTGGATTTTGCAGAAAAATATAAGACCAAACCCATTTATTTAGATGAAGAAGCAAAAGGACTTTTAACAGCCTATGGTTGGCCAGGTAATGTGCGTGAATTGAAAAATATAGCAGAACAAATTTCTGTATTGAGTAAAAACGATCATATTGATGCTGCACAATTAAATAGCTTTTTACCAAAACATACAGCGCATAAAATGCCTATGGTCACTAGTACACCAGTTGGCGAATTTGCGAATGAGCGTGAAATTTTATACAAACTATTTTTTGACATGAAAAAAGATGTCAATGAGTTAAAGAAGATGTTTTTAGAGATATTACAGAACCCAAGTTTATCAGGACAAGCGGCGCACTATACAAAAGAAGCCATCATCAATGAATTAAAGGAAGATATTAGTCCATCCCATGCCCCAGTCTCTAATGTGAGTATGCCTAATAATACAATGCAACTTCCAAATCACCAGCCAGTCATCATTGATAATGACCTACAGAACCATTATGAAATTGAGGAGTCTCTAAATATCATGGATAAAGAAAAAGAACTAATTTTAAAGGCACTCAAAAAACATAGAGGGCGTCGTAAAGATGCTTCTACCGACCTAGGCATCAGCGAAAGAACATTGTACAGAAAAATTAAAGAATACGACATTGAAGAATAAACTAACTATATTAAGCATTATCAGCCTATGTATCCTACTAGCTTCATGTGGAGTCTATAGTTTTAAGGATGCAATGATCCCCGATAATGTAAAGACGGTTAAGATTGGATTTATCGACAATAGAGCAAGATATGTCAACCCGCAGTTAGCTCCCATGTTGACGGATAAAATTTTGCAAAAAATCATTGGTCAAACAAAATTAACTAGAACCAATAGCGACGACGCACACTATCAAATTTTTGCGACTATTACGAACTACGATCCTTCACAAACTGTAGGTGTGAGTGGCCAAGCAGCAGCAAGTAATAGACTAACTGTAACGGTGCATGTTGTTTTAAAAAAGACATTGGAAAATAAAGAACTTGAATTTGATGTAACCCGTAATTTTGATTTCTCAGCCAATTTGACTTTAAATCAAGCAGAAGGTCAATTAATGGATGAGATTATTCGTAGTATTACGGATGATATTTTTAATCAAATTTTTTCAAACTGGTAAAGCATGAGTGCATTAATGATCAACGATATAGTTAAACAATGGACAGGACATGCTTCATTAGAAGCCATCGAAACGGATACCCTTGAAAAATTTGCAATGGAGCATCCCTATGCACCAACGATTCAATTTCTTTTGGCAAAAAAATACCAACTGATTGCCTCCCCGCTTTTAACTGCTCAATTATATAAAGCAACTGCTTATTTTCCTTCTAGTCTTCATTTACATTGTTTAATGAATCAAGTAACGCAAAGTGAAGTCAATGCCCCTGCAGATGCCAAATTAAATAGCTTACTCAACAATCAGGTTGCACAATTCAATGAAGAAGTGGATGCATCTGATGTGTTAGATTATGAGAAAGAAATAACTACGAGCTTACAGAAAGACTACTTTGCCGCTCAAGGCATCGAATTAGACCTTTCTAAGCTCCCTCAAGATAAATTTACCCAACAGCTAAGAAGTTTTACTGCCTGGCTTAAAGTGATTAAAAACAAGGATGGTCTAGATCAGCTTGACCAAATTGGTGCTTTAGGCGCCGATCAGGAGCAAATCATTGCTCAAATTGCCGAAAAAGCCAATATCCCAGCGGATATTTTAACCGAATCCATGGCTGAAATATGGGAAAAACAAGGGAATTTGAAGAAAGCCATTGCCACTTATGAAAAATTAAGTTTTATTTTTCCTGAAAAATCCGTTTATTTTGCATCCCGTATAGAACATTTAAAAAATAACAAATGATAACTTTCTTTTTAATATTAGTGGTAGTAGCCTGTGTTGCCTTGGGATTCATGGTATTGATCCAAAATCCTAAAGGTGGTGGATTGAACGCCAATGTAGGTGGATTAAGTAATAATTTCATGGGTGTAAAGCAAACGACAGATGTACTTGAAAAAGGTACTTGGATTTTCGCCTCAGTGATTGCAATATTAGCCATCACCTCTACCTTATTCTTGAGTGGTGGTAATAGCAATGGAAATAGCGTATTAGACAAAGTCAATACTTCCACTACAACAAGTCCAGCGACTCAAACGGCTCCTCCTCCACCGCCAGCAGCGATGGATACAAATAAGAAGTAACTCAATTAGAATCTGAATACATTATTTTAAAATAGTATTTTCCCCCACCAATCAAATGGTGGGGATTTTTTTTGTATTTTAGATGATATGAAAAAACTACTATCAATACTACTTAGTGTTATTGTATTTTATATTTTCTTTATTGTATTTGTTAAGAGTACGCGTTTTAACCAAGAGCAAGTCTATTTTGAATATAGGAATGAAGGTTTGAATCAACTTGCAGATAGTTTGGTTGCAAAAAAAATCATCTTCGAAAAAACGAGTTTTTTACTATTTGCAAAAGCATTGAAAGTGCAAGACAAAATCAAAGCTGGAAGATTCCTTGTGAAAAAGAAAACCAGTGTGCTTGATCTCATAAGGATGTTAAGAAACAATCAACAAGCGACGGTAAAATTGGTATTGAATAAAGTACGCACAAAAGGGGAATTGGCTAAACTAATCGCAAAGGCTTTCGATAGAGACAGTGCAGCAGTGATGACCTTTTTAAGTAGCAATGATTCTTTACAAGCTTTTAATACAGATACCACTCAGCTCTTTGCTTTGCTCATACCCAATACCTACGAATATTATTGGAGTAGTTCCATGACTCAAATTGTAGGCAAATTACAAAAAGCGCAAATTTATTTTTGGAGTCAAAACAACCGTATTCAAAAAGCAGCAAGCAAAGGCATGAGTCAAAATCAAATCTATACTTTGGCTTCTATTGTGGAAGAAGAAACCAATTTTGACTCAGATAAATCCTTAATTGCAAGTGTTTACCAAAATAGATTAGAAAAGCAAATGCCTTTGCAAGCATGTCCAACCATCAAATACGCAATGCAAGATTTTACCATCACACGTATTTATGAAAAATATTTATCCAACGCCTCTCCCTATAATACTTACCGTATCAAAGGCCTCCCTCCTGGCCCTATTTGCACCCCAGCAGCCAAAACCATTGACTTAGTATTGGATGCCCCAAAAACGGATTATATTTACTTTGTGGCAAAAGCAGACTTTAGTGGTTACCATCATTTTAGTAATAACTATGCCGAACATGATCGATACGCCAAGGAATACCAGAAAAAGCTAGACGAATACCAAGCTAAAAAAGCGATAGAAAATAATAGCGCTGGAAAATAATCACGATGGAAATTGAGATTTGACGAATTTAATTATAAATAACCCTTTCAATACTTGAAAAAAATAATACAATACCTTTTAATCCCATTTCAGTTTGCTAAACAAAAAGCAAAACGTATTATTATTCCCGGATTTCAAGATGTGAATTTATTTCAAGTGATTCAATTTTTATTTAAGCAATTGAATACAATTGGACTCTATGATCGAGCATCCGCCATTTCCTTTAATCTAATTATGGCATTGCCAGCGGGATTCTTATTTTTATTTTCAATCATCCCCTATTTTCCAAAAAGCTTAAAAATAAAAAAACAGATTCTTTCTATTTTTAAAGATATCTCGCCCAATTCAAGTACCTACCGATTTATTCTGGACATCATCAATGATTTATTAAGTCAACACGTTGGTATCTTCTCCTTTGGTTTCCTCTTATTATTATTTTACGCTTCCAATGCCATGACAGGCATCATTAGAAGTTTTGATAAATCCATTATGCAAAACAGGCCCTTCTTTCTGCATCAAAGAATGAGGGCGCTTCGTTTAACATTAATTTTAATGTTATTAGTTTTTGCAAGCCTACTAGTGTTGATTGGACAGGATCAATTGACGACACTCTTAAGAGAAGTATTTGACATTAAAAGAAAAACGATTTTGCCATATTGGAATAGTATTAGATGGGGTATCATTGTGTTGCTTTTATTTTATGGCAATGCTTTTATTTACAAATTTGCGCCACACGTAAAAGAAAAATGGGCCCTACTTTCCCCAGGTGCCATCTTATCAACTACATTAATGTTAGTGACGACCTTGGGATTTTCCTACTGGGTCAATAATTTTGGTAGCTATAGTAAAATTTATGGCTCCATAGGAACCGTACTTGTGGTGATGACCTTAATTTATATCAATGCCCTTATTTTATTGATCGGATTCGAATTGAACGTAAGTATTGAAAAACTTAAAAAAGAACAAGACGAGATAGATTACTTTAATTAAAAAAATGAGCCTCTTTTTGGGAGACTCATTTTGTATTCAAATACATTTAATTATAAAGGATTCATTTTTATTTATTGGCCATGTCTGGGATTTCAGCCGCTTTATACGCACCTGCATCCAACTTTGCTTTGGTCTCACTAAATGCTTTTAATGTCAAATCTATCTCCTCCTGTGTATGCACTGCGGTAGGAATCAATCTGTAAATGATATGCCCTTTTGGAATGACAGGATACACCACAATAGAACAGAAGATTTTATAATTCTCTCTGATATCCATCACCATTGCTGTAGCTTCTTCTACCCCACCTTTCATATACACTGGCGTTACTACAGAGTCGGTTTTACCAATATCAAATCCTCTTTCTTTCAATCCTTTTTGTAATGCCAATGCATTCTTCCACAAATTTGCTTTCAATTCTGGCTTAGATCTTAATAATTCTAAACGCTTTAAGTTACCCACTACATATGGCATTGGTAAACTTTTTGCGAAGATTTGAGAACGAATATTATAACGGATATAATCAATGATGGTTCTAGGTCCTGCCATGAATGCACCAATCGATGCCATGCTCTTAGCAAATGTTGAGAAGTATAAATCAATCTCATCTTGACAACCTTGCGCTTCTCCTGCACCTGCACCAGTTTCGCCTAATGTACCAAACCCGTGTGCATCATCTACTAATAAACGGAATGGAACTTTCTTTTTCAATGCAGCAATTTCTTTTATACAACCTTGATCACCTGCCATACCAAATACACCTTCTGTAATCACCAATACCCCACCTGATTGTTGTTTGTCTACCAATGCTTGTGCTCTATGTAATTGTTTCTCACAATCTTCCACATCATTGTGTTTAAAAACAAATCGGTGACCAGGAATCATTCTTAAACCATCAATAATACATGCATGACATTCTGCATCATACACCACAACATCATGGCGGCCACAAATGGCATCAATCGCACTCATGATTCCTTGGTAACCATAATTCATTAAGATCGAATCTTCCTTATGTACAAATGCTGCTAATTCTTTTTCTAATTGTTCGTGTAAATCACTATTTCCACTCATCATTCTCGCACCCATTGGTAAGGCTAAACCATACTGTGCAGATCCATCTGCATCTGCCTTGCGCACTTCTGGATGATTCGCTAAACCTAAATAATTGTTTAAACTCCACACAATCATTTCTTGTCCTCTAAATTTCATCTTAGAGCCTATTTCGCCTTCTAATTTAGGAAATGCAAAATAACCGTGGGCTCTTTCACGGTGTTGACCAATTGGTCCGTAGTTTTTAATCAGCCTCTCAAATATATCTGCCATAGCTATTTAATTATACTTGCAAATTTAATAATTTTTTAGTTTACATAGGTTTTAATTATTCGTATTTTGCAGTTCTAAATCTTATAAAATGCGTAATTTATCCCTTTTTTGTTTTTTGATCTTGTCCTTTACAAGCAATGCACAAGCACCAAAATCAACCCCATCAAGCACTTCAAGCAAACCTAAACTAGTTGTAGGCATTATGGTGGATCAAATGCGCTGGGATTATATCAATCAATTTAAAGCCTATTTTACCTCCCAACAAGGCTTTTTACGCTTTGTAAATGAGGGTGCCAGTTGTAATAATAACTTAATTCCTTACGTGCCAACAGTTACCGCATGTGGACATGCTGCAGTTTACACTGGCTCCACACCTGCATTGCATGGCATTACAGGCAATCAATGGTATGATAACTATCAGCAAAAGAATGTTTATTGTGTAGAGGATCCAACTGTTGTTTCAGTTGGTGTAGAAGGTAGTGCCGCTGGCAAAATGAGCCCAGTGAATGTTTGGACTACGACACTTGGAGATGAGATCAAGTTGGCTAATAATTTTAAAAGCAAAGTATATGGTATCTCCATCAAAGATAGAGGTGCTATCATCCCTGCTGGTCATAGCGCGGATGGTGCTTTTTGGTATGATAGTAAATCGGGGAATTTTATTAGCTCTAGCTATTATGGCAAAAAATTACCAAATTGGGTAAGCGAATACAATAGTCAACATAGAGTAGACAGCTTCTATACTAAAGGTTGGAACTTAAGTTTATCTAAATCAGTTTATGAATCAAATTGTGATGGTGATATCAACGCATATGAATCTACCCCTTTGGGTGCCGATCAAAAAGGATTCCCTTATACCTTGACCCAATTTATTGGCAAGGATTATGGCAAGATTGCCTCTACCCCATATGGCAATAATATCGTGCTAGAAATGGCAGAAAAAGCTTTGGTGAGTGCGGAATTAGGCAAGGATGATATCACTGATCTTTTGGCTATCAGCTTTTCTTCTCCCGATTATATTGGGCACTCTTTTGGTCCAAATTCTTGGGAAACCCTAGATAGTTATATCAAGCTTGATGCGGTCATTGCGCAGTTATTTAAAACCTTAGATCAACAAGTAGGAAAAAACAATTACACTGTTTTTTTAACAGCAGACCATGCTGTAGCTACTATTCCTGAATTTGCTAAAAAGCACCAAATTCCTGGCGGCCTAATCAGTGAAGCAGGATTGAAAAAAGAATTGGGGCAATGGTTGTCAAAGCAGGGCTTGAATGAAAAATTAATATCCGCAATTGGAGAATACAATATTCATTTTAACCATCCTTTAATGGATAGTCTTGGAGTGACGCAGGATAAAATGCTTCAATTAGTTAGTCGTTATTTAGAGCAAAAGCCAGGAATTTTACAAGTGATTGATGCTCGTAATGCGGCGACTGCTGCATTGCCTCAGCAACTAAGAGAGCGCATTGTCAATGGATATAGTCCTCAGAGAAGTGGCGATATGTTCATTGTGACTAAATCGGGTTATATGGATGGATATGCCACTGGAACGAATCATGGCGTTTTTTATAATTACGATGCCCATATTCCATTGCTATGGTATGGCAATGGCATCAAAAAAGGTCAAGTTAATTCAGTGAATTATATGACTGATATTGCGCCAACTATCACTACCCTTTTAGGCATTCAGATGCCAAGCGGGTCAATTGGGAAGCCTATATTAGAAGTATTGAAATAACCATTTTAACCGCCATTTAATAGATTTAACAGAATACTGAGCAAAATCATAGTGCAAGACATACTTATTTCTAATGGATTCCGTAAATTGCACTTAGTATTTAAAGAAAACATAACAATTTAAAATAACATCATGAAAAAATTAGCTACCGTATTATTTGCATCTGTATTATTATTAGCTGCAAACACCGCTTCTGCAAATTGTGGTAAGAAAGATTGCAAAGATTGTAAGAAAGAAACAAAAGCACATAAGTGTGATAAAAAATGTATGAAAGATGGCAAATGTGCTGAAATGAAAAAAGAAACGCCAAAAGCAAAGACAAACTAAGAAAAATTTATAAACCCCTCAAGGTTTCACTAAAAAGCCCGATAGTAATTAACTACCGGGCTTTTTTATATATTTAATTTAGACAATAATACTAATGCTAGACGAGCTTTCGAGCACTGCGCAGAGCGAGGAGAGAATTTGTATTATTTCTAAATTTATTTCTTAATTATTTAGCCAATTTCTTTTGCAAATTAGAGTCAAGTGCATCTAAGAATTCTTCTGTGTATACATAGTGGTCA
>JBILCS010000087.1:0-6805 GCA_044353005.1 Sediminibacterium sp. | reverse complement strand
CATTAATGGATGCAGGTGTGCCTATTCCAAAACACGTAAGTGGTGTGGCAATGGGATTGATTTCTAGAGAAGATGGGAAGTATGCAATTTTAACAGATATCTTAGGTGATGAAGATCATTTGGGAGATATGGATTTCAAAGTAACTGGTACACGCGATGGTATCTGCGGTGTTCAAATGGACATCAAAGTAGATGGCTTAAGCATGGACATTATGAGAGAAGCATTATCTCAAGCAAGAAAAGGTCGTTTACATATTTTGGATGCCATGTATGAGTGTACACCAGCTGCACGTGCAGATGTGAAACCACATGCACCAAGAATGGTTAAGATCATCATCGATAAGGAATTTATTGGTGCTGTAATCGGGCCAGGTGGAAAGATTATTCAAGAAATGCAAAGAACAACTGGTGCAACAATTAATATTGAGGAAGTGGGCAACCATGGTGAAGTAAGTATCTTCTCTGCAAACAAGGAAAGCCTTGACGCGGCTGTAAGATGGATCAATGGTATTGTAGCAGTTCCAGAAATTGGAGACGAATATGAAGGTGTTGTAAAAGGTGTTAAAGAGTTCGGTGCTTTCGTTGAGTTTATGCCAGGCAAACAAGGTTTATTACACATTAGTGAAATTAGCTGGAAGCGTTTGGAAACAATGGAAGGTATCTTTAATGAAGGTGATACGGTGAAAGTGAAGTTAATTGGATTAGATCCTAAAACAGGTAAGTTCAAATTAAGTCATAAAGCTTTATTACCTCGTCCAGAGCAAGCGCCTCGTGAAGACAGAGGTCCTCAACAATAGTATTTACATAGCTTAAATATAAAATGCCCTGCTAATCGCCGGGCATTTTTTTGTAGCTAACTTTATTGTGAACACTCAACTTAATATAAATTTGAATAAATACCTATCCCTTGGCTCTCGCTCGCAAGCTCGAACGATCGCTACGGAATAGTATTTATTCAAATAATATATAGAACTAGTAAATGAATTGTAATTAGGATAAAAGAGAGTACCCCGAAGCCGATTTCGGTTCTTTCCGCATGAGGATGAGGGGTAGCTATCTTTTATACTCATAATTATTAAAAATTACTTATCCCAAATCCGATTTCGGTTCCTTCCGCATGAGGATGAGGGGTACTATCTTTTATATAAATATTGAGCTTACAATAGCAAACTATTAAATAATCATACATATGTCCAAAGAATACATAGAAATCGCATTTGACTTTAGCAATCAGGATCAATTTGATATGCTGGTGGCTGAACTATCTGAAATTGGCTTTGAAGGCTTCAATGAAGAGGAGATGGAAGAAGGCAGGAATGATGGTGTGGCATTGTCTAATGGATTAGGTATAGGTGCTGGGCATTGCAAGACCTTTATGATGAAGGATATATATGAAGCAGATCAGGTACAAAATGAATTAGATATAATATTTAATAAATATCATTTAACTTATTCTAAATCAGTTATTAAGGAAGAAAATTGGAATGCTATTTGGGAATCTAATTTTGACCCGGTAAGGGTAGGTGACTTTGTAGGTATCAGGGCACATTTTCATCCAGATTTTGAGCCTGCAGTAACCCATGATATTAAGATTACGCCCAAAATGAGCTTTGGTACAGGGCATCATCCCACCACATTTTCGGTGATGCAGTTGATGCAAAGGCTTGATTTTAAAGATAAAACAGTCTATGATTTTGGCACTGGAACGGGTATTCTCGGCATCCTTGCCGAAAAATTAGGTGCTAAAAAAGTACTTGCAGTAGACAATGATGACTGGTGCATAGAAAATGCATTAGAGAATATCCAAAACAACGCATCCAAAGTCATCACAATAGAAAAAGTGGCATCTGCTTTACAAAAGGACCAATATGATATTGTTTTAGCCAATGTCAATAGGCATATTATAGAAGCCAATATGGACGAATTAACTCAAATTGGGAAACCAGGTGGAATTTTGGTATTGAGTGGCTTATTGATTGAGGACCAATCAGATATGATTGACTTAGCGCGTTCAAAAGCTTGGATATTCCAAGAAGCCCAACCCCTGGATGGATGGGTTAGTCTTTTATTCAATCGGTAGTTTTGAACCGTAGTATCGAGTATTTACTATATCGCTAACAGGCATTATTTTTATTGATCGTATATTTGCTTACCCCAAACTTGATTTCATGAACGAAATGATGCTAATTGTACTTGCTTACCTTATAGGTTCCATCCCAACATCTATTTGGGTAAGTAAAACTATTTTTGGCATTGATATTCGTGAATTTGGTAGTGGAAATCCGGGTGCAACCAATACTTTTAGAGTCTTAGGGTCAAAGTGGGGGGCTTTTGTAATGACGGCGGATATTACTAAGGGTGTGATTGCTACATCTTTATATATTTTAATGCCCTTTTATTTACAAAATGAGTTGGCTAGAACCAATTTCATGATTGTTTTAGGCTTAGCTGCGGTTATAGGTCATATTTTTCCTATTTGGGCGGATTTTAAAGGCGGTAAAGGCGTGGCGACAATTTTAGGAATGACATTGGCTATTCAGCCGATTGTGGCGCTCATCTGCATTATTGTGTTTTTGATTACCTTGTTTACAACCAGATTTGTTTCCTTAAGTTCTATGCTAGCAGGCCTCGTATTTATGGTATTGATTCTTTTTATATACAATGAAAAAGAAACTTCCTATAGAATATTTGCCATTATTGTAGCATTGTTGGTAGTGCTCACACATCAAAAGAATATCGGGAGATTGATAAATGGAAAAGAGAATAAGGCCCCATTATTCAAAAAAGGTAGAAAATAGCCAGATAAAGATTGAAAAATATTTTTATTTTCAATTGATTATCAATTGTTTAGAAAGATTTATTCAATTTACAATTTGCAACTAGTCAGAATTGCTTAACTTTACAATCCTTAAAAATCCTAACATTTATGTCGATAAGTCAGAATATTTTGGAGAAATTACAGTTAAAGGACGAGAAAAATTTACTGGTTCAAGGTTTACCCTCAAGTGTAGAGAAGCAGTTTGCAAAGTTAAATTACTGTAAGAATCTGACACCTTTACTAAAGACAAGGAAAATTGATTTTGCACTTATTTTCGCAATTAACCAATTGCAACTAAACAATATTCTAAAGGAAGTATTTTCTGCTTTGACGCATGAGAGTAAATTATGGATTGCCTATCCAAAAACGAGTTCAAAGATTGTTTCTGATTTAAATAGAGATGCAAGCTGGGAAATTTTAGCCAACAATGAATATGAGGCCATTCGTCAAGTGACTTTAGATCATGTTTGGACTGCATTGCGTTTTACTAAATACGATCATATCCCAAATAGAAATAGAGCCTTCGCTGGATTCAAATCTCCTAATATTGAGATTGACGATTTTGATAAAAGATTGATTGCTTTACCAATTGAAGTAGAAAAATTATTCCAATCACACGAAGAAGCTAGAGAGTTCTTTACATCTCTTTCTATTATCAATCAAAAGGAATATTTAAGTTGGATCAATGGAGCTAAAAAAGATGAAACCAAGCAAAAGCGTTTAGAAGCGACTTTAGAAAAATTAATTGCTGGTAAGCAAAATCCTTCCGAGAAATAAAAAAAAGTAGGTCATTCCTAGAATAGGCATATTCCATGAATAGCGCATCTATTTAAAGATCACAGTTCCAATGATCTTGGTTAATTCACGCTCTGCATCTTTAAGATGCTTATGTATATGCAGTAATTGAATTTGCTCCTCACCTTGCACTTGCTCCATATCATCCTGATTCTGACGAATCATTTTTTTAATCTTTCTTAATTTATAATAAAGCAAACTCACTTCAATTTGATGTTGGTAACCGATGTCCTCCACTGGCTTCTTGAGACCTAGTTTTTCATTCCATCTTAAACTTAACTCATGTTCAGGCTCAAAAAGTCCCATCACCAAATGTTGAATCTGTGGGTCTTCATGGTATTGTAGCGTTTTATTGTTGGGTATTTTACCAGCTACCTGCCATTCAAAATAAGTTTTAACCAATTGAATCATGTCTTGGTTGTCCAAAGGGAAGGGCTCTAATTCTTCTGCAATCCAAGTGGAAACCATGCTACCATTTGCTAAAACTTCATTACCAAACTCAATCAATAAGCGCACTAAGTTTTTTTCGTGTAAAAAATCCTTGTCAAGAACAAGGTCAATATTATCAAGATCCTGCGTTGCTTGCTGAAAATTGGGCATCAAAATGGCCGCTTCGTCATAGGCCATCTTCTTTTCTTCTTTGACAATTTTGTCACGCTTGAACTTATTGACCAATTGGGTTAAACCCGTTTCGTCAATACGTAATATGTCGGCACATTTTCTTACATACTCTTGTAATTTTGTAAAATCTTCTGCCTTATTAATTTTACTTAAAGTCTCAGCCATTTGATTGACTAGACTATTTTTTTTATTTAAATCGTTCCCAACTTCTTTTAATTGAACTTCTAATTGGAATAAAATAAAATCCTTCTTTGCAGATTGAACAAATGCACGGAATGCATCCACACCTACTTTATTGACATAACTATCTGGATCTTCGTTGTCTGGAATTAAAACCAATTGTACATTCAATCCTTCTTCTAATGCCATATCCAATCCTCTCAACGCTGCCTTGACACCTGCTGCGTCACCATCATAAATAATGGTCAGGTTCTGTGTATATTTTTTAACCAATCTCAATTGGTCTATAGTCAAAGAGGTACCACCACTTGCTACTACATTTTCAATGCCTGCTTGGTGTAAGCTTACTACGTCTGTATAGCCTTCTACTAATAAACACTCATTGGCTTTATCAATTGCAGTTCTAGCAAAATAAGAACCATAGAGAATTCTACTCTTAATATAAATCTCGTTCTCTGGTGTATTGATGTATTTTGGAGAACGGTCATTCTTTGCAATTTGTCTTGCACCAAAGCCTATGATTTTTCCAGTCGTATTGTGGATAGGGAAGATGATGCGGTCCCTATAATTATCCTGCCATCTGCCATCTCTTTCCACTACTAAACCAGTTCTTGCAAATAGTTCTGGATTGAATTGATTTTGAATCAACGCCTTTGCTAAACTATCTCTATCAGAAGGGTTGTATCCGATTTTAAATTTTTCTACAATGGGTCGTAAAAAACCACGATGCTGCATATAACTCTGTGCAATAGTAGCGCCAGCTTCTGTATCCCAGTATTGTTTGGTAAAGAAGTCCATTGCAAAATGATTGATTGCATATAAACTGTCTGCAGTTTGTTGTGCGATCTTTTGCGCAGGACTTGTCTCGGTTTCTTCGATTTCAATATTGTATCTCGCAGCCAACCATCTTAAAGCTTCTACATAACTATACTTTTCATGTTCCATCAAAAAAGTGATGGTATTGCCACTCTTTCCACATCCAAAACATTTGTAAATTTCTTTGGCAGGAGAGACCGTAAATGAGGGAGATTTTTCGTTGTGGAAAGGGCAATTGCCTAAATAATTGGTGCCTCTTTTCTTCAATTTCACAAATTCACCCACCACATCAATGATGTCAATTCGGCTGGTAATTTGTTGAATGGTTTGAGGCGTAATCATAGGAGCGCGAATTTAACAAATCTTAGACTATTCTTGGGTAGAAAACTCCATATCGTCACTATCGAGTAGTTCACGCTCTATTTCTTCCATTTGAACGATATCCCAGGCTTCTGATTCGGTAGGGGTTAAGTTCATCACTTCGCCAAATTCAGTCAAATCTAGTGCGTTTTGTAAGTCATCTGACAAGCAACAAAGGACAAAACTGGAATTATTGTCATAAAATACCTCCTGAAGCTGGGCTAAAAGGGCCATAATGCTTAAATCCCAGTCTTTTACGGGCTCAAGGTTCAACACAAGGTTCTTAGGGCTGGTTAAGCCTAAATTTTTGACCAAATCATTCAATTCTGGCACGAGATTTGAACTAAGGCTAGGGTCGAGCAAGGTTAAAACGGTGAATTTCTCTTTGGTATCTATTTTATATTGCATAACTCATATACTTTAGGTCAAAAATATTCGTTAATCTTGTAAAGCTCGAATAATTTATATGGATAATAATTTTTCAACACAAGTTAAGGAAATCATCTCTTACAGCAGAGAAGAAGCATTAAGATTAGGTAATGATTTTATTGGCGCGGAACATCTTATGTTAGGGTTAATCCGTGACCAAGAAAATACTGCTATCAAAGTCTTAAGGCAACTGAATGTCAATTTGGGAGAGTTAAGAAAAGAAATTGAACTAGCTGTTAAGGATAAGTCTGGTAAAAATATTGCCAATATCAATAGTCTTCCATTAACAAAGCAAGCTGAAAAAGTCATTCGTGTGACTGTTTTAGAAGCCAAAGCTTTGAAAAGTCCAATGGTTGAAACGGAGCATCTATTATTAAGTATTTTAAAGAATAAAGAAAATATTGCTACTCAGATTTTAAATCAATTTGATGTGGATTATGATTTATTCCGAAATGAATTAGGGATGGTAGGTTCTGCACCATCTGCCCCCTCAACTCCAAGTTCAGAATACCAAGAAGAAGGGGAGGATGATTTTGATGACGAAAAAGGCAGAGGTGGTTTTGGTGGAGGTACTAAATCTAAACCTACTTCAACAAGTAAATCCAAGACCCCTGTACTAGATAATTTTGGTAGAGACATTACTAAATTGGCAGAGCAAGATGGGTTAGATCCAATTGTTGGAAGGGATGCAGAGATAGAAAGAGTGAGTCAAATATTGAGTCGTCGAAAAAAGAACAATCCAATTTTAATTGGTGAACCTGGTGTGGGTAAGACAGCGATTGTTGA
>JBILCS010000086.1:0-6863 GCA_044353005.1 Sediminibacterium sp. | reverse complement strand
CGAACATGATCTAGTTGACAAAGATGATTTAAATCAATTATTTAAATAAAATATTATGAGCGAAGCAAAATTTCCAACAACCCCTCTTGGGAGATTAAAATTATTTTTTACCTTCTTCGATGCTCGATGGGAGGACTTGACAAAAGAAAATCGTTTGAAGGTAATCTATAAAGATTTTAGTGCAGGCTTAATAGTAGCCATGACAGCCATTCCTATGGCTATGGGCTTTGCCATGGCTATGGGTATGCGACCAGAACATGGCATCATTGCAGGCGCATTAGCCTGCATAGTGGGTAGAACATTTGGAGGTTCAAAATATCAGGTTTATGGACCTACGGCTGCTTTTATTCCGGTTATTGCTGCCCTAATAGCAAAGTATAGTAATCCGGCAAATGGTGGAAGTTTTGAACAAGCGCACGGTTTCCTCGTATTCGTATCAATTATATCAGGAGTTATATTAATTATAATGGGTTTATTTGGTGTTGGTAAGTACGCTAAACTTGTTCCTAATTCAATTATTGTTGGGTTTACTGTGGGTATTGCAGTGGCTATTGCAGCTACAAATTTTAAAGATATTTTGGGCTTAGATAGTTTCAAGGCATTACTTGGCGATAGCTCTAGAAGTTTATCCGAGAAGTTTACATATATGTTGGAACACCTTCATTTAATTAATGGGTGGTCAATGTTATTAGGATTAATTACTTTTCTTTTAGCAAAATACCTATTGAAAATATCAATTTATATACCTGGTCCAGTAATTGCTATGGGCACCGCTACATTATTAGCAGCTACTATGTTAGCCGACAAAAATATAATATTGGTTCGTGATTTGTATGGCTCTATACCAAACAATTTTTTCAAATTACAAATGCCATTTTTACCCGCTATGAATGGTAGTGTAATGCTTGACATTGTATATTTTGTGGTTGGAATAGTATTTGTATCGGGTGTGGAAAGTGTTTTGTGTTCATCGATGGCAGATCGATTAGCTAAAAATGATAGAACTCCATTTAACCCTGATAAAGAATTTTTTGGTCAAGGTTTGGTTCAAATCATTACTCCATTAGTACAAGGATTTCCGTGCACAGGTGCATTGGCAAGAACAGCCACAAGTATAAAGGCTGGCGCTACAACTCCTTTAGCGGGTTATTTTAAAGCTATCCTAAAACTAACAATGGCATTTTACTTGGCTCAATATTTAGAATTAATTCCAATGGCTTGTATCGGTGGTATTTTGGTTTGGGTAGCTAGCAATATGATAAAGCCATCTGAAATTAAAGAAATCAAACATGCTGGTAAATTTGAATTTTCGATGATGATTTATACTGCAATAATGGTACCTATGACTGACTTTTTGACTGGAGTACTTTCTGCACTGGTTATATATTTTGTTGTGAAATATGCTTTCAAAAGAATAAAAAAAAATAGCGAAAATGGATAAGCCTAAAGAAAGTAGTTTTTGGTTTACAGATTGAAATATGATTTGTAGCATTTTCACTGCGTGAGGAAAACACCCCCTGAATTCGGTTAAAATCGGTTGATTTCGGTTTTGTGAAAACATAACCCATTACAAATCAACGCCTTCATTTTCTTAAAAAATCTTCATAACCCTGAGGTCCCGGGTTCAAATCCCGGTCTCGCTACAAAGCCTCTCAACAAAGTTGAGAGGCTTTTTTGTTTTGAGGCTGTGTCGAAAGCTCGCTTTCGTAAACAGACGAAAAGCAAAAAAGCCAAACGATTCGCATCGCGAATTGTTTGAAAGGCTTTGGGTAAGGCGAACTTGTTGGGATGACAATGCGTAGCATTGGCCATCCCGTTAAATCGTGGGTCCTTTGTTGTTTCTGCGTGAGGTTTGCGTGAGGTTTTAACTTTTAAATAGAATTGTTTCTATGCACACAAAAATCACATTTAAATAATTTAAAATTAATATTCTAGTTATACTTCTTTTCTAATTTACTACTGAATTAATAAATTAAAAATGGCCTCCCGAACCATTTCTGTGAAAGATATTTATAATCTATTTCCAAATAATAGGATAATGGATACGCTACCATTGATTAAAGTTGAACTTATTGTTGAAATAAGTTTTGAAACATTTGGTCAGGTTAAATACAAAGATGAAAATGGCAGACCCTGGATTAAAGAATTTTGTGGATCAAAATGGGTGAAGGAACTGTATTTTAGAGAACTTGGAGAGGTTAGTTTTAGTGTTTTTGTTAATAATCAATATCTAAAGGAAGGAAGACGTTTAAAATTAATCAAGAAAGTAGATAATGAAATTATAGATCAAGCTGAATTTCAGTTAAGCGGCGATAAAATATTTGAAGGGTGGTTTAAATTGGGTTAGCCCCCCCCAAAAAATAAATCAATTAAAATAAGCTGCTCTTAACACAAATCAATTTTAATTTATTTCGTTAACAATTTGATTAATTACCCTTAACATTTAGATAACATTGAGGTATTAATTTTAAAAAAAATATGTAAACTATGAAGCAATTTTTATCATTATTTATTTCATTGTTAGTTATCCAATTCTCATTTGCACAATCAACCGTAAATGTTAAGGTGATAGACAATGAAAAGTTAAATATGCCAGGGGCTACTATCAAATTAGTACCTGGAAATAGTATTAAAGTAACTAATCAGTCTGGACTAGCTGTTTTCCAACAAATAAAGCCAGGAAACTATACGCTACAAATTTCATATGTAGGTTATCAACCACAAGAGCTTCCAATCACTGTTAAACAAGGTATCAATGAATTTACCCAACAGCTATCTGTTGGTGTAACAGTAATGAAAGAAGTATTGGTTCTTGGTGATCGTCTTAAAGGTCAAGCAAAAGCATTAAGTCAGCAAAAAAATAATTTGAACATTACGAACATTGTATCCTCTGATCAAATTGGACGTTTCCCTGATGCAAATATTGGTGACGCGTTAAAGCGTATCCCTGGTATTACTATGCAAAACGATCAGGGAGAAGCTAGAAATATCATTATTAGAGGTATGGGTCCAGAATTAAACTCAGTGACATTCAACGGAGAGAGAGTTCCATCTGCTGAGGGAGATAATAGAAGAATTCAACTTGATTTGATCCCATCTGATATGATTCAAACTATTGAAGTTAACAAAACATTGACCGCCGAAATGGATGCAGATGCTATTGGAGGTTCTGTTAATTTAATCAGTAGAGCACCTTCTAACGGTTTGCGTTTATCTGGAACTTTTGCGGGTGGTTATAACCCAATCAGAAGCGGATATATTGGAACTGGTAGTTTTATTGTGGGAAACAGAAGTGCCAATAAAAAAGTTGGTTATTTAATTAATGGTTCAATTAATTCAAACGATTTTGGTTCAGACAATGTAGAAGCAGTTTGGTCTAAAAGTGCATCTGGTAAAGTCTACGTTTCTGATCATGATATAAGAAAATATGATGTAAAACGTGTTAGACGTTCCGTATCAGCTTCTTTTGATTTTAATTTATCACCTAATAGTACTATATATGTTGTTGGTGCGTATAACTGGCGTGATGATTTAGAAAACAGGTATAGATTAAGACATCGTTTTAGAGGTAAAGAAACAGATTTATTATTTAATGCTGCAGGAAACATAACTGGTTATAAAAATGGTGAAGTATTAAGACAAACAAAAGGGGGTATTGATAATGATAGAAGCGAATCTAGAAGACTAGAAGATCAAAGAGTTCGATCTTTACAAGTTAGAGGAGATCATTTATTTGGTAAATTAAAAATGGATTGGAGTGTACAGTATGCAAGAGCTTCAGAAAAAAGACCAAACGAAAGGTATGCGTCTATGGGTAGAAGGTCAATAGAAGTTGCTCAAAATATAAGTGATCCTTACTTTCCTATTTTAACAAGTACAACAGCTTTGACTGACTATACAAGACTAAATGAGCTTACAGAAGAATTTCAAGATCAATATGAAGAAGATATAAATGCTAAGTTAAGTTTTAGCTTACCTATCAGCAATGATGGTAAAAGTGTTTTGAAATACGGATATAGATTACGTTCAAAGATAAAAGAAAGAGCAAATAGCTTTTTCTCATACAAACCAATTGGATCTATGGCGGCAAATTTTGCTAATATTAACTTACTTAAATTATCAAATCAAACTGATCCTAATTTCATAGCTGGCTCAAAATATATTGCAGGAAACTTTATTGACGCTAATTACTTAGGGGGTTTAAATTTTAAAGATGCTGCAAATTTCCAAGGATCTGATGCACCTGCAGAATACCTTGCAGGAAATTTCACTGCTAAAGAAACAATTAATGCTGGTTATGCTCAATTGAACCAAGAATTTTCTGATAAATTATCCATGATTGCAGGTATAAGATTAGAAAACACTTCGTTAAATTATACAGGTAATATTGTTGAAGATGAAGAAAATTTAACAGGGCAAGCAAATCTAAAAAATAGCTATCTAGATGTGCTTCCTAGCTTAAACTTCCGCTATCAAGCTACAGATAATTTAATTTGGAGAGCTGCTTACACCACTGGTTTAGCACGTCCTAAATATTTTGATTTGGTTCCTTATTTTAATGTATTAGCAAGCGACCAAGAATTAAGTACTGGAAATCCAAACTTGAAGCCAATCAAGTCAAATAACTTCGATATTATGTTTGAGCGTTATTTTAAATCTATTGGTATTATTTCTGGGGGTGTATTTTATAAAAATCTAAATAATTTCTTCTATACTTATAGAGATGAAAGCTATACTAGATCAAAATTTGCTACAGATTTCCCAAATGTTACTAATAACCCGATAGCACAAGGTGACAACTGGCAATTTACACAAAGAAGAAATGGAAGTTCAGTGAATGTTTTAGGATACGAAGTTGCATTCCAAAGACAATTGGATTTCTTACCTGGATTTTGGAAAGGCTTTGGAATTTACACAAACTATACTTACACTCAATCTAAAGCAAAGGGTATTTATGATGGATCTGGTGAATTGATTAGAGAGAATGTAACCTTGCCAGGTACTGCACCACATATGTTCAATGGATCTTTATCTTTTGAGAATAAAAATCTAGTACTAAGACTTTCTGCTAATTATACTGCAGCTTATGTTGATGACAGCGATGATGCTGGTTATAATGCAGATGAGTTTTTTGATAGATATTATGACAAACAATTTTTCTTAGATTTTAATGGTTCATATGCCTTTACTAAAAAGTGGAGAATTTTCTCTGAGGTTAACAATATTACCAATCAAGGTTTAAGATATTATCAAGGTATTAAAGAGCGTACAGCTCAAACAGAGTTTTATGGTGTTAGATACAATATGGGTATCAAATTTGACTTGACAAAGTAAATATATTTTATATTTATTTAGAATAGGCGTAATTTATTACGCCTATTCTATTATAGCTACTTATGAAAAAATTTAACCACTTTATATGCTCCTCCATTTTTATCCTTTTGGTTGGATGTAATTATAATTTAAGTTCAATTCCCTTAAAGCCTATTGTAGTGACAAAAAATGTATTTGGAGATAGTGATGATCCTGCAATTTGGATTAATGAAAAATACCCAGATAGTAGCTTGATTTTAGGAACAGATAAGGATAAAGAAAATGGAGGAGTCTATATTTTTGATTTAAAAGGGAATATAGATTCGACTAAATCAAAATTTGGAATGAAGCGTGTTAATAATATTGACATTGCTAATCATTTTACATATTTGAATAAAGATATTGCAATTGCAGTAGCAACAGAGAGGGACAATCATGCAATCAGAATCTTTTCAGTCCCTCAAATGGAGGTTATTGACGGAGGGGGTATTAAGGTTTTTACAGATGATAGTTTGAATCTACCAATGGGCATTGCATTATATACAAACCCTCAAAATAAAAAGGTTTATTCAATTGTTGGAAGAAAAAATGGTCCAAAAGAAGGCTATTTATATCAATATTATCTTTATGATAGCAGTGGAGTAGTAAAATCTAAGTTGGTTAGAAAATTTGGAATTTATTCTGGAAAAAAAGAAATAGAATCGATTGCAGTAGATAATGAACTTGGATATGTTTATTATTCAGATGAACAATACGGAATAAGAAAATACTATGCCAATCCAGATAGTAGTAATAATGAGCTTGCTATTTTTGGTAAAAATGATTTTAAAGAAGATAATGAAGGTATTTCTATTTACAAAAATGATGATCAAACTGGGTATATCATAGTTAGTGATCAATCTGCACATTCATTCAATGTTTATCAAAGAGAGGGAATTGGTAAGAATAAACATCAGCATGAATTAATAGGGAAGTTTGAGGTCATTGCCAAAAATTCAGACGGTTCTGACATTAATAGATTTGATTTACCTGGTTTCAATGGGGGCATTTTTGTAGTGATGAGTGATGATAAAACTTTTCATTACTATTCTTGGCAACAAATAAAGAAAAAGTTAAAAATGGATAGATAAATACGCTATCTCAAAGAATTTTGATGCTCTTTATCAGCTATTGCTAACAAAAAACTAATTATGTCTTTATTGTCTTAGGTATTTCAAATTCATTTTATATAATTAATCTACCCTGCGTGAGGAAAACACCCCCTGAAATCGTTCGAAATCGGTTGATTTCGGTTTTGTGAAAACATAACTCCTTATAAATCAAGGACTTACGTTAAATCGTAGGTCCTTTTCTGTTTCTGCGTGAGGTTTTGCATACTAAACAACTAGCCAAGTTGAAAATCTGTAAATACGGCAATAAAAAAACCTACTCAATATAATATTGAGTAGGTTTTACCTTCATTAAAACTCTAAGGTTTTTATATATTTTTAAAAATGGCTACTACTACCTGAAGCAATACATTGCCATTTACCATTTCTTTCCATAAAAGT
>JBILCS010000001.1:0-75832 GCA_044353005.1 Sediminibacterium sp. | reverse complement strand
TCAACAATGTACCAGCCATGTTTAACGGTAGCCGCGTTGGCGTGCTTCGTGGTGAAATGTAGTTTACTCATAATTCTTTGTTTTAATGAGGCTGCGCTATCCCGTCAGCCATAAAATATCCCCTTTTATAAGGGAGGGCAAAGGTAAGGAGGGATTGGATGTTTTGATGTGTTTTTATGGACTATTTTTTAGCGTTGCTTTGTAACTAACTGATTATCAATAATAATTTTGTATCATAAATTATATGATATTAAATAAGTACTGATTATCAAATAGTTATGATTCATTGGGTTTACGTCAAAACTGACAAAATAGGCTCCAAATGCTTTTTTGGATGTATTCTGCATCTTATAAGTCTTAATTTTGCGCCATACTTATATATATGTATCAAAAATTCCAAGCCACACAAATTTTTACCGGAACTGAGCTTTTGGAGGACCAGCTGGTTTTAATCACCCAAAAAGATGGGACCATTGAAGCCATGGTGGGGATAGAAGATGCAGGAGATGAAGTGCAAAATTTCGAGGGGATACTTACACCTGGTTTTATCAATGCGCATTGTCATTTGGAACTATCGCATATGAAGGGGATGATTCCAACACATACTGGATTACAAGAATTTGTAAAACAAATTGTGGCTTTACGTCAGGTGGAACCAGAATCAATTCAAGAGGCAATTGTTTTAGCGGAAGCAGAAATGATGGCGAATGGTATTGTTGCGGTGGGAGATATTTCCAACACATTAGATACCTTAACTCAAAAAGCAAAACACAATCTGGCCTATTACAGTTTTGTAGAATTGTATGATTTAGATCCAACACGTGCAGCAGATAAAATATTGGTAGGTCTTGAAATGCAAAAACAATTTCAAGAAAATTGTGTTCGCGCATCCCTTGTGCCACATGCACCTTATTCGGTGACAAATGATTTATGGAATTTATTAAGTGCACATTTTGGTATCCATACCATTAGCATGCACAATCAAGAAACGACCGACGAGAATGAATTTTTTAATAATAAGACGGGCAGTTTTTTAGGGATGTATGAAAGAACAAAAGTGAACTTAGATTTTTTTGAAGCGACAGGATTAAGCTCATTGCAATCCATCTTACCAGTTTTCAAAAAAGCACATCATGGTATTTTAGTGCACAATAGTTTTACATCGGCGGAAGACATACAAGCCGTGCATGCTGCAATGGCCAATGCTTTTTGGTGCTTATGTCCTAACGCAAATCAATACATTGAACAAACCATGCCACCTGTTGAATTACTCCGTTCCGAAAAAGCAAACATCGTGATTGGAACTGACAGCTATGCAAGTAACTGGAGCCTTAGTGTATTGGATGAGTTAAAAACAATTCAACAAAATCATCCTGATATTCCTCTTTCCGAAATGCTTGGATGGGCCACCATAAATGGCGCGCGCGCATTACAGATGGACAAGCATTTGGGTAGTTTTGAAAAAGGTAAAAAGCCAGGCGTAGTATTGATAAATGATTTTAATGCAACACTGCTTGTAAAATAGGCAGCGACTTGATCTCACTAAATTTTTTATAGTGCCAGCTTAAAGAGAGCTGAAACAATTCCAATATTTTTTTTCTTTGTGCGCCATTTAAATGGATCGTTTCCAATTCATTGTATAATTGTAGACTTAAAAAAGTAGATGCTATTTGTGCTTCCAGTCCTTCTAAAAAATAAGGATGGAGTGGTTTGTTCGCAACAAAATTACCTTCATGCATATCTAGTATGGGCGTGTCTATTGAATACACGCCTTGCAATCCAAAGCCCAAGGTTTGACTTAAGTGAATTAAAAAATAGATAGGCAGGTTACTCACTAAACCAGGACCTCCTTTATCTAATTGCTTAAATGTATCCTCGATTAAATAAAATAATTCAGGGTGGGGTTCGGGTTCTAATGTTTGTTGTAAGATCTCTACAATATAAGTTGCTACTGCGTTGCGTAAGACATCCGAATAAACATTTTGATACACATAGGACCAATTGACTTCCTTGACCATTTGCATGCTCTTCATTGGATAATGATACGCTTCCATTTGCAGGATGGCACCAGGTTGATAAAACACGCCCTTGCTCGCACCTTTTTTACTGATGGTTCTAACCCCTTTTACAATGTATTGTTGCAAACCAAAAAGTTCTGTATAGATAGAAGCGATGACACTTGTATCGCCGTATTTGGTCACGCGTAAAACAATACCCTTGGTGTTGTGTAACATAGATGATTAAATCACGGTGTGCCTATACACTTTTAAATTGTTGTAAGAACCTGATATCATTTTGTGAATATAAACGTAAGTCGTTGACCTGATATTTTAATTGCGCGATTCTTTCTACACCCATGCCAAACGCAAAGCCAGTATACTTTTCAGGGTCGATACCAAAATTCTCTAACACTTTTGGATGCACCATACCTGATCCTAAAATTTCTACCCAACCCGTGTGCTTACAAATATTACAGCCCTTGCCTGCACAAATTTGACAACTGATGTCCATCTCTGCACTAGGTTCTGTAAATGGAAAATAACTAGGGCGAAAACGTACTTTCACTTCTTTACCAAACATCTCTTGTACGAAAAAATAAAGTGTTTGTTTTAAATCTGCGAAGCTTACATTTTCGTCGATATACAATCCTTCTACTTGATGAAAAAAGCAATGCGCTCTTGCAGAAATTGTTTCGTTTCTATACACACGTCCCGGACAGATAACACGAATAGGTGGTTTCTGTGATTCCATTACGCGCGCTTGCGTACTGGATGTATGTGTTCTTAATAACCATGCAGAATGGTCTGCGGTTTTTTCTTCTACATAAAATGTGTCTTGCATATCACGCGCAGGATGATCTTCGGGCAAGTTCATGGCGCCAAAATTATGCCAATCATCTTCGATCTCTGGTCCTTCTGCAACAGCAAATCCCAATCGCTTAAAAATAGAAACCATTTGATTGCGCACTAAGTTCAATGGATGTCTTGTGCCAACAGGTGTTGGATCTCCTGGTAAACTAAAGTCCATGCCAGTATCGATCGTAGCACTATCCCCTAATCCCGCTTGTAATGCTTCAAATTTTTCTTCCGCAACAATTTTAAAGGCATTCAAAATTTGTCCAAATTCCTTTTTTTGGTCGTTGGGCACATTTTTCATCTCCCCCATGATTTGCTTTACCAAACCCTTGGTTCCCAAGTATTTAATTCTAAACTCCTCTAAAGCGGCTGCATTGGTTGCTTCTGCGGCAGCGATTTCCTTTTTAATGTCTTCTATTTGCTTTAATAGTTGCTCCATGTTACGAAGATAAGAAGAAGGCGCGAAAGCACCCGATGTGCTGCCTATTTATACCGCAAAAAACCTTACATTTGTTATTCGTTGAAGTAAAATATACATGGAGTACAATACAGCAAGAAGCATCATGGGGATGAGAGAGTATGGCCGTCACGTTCAGAGGATGGTGGATCATCTATTAACCATTGAGGATAGCGCAAAAAGATTAGAACAAGCAAAAGTCGTAATTGAGTTGATGGGATTCCTGAATCCACAACTAAAGAATGTCGAAGACTATAGACATAAGTTATGGGATCACTTATTTTTTATGAGTGGTTTTAAATTAGATGTGGAAAGTCCATATCCTATCCCTACAAAGGAAACCTATAAGCAGAAGCCCGATCCTTTACCTTACCCTCAACGCAAAATCAAATATGCGCACCTTGGTAAGAACTTGGAATTGGTGATTGACAAAGCCATGGCCGAGCAAGATCCTGAAAAGAAAACAGGTTTCGCACATACGATTGCGCATTACATGAAATTAGCTTACAGCAACTGGCATAAAGAATTGGTGCAAGACGATGCTATTCGTAGCGAGTTAAATGCCATCACTGGTGGTGAATTAGAATTTAGCAACACACCTTATATTAAACATCGCAATCAAAATTTTGAGCGCGAAGAGTATCGTCCAGCAGGTGGTCGTTGGCAGAACAACCGCAATAGACCTAACACAGGCGGTGGTGGTGGAAGAAATAATAATAACCGCAATTTTAAAAAACGTTTCTAGTTTTTATAAAGACACGAATAAAAAAATCCCATCCGTTTTACGAGATGGGATTTTTTATGACTACTTGTTGATTACTGGGTAGGGTAAAAAAACTGGTATAAAACCATTTAAATTTATTGATGGTGAACAATGAAATCTGCTAATTCTTTTATTTTATCTGTGTTAATAAAGTCCACACCCCATTGCATAAATTGTTCCCATGCAGCTGGTTTATCTGGACTTGCCCATAAACGAACAGGCTTTCCTAATTGGTGTACTTTATCTATAAACTGCTTCGCCTTATCAATGGATCCACTATCAAGGGGCCATATAGGCTTATAGCCAATCACTTTATAGTAATCTTCACTGATTAATGCAATTCTTGATAATTGTTTTGCAGTGTATTGGGTAGACAGCCTTCCGTCAAACCAAATAAAATCCGGATAAGCTTCGAATAATGCTGGTGCAGGCATATTCCCTGAAATAACGATTTTAATATTTTTATTACGGGTAATGCTTGGGTATTTATTGAGCAAAATCACCAATTGATCCAGTGTTTGTTTTGCATCTGTCTTGATGTCAATCAACAGTTGAAATTTTCTATCAGGTTGATTATAAGCAACTAAGGGTTCTAGGTATAAAAATGATAAGGTGTTAGCAGTTTTTAAGTCCTTTGCGTCATGTCCAACTAAGATTTCATTATTGACTAAATGAATATCGGCTTCTATTGACCCAAAGCCTTCGTTATAGGCTAAATGAAATATTTTTTGCTGCGCATAGTCATTGTGAGAATGTGCGTTTTGAGCGGTATATACTTGTCCAATGGCTTGATTTACAAGCAGACAGAGCAAAATGGTCGTTAAAAAATTTTTCATGATTAAATGTACAATTTATAATAGGAATTGAATTTGAATGATCATAAAAATATAGATAATAAAAATCCTTTACAATAAGTTAATACTAGAATGCTTTAAATAGTTTCATGCATTAAAATGAAAGTTCTAATTTGTATTTAAAATATATATTATGCCAGTATTCAACGATTTAAGCTTAGATAAGCAATACCTTATCAATGAATTTGATGGAGATCAAGTTTTATTAGTAGAGCCGATTATGAAAACGGAATCTTGTGTATTAATTTTAATTCACGAAGACGTGGAAACGTTTCAGTGGAAAAAGTTAAGTGATGATATTTTTGATATCATCGAAGAATTATCTGAAGAAAAATCAGAAGAATTTGAAGCTTTGTTTGAAGAAGACGAAGATGATTTTGAAGAGTTCGAAGACTAATTGCATCTTTTAGATTTCTTAAGTCTTTATTTAATCATAAAAAAAACCCCACCTGTTTTACCAGATGGGATTTTTTATATCTATTAATCGATATTACCATCTTCCCAAAAGAACTCTTGTTGTAGATGAATTGAAAGTTCTATTGTCTTTTTGTAAACTCATCATTTCTGCATAACCTTTGTAACTTTGAACATCATCTTTAAACTTAGTTGTAAAATCCTTGTAACTTCTTACTACATAATGGGTTGTTTTTTCCTCATTAAGTGTTGTTACACTTCCAAATGAAATTCTTGTATTTGCTGGTGAATTTTTACTCCAAAAAGCTTCAAATTTTGCCTTATACTGTTCTTGATCTTTTACGTTAATAAAGTAAACGTCTTGAACTGGATAAATTGCGCTGCTAGTGTCGCCAAAATTTGACCCTCTTTTTCCCTCTGCGGCTCTAACACCTTTACAATACTTCGAAAGTTCTGATTGAAATAAATTCCAAGCAGCTGAACTTTTTCCATCATAAGCTGCGCCCATTGCCTCTGGAGTACCTGAAGCAACCATTTCATGGGTCGCAATATCTTTTCCTTTAAAATGATTTTCATACAAAGCAATTGTCACACCCTTTATTAAATTTTCTTTTTTACCAAAATACTCTTTGTACAGTTGCAATACTGTATTTTGATCTTTTGGCTCTACGTTAAATGAATAGGAAGTAAAAATGGATTGCGCATTGATGCTTGAAAATGCTGCAAACAAAATGATTGTTAAAAGCGATAGTTTTTTCATGGTTTAAAATTTTTGGAATAAATATAAGTATCTAAAAGATACTTATAAAATAAATTTTTAAAAATCATATAATCTTAATACTGTCTAAAATGAGGCCCAGGTATCCAGGAATAATTAGACAAATTGGTATATAAATGATACTTTTACAGAAGAAAAATGGAAAAAAAATCAATCAATACAGCAGAATTTAGATCGCTCTGTCCTGTAGCAACAGGATTAGATATTTTGGGCGATAAGTGGACCTTATTGATTCTTAGAGATATGATTTGGGGACATAAATGCCTTTTTAGTGAATTTAAAGAGTCTCCCGAGCATATGCCCAGCAAAATGCTATCTAATCGTTTAAAGAAATTAGAAGAGCTTGGTTTTATTTCCAAAAAAGAAGGTCTTACCAATAAAAAAAGCATCTATTACTTAATGGAAGAAAAAGGAATTGACGCTTTTCCAATCATGATTGAAATGGCGATTTTTACTTCTAAACACTTTTTAGATTATTTAGGATCAACCTACACCAAAGAGTCCCGTGGTGTTATGATAAAAAATAAAAAAGAGTATATCGCTGAAATGGTCAAGCAGTATAAACGATTCAAAAAAGGTATTGTCATTTAAAACTTGGCTGGAACACCAAGTATAAAAAATTAGGGGTCGTAATTTTGAAAAAACGACCCCTAATTTTTACAATTTAATAGTTAAAACTTGGCAGGCGTGCCAAGTTTTGGAATACTATTTTTTATAAATACCCTTAAGTGCTCGTTGCTGGTTGACAAGTCTTCTTTTCTTAAGTACATCATGTGTCCACTGCGATAGCCTTCCCAGAACATTCTGTCCTGAATTTTTCCTGCTGGATCCATCTGCCACATATTATATTTTGCATTAAAATAATCACAAGCGCCATCGTAATAACCTGATTGCACCAATAAATTTAAATAAGGATTTTCCATCATCGCCAAGCGTAAATCATCTCCCGTATTGTTATTGCTGTTATCCCATGGCCCTACTGGACCAAAAATATAATAGTTTAAATCTGTCTTATAACCTAACTCATCTCTAAGATACATATTGATTGCTGGCGTGAATGAGTGCTCCCATGACAATAATTCTGAATTATAATCTGGTTTTTGTCCAGCATCTTTTTTATCCATACCAATATACCTTGAATCCAATCTTCCAACAGTTTTTCTTTGATCACGTAATAACTCTTTCCAGAAATAATCAAATGGCACTTCCATATTTTGTTCTGCCACCACTGTTTCATTTAAGCCTATATACCCTGCAATCTTTTTCACCATCGCTTTGCGCTTGTCTGCTGGCAATGCACCACCTTGTGCCAATGCAGGCATCAGTTCGTTGATAGCAAACGCTTCTACTTCTGGTAAATATTTTTCTAATTCTTTGGACTGAAATGGTGCAGCTAATTTTTTATGATGCCATGCAGTCGCTGCCATATAAGGAATACGTAATGCTGCACTTGATACCGCATCGCGTTTTAATCCAAGATCGGTTGGTGAAACTAAAATCACACCATTCAAAAACATCCAATGTCTATTCTGTAATTCTAATGACAATCCTGATACACGATTGGTACCATAACTTTCTCCAATTAAAAACTTAGGAGAGGCCCAGCGCTTTTGCCTTCCAACAAAGGTGTTGATCCAGTCAGCTAAATATTTAATGTCTGCAGTCACACCAAAAAACTTTGATCCTGGAGTGGCTTTATCTAAAATTCTTGAAAACCCTGTATTCACTGGGTCCACATATACGATATCCGCAACATCTAATAAAGACTGCGGATTGTCTTCGAATCCATAGGGTTGAATTGGATAGCCTTCGTCGTCTATTTTTAATTTTTTAGGTCCAGTATAACCCAAGTGCATCCATACACTTGCTGTACCTGGTCCTCCGTTAAAAGAAATGACCAAGGGTCTTGTTTCTTTATTGGTAACATCGGTACGCTCATAGTACACATAAAATAAGCCAGCAACTGCTTTTCCTTCTTCGTCCCATACAGGTTGAGTACTTGCAGTTACTTTATAAGGCACTTTTTGTCCTTTAATAGTTACTTCGCCAGTTTTTTCGACTTTTTGGTCTAGGCTAAGCGCTCTATTATAAGACCCTAATTTTGCCGATCCTTCTTCTGCTGGTTTTTGCGCAATAGCAAATAATGAACTAGCGAGTAACAAATAAGTGAAAAGTTGTTTTTGCATAAAATCGATTATTAAATAAAATTAGATGTGGCTGCTTAAAAATTGTCCTTTAAATATACAACCAATTTAGGCTTTCTATTTCTTCTTTATTATGATTTATTTAGATGGTATTTGCTTAATTTAGTCCCATGTCTGAACAACACAAAAAAGCCATCATTTTGACTGCGCCTTCTGGTGCAGGTAAAACCTCTATCACGCGATTTTTATTGGCAAATTATCCTCAACTGGCTTTTTCAGTTTCTGCCACCACCAGGGATCCAAGGGGCGCTGAACAAGATGGTGTTGACTATCATTTTATTAGCCCAGCAGTATTTGAAGAGCATATCAAACAAAATGACTTTTTAGAATATGAAATGGTCTATGAAGGATTGTATTATGGTACTTTGATATCTGAATTAGATCGCATTTGGGCAGAAGGAAAAATGCCCGTATTGGATATTGATGTAAAAGGTGCGATGGCCATTCAAAAACAATTAGGCGATCAAGCTTTATCTATTTTTATTTTACCGCCTTCTATCGAGGTTTTAAAAGAGCGTCTTGCAAAAAGAAATACAGATTCCGAAGAAAAAATGCAAATACGATTGGATAAAGCAGCATACGAAATTAGTTTTAGCAATCAATTTAATGCAGTTGTAAAAAACGAAGTATTAAATACTGCATGTGAAGAAACAGCTGCCCTAATACAAGAATTTATTTCAAAATAATTGCTTTCTTAAAATTTATTAAATACAAATAACATGTCTGACAAAACACTACTAGGAAAAACAGTTTTTATCACTGGTGGAAGCAGGGGAATTGGTAAAGCCATTGCACTTAAATTAGCTGCAGCAGGCGCTAACATTGTGATTGCGGCGAAGTCGGTAGAGGAAGATCCACGACTAGGAGGAACAATTTACTCTGCTGCTGCAGAAGTAGAAGCATTGGGTGTAAGCGCTTTAGCAGTGCAGGTAGACATCAGAGATGAAGCACAAATTGCAAATGCCGTAAAATTGACAATAGAAAAATTTGGTGGCATTGATATTTTAATTAACAACGCATCTGCCATTCAATTAACCGATACTGAACATACTCCTAGTAAAAGATTTGACTTGATGCAAAGCATCAATGTGCGTGGTACTTTTTTAGTGGTGCAACATGCGCTACCTTATTTGAGAAAATCTACCCATGCGCATATTTTAACTTTATCGCCTCCAATTAATTTAGCAGCAAAATGGTTAGGTCCACACGTTGCATACACCATTACTAAATACAATATGAGCATGATGACGCTTGGATGGGCAGAAGAATTTAAAGAAGATCAAATTTCAGTGAACGCTTTATGGCCGCGCACCACCATTGATACTGCAGCTGTCAGAAATTTATTAGGCGGTGAAGCACTTGCCAATATGAGTCGTACGCCGGCTATACTTGCTGATGCGGCTTATGCCATTGTTACAAAAAAACCTATGGTCTACACTGGTCAAACCTTTGTGGACGAAGCGGTCTTAGCAGCAGAGGGCGTTACAGACCTATCCCACTATTCCGTAGTACCGGGTGGACATTTGTATACCGACTTATTTTTATAATGATTTAAAACAACAAGATGAAAAAACTATTACTTGGAGCGATGCTATTTTTATCTTTTGGTGCTTGGGCACAAAAGAAAGCAAAAGTAGATCCTGCAACTGCTCAAATCAATACCAATAAAGAAACTGCAATCGCTGCATTGAATAATGCTTACGATGCAGACAAGAAAACTGCATTGCAGATTTGGGATTTTGCAGAAGTAGGTTATAAAGAAGTAAAAAGTGCTGCATTGCATATTCAACATTTAAGAGATGCTGGTTTCACCGTTGAAACTGGCGTTGCAGGGATTCCAACTGCATTTGTGGCAACTTATGGCACTGGTAGTCCTGCTATTGGTATTTTAGCCGAGTATGATGCCTTGCCTGGTATCAATCAATCTGCATCGGCAGAAAGAGATCCCATTGCGGGGAAAAATGCTGGACACGCTTGTGGACATCATTTATTTGGAACAGCAAGCGTATCTGCTGGTATTGCCATTAAAGAATTAATTGCTGCTGGTAAATTAAAAGGGACCATCAAGGTTTTTGGAACACCTGCAGAAGAAGGTGGTAGTGGTAAAGTGTTTTTAGTAAGAGAAGGCTTGTTCAATAATTTAGATGCGGTGATTCACTGGCATCCTGATGATGTGAATGCGATTACTACAACAAGTGCTTTAGCAAATAAATCAGCTAAGTTTAAATTTTATGGTATTTCAGCACATGCTGCTGCTGCACCAGACCAAGGCAGATCTGCATTAGATGCGGTAGAAGCGATGGACAATATGGTGAACATGATGCGTGAACATATTCCTCAAGAAACTAGAATCCATTATGTGATCACCAATGGTGGTAAAGCGCCTAATGTGATTCCTGATTTTGCAGAAGTGTATTACTATGTGCGTCATCCAAGAAGAAAAGAAGTAGTAGAAATTTTTGATAGAGTGGTGAAAGCTGCAGAAGGTGCTGCTCTAGGAACTGGTACAACAATGAAATATGATATCATAGGTGGCACACACGATTTATTAATTAATAAGACCCTTGCAGAAACAATGCAAGCCAACTTAGATAAAGTAGGAGGTGTTAACTATTCAGAAGCAGAAATGGCTTTTGCTAAAAAATTACAACCAACCATGGTTGCTCCGGTAGATTTAGCAACTGCTGCTTCAATAAAACCATTGACTTATATCAACGAAGGCAATAGTGGTTCGACAGATGTAGGTGATGTGAGTTATACAAAACCAACAGTGGGATTGCGCGCAGCTACATGGGTTCCAGGAACTGCTGCGCATAGCTGGCAAGCAGTTGCATCTGGTGGAACAGAGATTGGCACAAAGGGTATGCTAGTGGCTAGTAAAACAATGGCACTCACTGCAATTGATTTAATGAGCAATCCTGAATTGATTAAAAAAGCAACAGAAGAATTTAATAAATCTATTGGCGAATATAAATACAAAGCTTTATTAGGTGATATCAAGCCGGCTTTGAATTATAGAGATTAGTGTTAGTAAAAGAAGCGTAATGAAAAATGTACGCTTCTTTTACTTTAACCTCTAATGATTTTTTAAGGCACCCGAAAAACGGGTGCCTCATTTTTTTTACATATCTTATTCAAAGGATTCAGGGCGCATCTGAGGGAAGAACAATACGTCTTGTATAGATGGTTGATTCAACATCATCATACACAAACGATCTATTCCAATACCAATACCCGATGTTGGTGGCATGCCGTATTCTAGCGCTCTTAAAAAGTCATGGTCAATAAACATCGCTTCGTCGTCACCTCTTTCCATTAAAGCCAATTGATCTTCGAATCGCTTGCGTTGCTCAATCGGATCATTTAACTCGGTATAGGCATTCGCTAATTCTTTTCCATTCACCATTAATTCAAATCGCTCTACCAATCCTTCCTTCGTTCTATGCTTCTTTGTCAATGGACTCATTTCTACTGGATAGTCAATAATAAAAGTTGGTTGGGTATAAGTATGCTCACTTGTGGCACCAAATAATTCATCAATCAACTTGCCCTTGCCAATGGTTGGAGGTACATCTATCTTTAATTGCTTACACACATCTCTTAAGCCTGCTTCATCCATCCCGCTAATATCTATACCTGTATTCTCTTTGATGGCATCCAAGATGCTGATGCGCTTATATGGTGCTTTAAAATTGATTGTCTTATCACCTACTTGTAATTCTGTTTTGCCGTGTAATGTCAACGCTATTTTCTCAAACAACTGTTCTGTAATTTCCATCATCCATAAATAATCTTTGTAGGCAGTATACCATTCTAAAACAGTAAACTCAGGATTATGTGTGCGGTCCATCCCTTCGTTGCGGAAATTTCTACTAAACTCATACACCCAATCAAAACCACCCACAATCAAACGCTTTAAATACAATTCATTTGCAATGCGTAAATAAAATGGTACATCCAATGCATTATGATGCGTCACAAATGGCCTTGCAGCAGCGCCACCCGGAATAGATTGCAATACTGGCGTATCCACTTCTAATGCACCACGATCGTTTAAGAACTGGCGTATAGTATTCATTAATATGGTACGCTTAGTGAAAGTATCTTTCACTTCTGGATTGATAATTAAATCAGCATAGCGTTGACGGTACCTAAACTCTGGATCTGTTACCGCGTCAAATACTTGTCCTGACTCATCTCTTTTTACAACAGGCAATGGCTTTAATGATTTTGCCAATAAGGTTAAGGTAGATGCGTGTAATGAGGTCTCTCCTGTTTTAGTCGTAAATACATAACCAGTTGCGCCAATGATATCTCCAAGGTCTAATCCATTCTTGGTAATTAAGTCCCAATAAGTTTTGTCTTCGTCTGGACAGATCTCATCTCGCTTTACGTATAACTGGAATATGCCTTGATCGTCTTGAATTTTTACAAATAATACTTTGCCCTTGTCATTCACACTCATGATACGTCCAGCAACACAAACTGCAGCAAATTGATCTTTAGTCTCCTCTGTAAAACCTGCCCTGATGTCTTGTGATAAATGTGTTACCGGGAACAAAGGGGCAGGATAAGGATCAATCCCTGCCGCTGCTAAAGCTTGTAGCTTTTCTCTTCTAATAATTTCCTGCTCTGATAAATGACTCATTATAATCGGTTGATATTTTATTGTATTACTGCAAAAGTAAAACTTAGCAGTCAATTAGCGAAAGAAGCCTTCCTGAACTTCCGACGCCGTTAAAGAAAGACAATCCCCTGGTTGCATGTTGTGAATGGAATACTTACCCAGTTTTGCCCTAATTAAACGTAGGACTGGAAAACCAACCTGTGCAAACATTTTACGTACCTGACGATGCTTGCCTTCGGTGATTTGTATCGCTACCCAGCTAGTTGGGATGCTTTTTCTAAATCGAATAGGGGGATTGCGATCTGGGACTTCTACATGATCTGGCAACTGTTCCAGTATAGCAGACTTGGTTTGATAGATTTTACCATCCACATTAATGGGCACACCCTTGCTTAATTGTGCTAAAGCTGCTTCTGTAATAGTGCCATCTACTTGTACCCAATAAGTACGTTGATGCGCATGTAAAGGATTTAATAATTGTTGATTGATGCTTTTATCATTCGTAATCAATAATAAACCTTCACTATCATAATCTAATCTACCAACTGGATACACATCTGTAGGTACGTGCAAGATGTCTTTTAAGCACAATTTGCCTTCTATTGAAGTGAATTGCGAAAGCACTTGAAAAGGTTTGTAGATTAAAAAATAGTCCATGAATTTGTACTTGTTTGAGCGGCTTAAAAAACAAAGTCCCACATCAGTGGGACCTCGTATATAGATGGGTTAGTAAGTACGGGAATTGAATTCCCTTCACAATATTAAATATACTTTATTCTAATTACAAATAAATTGTAAACAAATTTTTCGGGTTTATCCACAAATAGCCTTTTAGAAGCGCAATTTTAAAGCAATAAAAATAAACAATCAGCAGATTTAAAATCAATTTTATTTTCAGTTATAAAAAAATTAAATCGCTGAAACACTTATAAACAAAGGTTTTCATTAAATCATAATTTTAAAATATACTGCATCAAATAAATCTTGAAGATCAATTTTATGAATAAAAATTGCCTCTATTTAGCAAGTATTTTTGTTAAAAAAATTTTTTATAAAAAAGGCGCATTATCTTTGATTTAGCCCAAAATCACGCATATGAAGCTTTCTACACCCGTTTCGGTACAATGGTTATCTGAATTTATAAACGCAGAAATCATTGGTAATGATCAAAATTTTATCACAGGAATCAATGAAATTCATCAAGTAGAAACTGGTGATATTGTCTTTGTAGATCATCCAAAATATTATGCTACTTGTATCAATAGTGCTGCCACTTGTATTATCATCAATAGCAAGGAGGTGGAACTTCCTAAAGGAAAAACTTTATTGTATTGTGATGCCCCTTTTGATGCCTATGCAAAACTCATTCATCACTTTAAACCATTTAAAATAAGCACAGAATCAATTAGTTCTGACTTAAAAATAGGTACTAATAGCGTGGTGATGCCAAATGTTTTTATTGGTTCCAATGTGCAAATTGGTGACCATTGTATCATTCATCCCGGGGTGATTATTTTAGCAGATACGATTATTGGAGACCATGTAATCATACAATCCAATACAGTAATTGGATCAGATGCATTTTATTATAACACTAAAAAAAATAGGCCTGCTTGGTATGTAAAAATGCCAAGTTGTGGGCGTGTCATTATTGAAGATAAGGCTGAAATTGGAGCAAGTTGTACCATTGACCGCGGGGTGAGTGGTGATACCATTATTGGTATGGGATCTAAGCTAGACAATATGGTCCATATTGGTCATGATACTCAATTAGAAGCCAATTGTTTAATCGCAGCACAAGTGGGGATAGCTGGAGGAGTAAAAGTTAAAGCTGGTGTGACCCTTTGGGGGCAGGTTGGTGTAAACAAGACCCTAACGATTGGAGAAAATGCTGTGGTGCTTGGTCAATCGGGTGTGGTAAATTCAATTGAAGGCAATAAAACATACCTAGGCTTTCCAGCAGAAGACGCAAGCGTGAAACGTAGAGAGTATGTGTGGATTAGAAGAATTCCTGCACTTTGGAAAAAAATGATGGAAGATTAAGAAAGCTGGTGGATTGCTTTTAACTCCTTGGCGACTCTTATAATCGTATCATCTATATTCCGATATTGAAAATTTGGAAACGCATTCAAGAATTTTTGATTGTTAAACCTTACAGTTGCTTGAGCTGTTGCTGCAGTTTCTTTAGTTAATAAGGGCGCTTTACCAGTGATGAAACCCTTGATGGCTTCCAATCTCCAAACAATCCCTGCCAAAAATGGAGTTACTTTTTTATGTGGCAGTCTTTTATTAAATGCTTTTGCAATTGCATTAAATATACTTCTATAGTTTAGATTTTCTGCACTCAACACATAGCGCTGTCCAGTCACATTACTTTCCATTAATATTTGCATGGCGTCCACTACATCCAATACATCTACAAAACCACTCATGCCACTCGTGTACCAAGGGAACTCATTGTAAGCCGATTTAAAAATACCCGATGAACCATTGTTCCAATCTCCTGCACCTAATATAATAACAGGATTCACAATCGCCATAGGCAATCCTTCTTCCATGGCTCTCCAAACTTCTAATTCAGCTAAATATTTTGATTGGCCATACACACTATTACTTGTAGCTGGTGTCCAGTGCATGGATTCATCTATCGCTTCGTTTTCTCTTATTCTTCCTAATGCAGCGACCGAACTTACGAAAATTAATTTTTTTATTTTTTGCTCTAAACAAGCATTCACCACATTGGCTGTTCCGTCTACATTAGATTGCAACATTTTTGCTGCTGCACCTGGTGCAAAAGATACAATCGCTGCACAATGATACACATAGTCAACACCTGCTAAAGCCTCCGTTAGACCTATGGGATCTAAGATATCTCCTTGGATCCACTCACATTGTTCGGATCCCGCAAAGACAGGCACAGCTTGACGATACAGGGCACGCACTTTTTTCCCTTTACTTAATAAAGATTGGATTAAATGAGATCCTACTAAACCACTTGCGCCTGTTACAAAAATCATTTCAAAAAATTTTACGTTGTTTACGTCTTTATGATGCACGGCTATTCTTTCATCAATCGAGCGATATCTACTTTTAATTGTTCGACTTCTAAAGTCTTTAGTCCATCATATATTTTACCACGTACTTTACCGTTTCTGTCTACTAAAGCAAAAAATTGGGTATGGATAAATTGGTCTTCTATTTTAACCACATTGTTTTTTGGATCATCTAGCAAATAAGAACCGCGAGCCATTTGGTAGAGACTATCTTTTCGGCCAGTTAAGAAAATCCATTGCGCAGTATTCACTTCTAAAGAGTCTGCATAGTGTTTTAATACTGGCACAGAATCTGTTTCTGGATTACAAGTATGAGAAAGAATTTGAAAATCAGGCTTGTCTTTATACACTAAATAAATCTCTTTCATATTTTTATTCAGCTTAGGACAGATGCCCTTGCAAGTTGTAAAAAAGTATTCTACGACAGTTATTTTATTTTGTAACACTTTTTCTGTCACTGTCTTTCCGTCCTGATTGGTAAAAGAAAAGGGTTGTACATAGCTTAAGACAGGCATTTTTACTTTCCAATTGTCGGTTCCTCTAAATAAAAAATAATAAAACCCCGTAAGAAGGACTACGAAAAATGCAAGGTAAATAAGTGATTTCTTGGACATCTTGATTTGCTTTAAATGCGACACAAAGTTACTATTATTTTCAGGGTATTGACTTAGCTTTGCATTATGTTTAAAAACTGGAATTGGGACGCAATTGGAGTAGGAGCATCTTTGGCTTGTGCCATTCATTGTGCCCTATTGCCCTTATTTTTTAGTACCCTTCCTTTATTAGGCATCAATGTATTACACAATCCAAATTTTGAGTTTGGGATGATCCTGCTTTCTTTTGGGATTGGGGCCTATTCTTTATACCATGGTTACAAAAAACACCACCACAGCTTTAAGCCAATTATCTTATTTAGTATAGGGATAGGATTGATGTTTTGTAGAATGGTCTTTAGAGAAGTCGAATTATTCTTATTGTTCCCTGCTGCATTTTTTATTATCATCGCGCATATCAACAACCATAATAGTTGTAGAATGCATAACCATGCGCATGAAGATGATTGTGATCATTAGGGCGATCATTAGAGGCTATAACTCATACTTCCGTCTTTCTCGTCCTTTAACTGAATCCCCATCTCTGCTAATTGATTCCTGATTTTATCGCTGGTAGCAAAATCTTTATTTTCCTTTGCTTGTTTTCTAATTTCAATCAACAATTCCACCACGCCATTCAATTGTTGGCGATTGGCGCCCTGTTCTACTTTTAATCCTAAAATGGATTCTACAAATAGTTTTAATTGTGTTTGAACAGTTGCCCAAATAGTTCCAGCTACTGCATCTGGTGCAATATGCTTATCCTTTAAGGAATTAATACTTGGGAGGATTTCAAATAAATTAGCCACCACTTTTGCAGTATTGATATCGTCATCCATGAAAGTTTCTAATTCGTTGATCCAGGTAGTTAGTTGTCTAGCTAGTGCTTCGTCTTTTGAAAAAGTTTCCTTTCCAAAATTTTGTGCTTGTAGCCACTCGTATCCCTCCATGAATCTGCGCAATGCTTTTTCTGAAGCCTGTAATGCTTCATTGCTAAAATCCAATGTGCCGCGATATTGACTTTGTAAAATAAAGAATCGAACAGTCATTGGAGTATAGGCTTGCGTAAGTTCAGCATGATTGCCTTCGAACAATTCACTTAACTTAATCACATTGTTATAACTCTTGCCCATCTTACGGCCATTAATGGTAATCATATTATTATGCATCCAATAACGCGCAGGCATTTGATCATTGCAAACAGTACTTTGTGCAATCTCACACTCGTGGTGTGGAAATTGTAAATCCATCCCGCCGCCATGGATGTCAAATTGTTTTCCTAAATACTTTGTTGCCATAGCAGAACATTCAATATGCCATCCCGGAAAGCCTTCTCCCCATGGGCTTTGCCAACGCATGATATGTTCAACAGGTGCTTTTTTCCATAAAGCAAAATCTACTTTATTTTTTTTCTCTTCTTGATTTTCTAAATCTCTTGTGGATTCTAATTGCTCTTCAATATTGCGACCACTTAAAATACCATAGGGTTGATTCTTTTTGGAATAATCGTCATTGTATTTTACGACATCAAAATATACAGAACCATTGGACTCGTAAGCATATCCATCGGCCAATATTTTTTTAATCATTTCTATTTGTTCTACAATATGTCCAGTCGCTGTGGGTTCTATACTTGGTGGCAAATTGTTGAACTGTGTCATAGCCCAGTGGTATAGGTTGGTGTATTTCTGCACCAATTCCATGGGCTCTAATTTTTCTAAAATCGCCTTGCTTGAAATTTTATCTTCCGCTACCTTTCCTTCTTCTTCAAAATGGCCAGCATCCGTAATATTTCTTACATAACGTACTTTATATCCCTTATGTAAAAGGTATCTGTAGACTACATCAAAAGTAATAAATGGCCTTGCATGTCCTAAATGACTTTCACCGCTTACAGTTGGACCACAAATGTACATGCCCACATAAGGTGCATTAATAGGTTCAAAAACTTCTTTTTGACGGGTAAGCGAGTTGTATATTTTTAGTGGCATAGTAGAACTCAAAGATAATTTTATTTTACCTAATAGAATGGCTAATTCTTAACCAATTGAAGGTCCGCCATAATCATATGATGGTCACTTAGGTTCTCATCCAAAGACTCCCAGCCCTTGACTTGCCATCTTTTATCCGCCATGATATAATCTATTCTTAAAGTAGGAGACAAGTTCATGTAGGTGGCTCCAATTCCGAAACCCTTTTTTAAAAAAGCGTCCTGCATTTTCCCTTTTATTTGTTTATAGGTATAGGAACTTGGGACATCATTAAAATCTCCTGTGATTACAGTGGGATAAGGACTTTTTGCAAGTTGTGCTTGTATGGTTGCTGCCTGTACTGCACGAATCATAAATGCATTTTTCATTTTACGCATAACCCCATACTTTGCTTTTAATGCTGCTTCATTGGCATCCGCTGCATCATCAATCGCCTCAAAATCATCTTGTTTAAATTTAAAAGAAGCTAAATGCGTTGTAAAAACTCGAATGGTATCATCCCCTTTCAATAAATCCACATAGATCAAGCTTTCTTGATTGGTAAATGGTACCCTTTCGGCGTAGAGGATTTTATATTTTGAATAAATGATATTGCCTGCAAAATAATTAGCCTCATTGATTTGATGGTCTTTGGAAAAAAAGGAATACGGATAGTTTTGATCAAAATAGGTGGCATGGTTGGCAATATCATTGATAAGTTCTTTGGTATTGTATTCTTGCAAGCAAATAATATCTGGATCCCATTTTTGAATGGACGCTGCAATATCTTCTGTTCTTAATTTATGTCCAATTGGTTGTGGTGTATTGCCATTAAACTCTTTGACATTAAAACTAGTAATGCGTAAGCTATTGTCTTTCTTTTTTTGTGAAAAGGGTGCACCTGGATGCCATGCAAATAAAACCAATATAGTTGGATATGCAATGGCAAGTGTTGTCACAGAAATCAATGATAGTATAGGTTTAGCTATCAGCCAGATAAATAAAAATAACAGATGCAAGACCACAACATAAGGCGCAATTAAACTTAAAAATCCATTCACCCAGATCAATCCAAGCGGCATGAAAAATTGTGGATACAATAGCAATAACACAAACATAAGATGGACTGACAATAGTAGTCCTTTGCCAAAAATTCTTATGCGTGATTTTTTTGCCATAATCAAATTGAATTTTTATTGCGCCTCTTTTGGGGCTAAAAAACCATTACATTTTTTCACCATAACGTGCATCCAATTGCCTAAATCAATTTTCTTTTTTAATAAATACATATACAATACACCTACTAATCCTCCCACATTAAATGTTAAAAAGAACACGGGTGTGCCAGTTATATGTGTTGCCAACTGAAGTATAAAATACACTGTAAATATTAACCAAACAGGGATACCTCTTGTTCCATTGAATTGAAGTTGATAGGTTGGATTCAGGCTCAATGCGGCAGTGGCCAATGCCATGATACTCAATTCTGCGCCCATAAAGGAAACACCTGCACCCATTGCAATAAACGCAATTGCGCCAAGTATGCCGCTGTATAGATAAATTGGAAATAGATGCTTATTGGCTTTTTGATTTTGTAAAATAGTACCAAAAACAGTTAGCCAAATCATATTACCACAAAGTGTCCAAAATTGATCGTGAGACCAATTGTATATAAAAAAAGTCCAAGGTTTTTCTAATGCTTCTTGGTAATAAGGCGATAACATAAAATGATGTACCACTTGGTCATAAAATTGAGCCATAGGCAGCCCTTCTAAAAAGAAGACCATCCTTGTCATGGCATAAGTCACTGCAAACATTAAATTCGCCGACACAAGTGCTACTAAAGCATTGTTGTCTGCACCAAATAATGGTTTTGATTGTTCTGTTGATTGCATCTGCTTTTGATTATTATGATATTTAGTTCCACCTATTATTACGTTCCTTCTTAGACCAAAGATAAACCAATACAAAGCCTACAATAGCTCCACCCACATGCGCCCATCTTGCCACGTTGTCTCCTGCCGAATTGCGCAAGGCAAAAAATAATTCGTAAGAAAAATACAAGATACCCAGCCACTTTGCCTTAATGGGAAAGAAGAAATAAATATAGATTAAGGTATTGGGAAACAAGTAAACGAAAGCCATGATAATACCAAAGACGGCCCCACTTGCACCTAATGTGGCAGTATTAATAGTCTTGTTGTAATGATTTGTCAATAGCTCCATGATCTGGGGGCGAATACCAGGAGTATCCAAGCTAACATTGTTCTCGCTTAATATTATTATTTGCTGAATATTATGGTCTTTTGCATATTCCAACACAGTCTTATTAAAATCTGGCGATCCTGACACACTCATTTGACTTAATTGCATGAGGTCTGATGCCATCGGGACAAACTCATATGAAAGTATAAGTAAGTGTAAAACTGAAGCGCCCACACCGCATAAAATATAGAACAATAAAAATCGCTTAGGACCCCATACATTTTCTAAAACAGATCCAAACATCCATAACGCAAACATATTACCTAGTATATGTCCAAAGTCACCATGCAAGAACATATGGGTAATCATCTGCCATGGTTGAAACAATTTACTTTGCCATGCGTGTAGTGCAAAATAATCTTCCACTGAAAATGCACTAGTGGGTCCCGCAAATGTATTTTGCGCCAAAAACATTAAAGCATTAATGATGATTAAGTTTTTAATGATCGTTGGTAAAATATTGAAACTTGTAGGTCTAAATTCTCTCATAAATTATGCGTTTAATAAATCTGTTCTTTTTAATTGTACCACATTCTCTATATGCAAAGTGTGTGGAAACATGTCTACAGGCTGTATTTTAGTCACCGTATACTTAGCGTGTAGCAATGCTAGGTCTCTGGCCTGTGTTGCTGGATTACAACTTACATATACAATGATTGGCGCTTCCATTTCTAATAATTTTTGCACTAATTTTTCGTGCATCCCTGCTCTTGGCGGATCGGTGATAATCACATCTGGCTTACCATGGGTTTCAAAAAAAGTATCATCACAAACCTTAATCACGTCTCCTGCAAAAAATGCAGTTGCTGTTAAGCCATTCAATTCGGCATTTAATTTTGCATCCTCAATCGCCTCTTCAACAAACTCTACGCCAATAATTTTTTTGGCTTGATCGCTACAAAAAATTCCAATGCTTCCAGTGCCACAATATAAATCATACACAATTTCCTTTCCGCTCAATTCTGCGAAGTCGCGTGTTACTTGATATAAAACTTCTGCTTGTTTTGAATTGGTTTGGAAAAAAGATTTTGGACTTATTTTAAATTCAAACTTTTCTAATTTTTCAGTGATATACCCATTGCCATAATACACTTGTGGAACCAAGTCCTGCATACTATCATTACGCTTGGTATTGATGGTATACAAGAGCGTAGTGAGTTGAGGGAACTGCTTTAATAACAAATCCATTAATGCTTTTCTTTTTGCTTCATCCTCATAACCAAGAATCAAATTAATCATCCACTCTCCCTTGGTGGAATTTCTAACAAACATATTTCTTAACCAACCTTGGTGTTGTTTGATATTGTAAAACGGCATCTTATTGTCTAAGGCAAATTGAACCACCGCTTTGCGCATTAAATTGGTTGGCTCTTCTTGTAAATAACAAGTGTCTATTGGAACAATTTTTTCGAAAAATCCTCTCGCATGAAAACCACCATCACCAGGGCTTTTAACTGGCGCCTCGCCAGAAGCTTTCATTGCTCTAAAGGCTTCAAATGACATATAAATTTCGGTAGCAAAAGTATATTCTACTTTATTTCGATAACCCTCGGTTTGCTTAGCTCCCAAAATAGCAGGAATGGTTGGCAAAGGGATCTTAGCGATCCTTGTTAAATTATCAACCACTTGTTGTTGCTTATAGACTAGCTGTTGAGCATAAGGTAACATCTGCCACTGACATCCTCCACATACCCCAAAATGACTACAAAATGGTTGCACCCTGTTGCTTGAATAGCTATGAAATTTTTTAGCAAAGCCTTCTGCCCAATCCGTTTTATTTTTTTGGAGTTGAATGTCCACCACATCCCCTGGCACTGCCCCTTCTACAAAAATCACTTTTCCATCTACTCTTGCTAAGGACTTGCCCTCTGCTGCATAATCCTCAATAAGGACCTTTTCTAAAATGATTGCTGGTTTTGACTTTCTCACAGTAACAAAGGTACAATCAAGCTACTAGAATCTACCATTCCACCCATTTAAATTAAACCTAAATCTGTTTTTTATTTTTTACTTTTGTATACTTAATTTGCCCTTTAACCCATTCATATGTTTCAGAAAATTATTGCTTTATGCTGTTTTAGTTTGGTTCTTTTGTCTACAACCTTTGTACATGCTCAGGCTGTCAAAAAACAACCTGTTTCAAATAACAAGTCTGTTGGGCACAATATTGAAATAACCCTTAAGCCTTACAAAAACACAAAAATCTATTTAGGCACCAACTATGGTCAAAATCGCGTGTTTGCCGATTCAACCATTTTAAATGACGCAAGCCTAGGATATTTTAAAGGTAAAGAGAAGCTAACGCCAGGCATCTATTTTATTGTATCCCCTAGGTATACTATTTTATTTGAGTTTTTGGTAGATGAGGGTCAACAATTTAAAATCATTGCGGACACATTAAATCTATCAGACCATACAATTATTGGTTCAAAAGATAACGATATTTTTAGTACCTATTCAAAAACTATGAACCAGCTTGGTAGGCAAAGAAGCCAGCTAGAGCAAGCTTACAACAATGCTACAATATCCAGCGATTCTGTAAAATACCTGCAGGCCTTAAAAAAAATAGACACAAGCTTTAAACAAGAACGACAAAAAATTATCACCACTGCGCCAAAATCGATGATGCGTTTTTTCTTAGACGTATTACAAAGACCAGAAGTCCCAGCTATCCCAATCATCAAAGGCAAAGCGGATTCTACCTATCCATTTTATTATGTGAAAAATCATTATTGGGACAATGTGGTCTTCAATGATAACCGTTTATTAAGAACGCCTTTTTTTGAAGCGAAGCTAGATGAGTATTTTAAAAACTATGTTTCACGTGAACCAGATTCAATTATCGAAGAAGTGCAATACATGTTGACTGTCGCAAAAACAGGAAAAGAAATTTATCCTTTTTTACTTTTTAAGTTTACCAACAAATACATTAGTCCCGAATTTATGGGGCAGGATAAAGTGTTTCTACATTTGTTCCAAAATTTTTTTAGCAAGGGTGACACCGTACTCTTAAACAATGAATCTAAAAAAGCAATTACAGAAAGAGCCTATAGTATCATGGCCAACTTAATTGGAAACTCCGCTCCACCATTGGATTTGAATACAATGGATAACAAAGCTTTTTCGCTCTATAATAGTCCAGCTAAATTTACATTTATCGCATTCTGGGATCCAACCTGTGGTCACTGTAAAGAAGAAATGCCAAGGGTAGATTCTTTTTATACAAAAAACTGGAAGCAATTAGGCGTGCAAGTAATTGGTGTTAATACCAATGTAAAAGAATTAGCATCTTGGAAACAATTTATTACAGAACAACATTTTGATGCAGGATGGTCACATGTCTATCAAACCGAAGCTGCATTCAATGCAGAAATAAATGCAGGGAAACCAACTACTATCAGACAGTTGTATGATGTATTTAAAACACCTACCTTTTATTTATTAGATAAAGACAAAAAGATCATTGCAAAGAATTTAACGGTCGATCAGTTTCATGATTTCTTGCAATCTCAACAAAAAAAATAAGTTAAAATACAGCCGAAACAACGTCTCTTATCACCTTAGGTTTTCCTAATGTATAATAGTGTAACACAGGAACGCCCGCTGCTTTTAACTCCTTGCTTTGTTGAATCAACCACTCCGTGCCGACTTGCTCACATTCCGCATCTGTCTTGCACTTGTTAATGGCATTAGATAATTCTGTTGGGATGTCTACATGGAATATTCTTGGTAAAATAGTCAGTTGCTTTTTATTGGTGATAGGCTTTAATCCTGGAATGATTGGCACTGTAATACCCATATCGCGACAAGCCTGCACATATTCTATAAACTTTTGGTTGTTGAAAAACATTTGGGTCATGATATACTCTGCACCCGCATCTACTTTCTCCTTGGTTTTGATTAAATCTATTTCAAAATTTGGGGATTCAAAATGTTTTTCTGGATAACCGGCAACACCCATACAAAAATCAGTCTTGCCGCCATTTAAAATATCTTCGTCTAAATAAATACCCTGGTTTAATTGTCCTACTTGTTTTAATAAATCAATCGCATATTTATTTCCACCTGGCTCTGGCTCAAAGCTAGACTCATTCTTAGCAGCATCACCTCTTAAAATTAAAGCATTGTCAATGCCTAAAAACTGCAAATCAATCAATGCATCTTCTGTTTCTCTTTTTGTAAAACCACCACAAATAATATGCGGCACAGCATCAATATTATAATGGTTCATAATCGCAGCACAAATACCAACCGTACCTGGTCGTTTACGCACATCTACTTTTTCAAAAGTGCCATCTGTTTTTTTCTTAAACATGGTCTCGCTTCTGTGGTAAGTCACATTGATCCAAGAAGGTTTAAATTCCATCAGTGGATCTAAATGATCGTAGATAGAGGTAATTGTTTTGCCCTTTAATGGTGGCAGAATCTCAAAGGAGACCAATGTGTCTTTTGCTTTTTCTAAATGTGCTGTTACGTGCATAGAGTGCAAAAATAGTTAATATTATTTGACTAGGTTCAAATAGGCCTTTTTACCCTTATTTTTGTACAAAACATTCAACGTGATACTAACGATACATACCGATAAGTTGATTAAACAATACAAGGGCCGTAAGGTGGTGGACGAGGTAAGTGTATCCGTAAAACAGGGGGAAATTGTTGGATTATTAGGACCCAACGGCGCCGGGAAAACAACGACTTTCTATATGGTGGTTGGTTTGATTGCTCCAGACCAGGGTCGTGTGTTTTTAAACGAAGAGGATATCACGCATTTGCCCATGTATAAGCGCGCTCAAATGGGTTTGGGCTATTTACCACAAGAAGCAAGTGTATTTAGAAAGTTATCTGTGGCAGACAATATCATGGCCATTTTAGAAATGACAAAATTGACGAAGGGTGAGCGTTTACATAAAATGGAAACCCTTTTAGATGAATTTAATTTACAAAAAGTAAGAGATAATAACGGTGATAGTTTAAGTGGTGGCGAGAGAAGAAGAACTGAGATTGCAAGAGCACTAGCCGTAGATCCTAAGTTTATTTTATTGGACGAACCCTTTGCTGGCGTGGATCCTATCGCAGTAGAAGATATACAATCCGTTGTTGCTAGATTAAAATTAAAAGACATTGGTATTTTAATTACCGATCACAATGTCAATGAAACCTTATCTATTTGCGATCGAGCTTATCTTTTGATTGAAGGAAAAATATTTAAACACGGAACTGCCGAAGAATTAGCAGCAGATGAACATGTAAGACGATTATACCTTGGTACCAACTTTGAGTTAAAGCGTAAGGATTGGATTATCGAAATGGGACAAAAATAGCCTATGAAGATTTTTAGCCCAGCATTATCAAGACTAGCAAGATTGCGCTACTGGCGCGTCGAGCATTGGGTTAAAGATCCGGTAGCTGCGCAACGTGAAGTATTGCAGGACCTCATTACACACGGTCAATACACACAGATCGGAAGAAAGTATCAGTTTAGTAGCGTTTTCAATATTAGAAAGTTCAAAGAAGTTGTTCCAATTCAAGAATACGAAGACATTAAGCCCTATATAGACGAGGTCATGCAGGGCGAGGCAGATGTGTTATGGAACACCCCTATTGCATGGTTCGCAAAAAGTAGTGGCACTACAAGCGACAAGAGTAAATTTATTCCGCTAAGCCAAGAAAGCATCGAAGACAATCATTTTCAGGGATCAAAAGATGTACTCAGTATTTACTATAACGCCTTTCCGGACAGTGATCTTTTAACGGGTAAGATGCTGATCATTGGCGGAAGTCACCAAGTGCACCCGATTAAAGAAGACATTCAATATGGTGACCTAAGTGCAGTCTTATTGCAGAACGCACCTATCTGGTCTGGCTTAGTGAGAGTGCCTGAACTATCAATTGCATTGATGGACGAGTGGGAATCTAAAATCGAACTGCTTGCGCAAAGCACGATCCAAGAGCCTGTGGCGTCAATTGCAGGTGTGCCTACTTGGACACTGGTATTGTTCAAACGAATTTTAGCAATCACTGGCAAAAAAACAATTAAAGAGGTTTGGCCAGATTTTGAATTGTACATACATGGTGGTGTTTCTTTTATACCCTATCAAGCAGAATTTAAAAAGATCATTGGTGGGGATTGTAATTATCTAGAGATCTACAATGCGAGTGAAGGATTTTTTGCTGCACAGGATCGTTTGAACGAAGAAGGTATGTTGCTCTTTTTAGACCATGGTATTTTTTATGAATTCATGCCAGCTGAAGCATATGGAAAAGAAAATCCGATCACGATTGGATTAGACAAAGTTGAATTAGGAAAAAATTATGCCATTGTCATAAGCACCAATGGTGGGCTCTGGCGATATCTGGTGGGGGACACCGTACAGTTTGTGACACTCCATCCTTTTAGAATTAAAGTGAGCGGAAGATTAAAACAATATATCAATGCTTTTGGAGAAGAATTGATTGCAGACAATAGTGATAAGGCCATTAGCTTAACCTGTGCAAGTTTGAATCTAGTGATGAAAGAGTACACTGCTGCACCTATCTTTATGTCAGACAAGGGTGCTGGCGCACACGAGTGGTTGATTGAATTTGAAAACCCTCCAACAGATATGCATGCGTTTACTATTGAGCTAGATAAAAATTTACAATCAGTGAATAGTGATTATGAAGCCAAAAGATATAAAGACATTGCACTAGGCTTACCACATATCACTGCTGTCAAAAAAGATTGTTTTCACGAATGGTTAAAAAGAAAAGGTAAATTAGGTGGACAACATAAAGTACCTAGACTGTCCAATGAGCGTAAATTTTTAGAAGAATTAAAATTGATTCACCAGGAAGGATAATAAAAAAGCATACCATGATTGATGTCTTAGGCTGGATAGCAACTGCTGTTGTAGTGGGTTCTTTTGCAATACAAGATGTAAGAAAACTAAGGATCATCAATATGATTGGCAGTATGCTTTGGATTGCATACGGTTTTTTAAAACAGGATAATCCTATTATATTTGTGAATATTAGTATTATCTTAATGCATACTTATTGGTTTATTAAAAATAAAAAGTAATGAAATTATTAGCAGGAAAAGTAGCTATAGTAACAGGTGCAGCTAGAGGCATTGGCGCAGCTATCGCTTTAAAATTAGCAGAGCAAGGTGCCCATATTGCATTCACTTATGTAAGCGATAGTAGTGCTGAAAAAGCGAACCAGCTAATTACTGAAATAGAAAAATTAGGTGTTAAAGCAAAAGCCTACCAAGCCAATGCAGGTGATTTTGCAGCCTGTGAAACATTTGTAAATGATGTGGTAGCTACATTTGGCACAGTCGATGTTTGCGTCAACAATGCAGGTATCTCTAAAGACAATTTATTATTGCGTATGACAGAGGAACAATGGGACGACGTGATGGAAACCAATTTAAAGAGCGTCTTTAATATGACTAAGCAAGTGATACGTCCAATGATGAAAGCGCGCAGTGGAAGCATTATCAATATGAGTTCTATCATTGGCATTAGAGGTAATGCGGGTCAAAGCAGCTATGCAGCTAGCAAAGCAGGGATCATAGGATTTACAAAATCGATTGCAGCAGAAATAGGTAGTCGCAATATTCGCTGTAATGCAATTGCACCAGGATTTATAGAAACCGACATGACGCATTATTTAAATGAAGGTGAAGCAGGAAAAGCTTTTTTAGATAAAATTCCTTTGGGTCGTTTTGGCAAGGCAGATGAAATTGCCAACACCACTTTATTTTTAGCGAGCGATATGAGTAGTTATGTAACTGGTCAAGTGATTAGCGCCTGCGGCGGATTGAATATCTAATCATAAAAAATATTTGAAACAAAAAAGGATCAACTATTGTTGACCCTTTTTTTATGTACTAAGTTTTAAATTAATTGATTCTTGTGTCAATCTCTACTTTTAAATCTGCATAGATAGATTCTACCGTACCCTCTCCTTTGACAGCAACCACTTTATTAAATTGTGCGTAATACCTTGCAACAGCAGTAGTCTTATCATTGTATTCTTGGATTCTTGCGCGAATAATACTTTCGTTGGTATCATCCGATCTGCCAGATGTCAAACCTCTTCCTAATAATCTTTTCACCAACTCTTCTTCACTTACTTCCAATGCAAGTACTACGTTAATTTCGTTTGATTTATTTTTCAATAAAGCATCTAGTGCAATACACTGTGCAGTTGTTCTTGGAAAGCCATCAAACAAAAATCCTTTAGCCCCTGGATGTGCATTCATAAAATTATCAACCATACCTATCACCACTTCGTCTGGCACCAATTGTCCTTGGTCCATCATTCTCTTGGCTTCCATTCCTAATGTGGTTTGACCAGCAATCTCGCTACGTAATAAATTACCTGTAGACAAATGCTGTAAACCATAAGCAGCGATTATATTTTCACTTTGAGTGCCTTTGCCGCTTCCTGGAGGACCAAATAGGATTAAATTGAACATGGGATTGTGTTGATAGAGCACAAAGATAACAAACTCGGGTAAATTTTTTTAACCTTCCTTTATAAATTACGCAACAAATTAACTGAATACTTGTTAGTATTTTACATAGAAATCAATACCATGTATAAAATACTTTGTTTTTGCCTTTTGATCAGCCAAACCGCTTGCGGCCAGTCAATGATTAAGCAATCCAATAAATCGAAAACCATGCCAACAAAAGAAAATACCTATTATTCTAAAACGAGTAAGGAAGCCGTTATTGTACCCGATAGCGTTTGGAAACAGATCCTAAGTCCTGAAGTCTACGCGATTGCAAGAGAAAAGGGGACCGAGCGTCCTTTTACCAGTGCCTTTGAAACTTCTAAGGCTATTGGCACTTATCATTGTAAAGCATGTGGAAATCCGTTATTTAAAAGCGATACTAAATTTGATAGCGGTTGTGGCTGGCCTAGTTTTTATGAGCCTGTTGCTAAACAGTCCATCATTTATACCCCAGATAACACCCATGGGATGAAGCGAACAGAAGTGCAATGTGGTAAGTGCAAGGCACATTTAGGGCATGTATTTGAAGATGGTCCACCTCCAACAGGCTTGCGTTATTGTATCAATGGGGTCATCCTTGATTTTGATGCAAAATAATACATTGCATAGGCTGTAATAAATATGCCCACAAAAGATAAAATCATGACACTCTGTGAAAAGAAGGTCGTCCATTCTATCTCTAAAGTCATGCCTTCTTTTACCAACATCACGGTTACGCTACCTACATAGCCAATTGAATCTGCTAAATAGATAAAGAAGCCTGCATTTCCTTTAATCGAATAGGCTGCAATTAAGCGATCAAAATAAATAGAATTGAAAGGTATATACACCAGGTATAAGCCAAGGCCTACCAAGAGCATCCACCAAAATGGATCCAATAATTTTTGTGTGAAAAAATAAGTGGACATTCCTGCTACAACAAAACCAATTATAATAAACACATGTGCTATCATGAATGCTTTAAAACTATTTTTGACGGCAACAACTGCACCAATTAAGATTAAAATAAAAATAGTAATAGGAATTTCTGTTTCAGAAAAAGTAGAAGGCTTTGCGGCATAACCCATTTCCTTCCACATGTCTGCCGAAAAATTATCTCGAATATCTCTAAAAATAGTGGCAAATAAATAAATGACAATAAAAGCAACCACCCCTGGTAAATACTGCTTTATAATTAATTTTCGATCTGCTCCTGTCATTGGAATTCTTTTTGCCCTCAAGGCTTCATCTTCTGCAGAGGGCGGTGGCACTTTCTCCAAGCCCCAAACACATAGCACCAAGGGCAATGCAAAAACCAATCCAGTACAAAATGGTACCCAGGTTTCAGCGATATGAAAATCTTGCATCAACCAAGCGCCTACAGACTTAACCCATCCTGCAGAAAAAATAAAACTTACTGCCAGTGCAGCACCAATGAAGTCGGTGCTACGTCTTCCTTCTACATAAGAAAAGACAACACCCCATAACATGCCCAACGGAAAACCATTGATGAATAAAAATAAGATGCTATAAGGTGCAGGCACAATGGCGAATAATAACCAAGCTGCCCATGCAATACCCGTTAATAAAAAAATAATTTTATATCGGTTCTTTTTTTCTAGGCCAGAGATGAATTTAATACCATAAAACTTGGCCATTAAATAGCCCAACATTTGACTAATCACCATCGCGGTTTTAAATGCAATAGGTCCAAAAGTCATGCCTTCAAAAGTACAAACTGTAAATGATTTTCTAAATCCAAATATAAAAACATAGGTCCCAAAGGAAACTAAGGCAGCATAAAGTGCTACTGATTTTTCTTTTGTGATAAATGACATACCTATTTCTTTTAATGAAAACAATTTTTTGGAATCGTCCTCTTAAAGATAGTGTAATTCAACTAATTTTTATGGTAAGCAAAGACAAAGGGCTTCTCAGGATTGTCTTTTAAACTGCGCTTTACTAAATGCGGCTTTTGAATGATTTTTCTTTTATTTAAATCAATCACTTCGATATTCTGATAAAACTGTTCTACATGTTCAATCTGATACAACATGGTATGTATTTCCAATAATAAAATCAATTGCTTTTGTCTTTTTAAGACATCGTTGTTCGCAAGATATATATGGCTTCTTAACATGGACACAAAACTACAATTTTTTACAAGTATATTTGAATAAGATTTAAAGATTCATGCAACAAAAAAAGGTACTCATAGCGCCATTAGATTGGGGACTTGGTCATGCAACAAGATGTATCCCAGTCATTACTGCGTTTATTGAACTTGGCTATCATGTAACGATTGCTACAGAAGGAACGCACGAAATAATTTTAAGAGAAGCCTTTCCTAGTTTGACTTTCCTGAGATTAAAAGGATATCAAATTCGTTATTCTAAAAAAGCAGATGGATTTACATTGATTATGGTTTTACAGATTCCTCGTATTTTGTACAACATCTTTAGAGAGTTTTGGTGGTTATATAAAACAAATCGGTACCAACAATTTGACTTGATTGTTTCTGATAATCGACTTGGTTTTTTTCACTTTAAAACACCTTCTGTATTTATCACACATCAGCTGAATCTACAAACGCCTTATAGCTGGTCAACTAGATTATTACAGTGGATGCAGTATAGTTGGTTTAAACTTTTTTATGCCATGGTTTGGGTACCCGATATGGAAGGCGACCAAAATCTTTCTGGCATTTTAGGAAATCCAATATTAAAACCATCCGTGCCCGTTTGGTATATGAATTGTTTGTCTAGGTTAAAAGCCTATGCTTCTGTTCCTGTGGATGGGCAGCAGCCTACCCACTTGTTTTTAGGCATTGTGTCTGGACCAGAGCCACAAAGAAGCATTTTTCAAGAGGTCTTATGGGAAGAAGGGAATCAACTCCAACAGCCGTTTAAGCTCATCGCTGGCACAGCTGGTCAACCCAATAACCATGCTGTTTCTGCAGTTGGGTCCATCGTACCGCACTTGGACGGACCCGATATGGTCAAAGCGATTGAAAATACAAAGTATATTATTAGCCGAGGTGGATATACCAGCTTAATGGAACTAATTCCATTCAATAAGTCCCTGATTTTAGTACCCACTCCTGGACAAACAGAACAGGAATACTTGGCTAAAAGATGGCAAGAAAAAGGTTGGGCTATTGCCTATGATCAAAGTGCATTTAAACTGGAAACAGCCCTTAAAGAAGCTGCCAATTTTAAGTACCAACCCATCCCTTTTAAAAGCTTTACAAAAGAAGCATTGGAAGCAACCTTAAAGCAAGTAAATTTGTAGCATGGCTGTACAAAAAACAGGGGAAGGGATTTTTGAAAATTTATCCAACTATTTAATCATTGATGTTCGAAGTCCTGGAGAGTATGCACATGCACATATCCCAACTGCTTTTTCACTTCCACTTTTCACCAATGAAGAACGTGCAGCAATTGGTACCACCTATAAACAAGAAAGTAGAGAAGCTGCCATTAAATTAGGGCTTCCTTTTTTTGGGACAAAGATGCAAAACATGATTGAGCAAGTTGAGGGATGGACTGCTATCTACGAAAAAACAAATGGCAAGAAGCCCACCATTTTAGTACACTGTTGGAGAGGCGGCATGCGCAGTGCTGCAGTTGCTTGGCTATTAGATTTATACGGTTTTAAAACAGAACAACTTAATGGAGGCTACAAGGCTTATCGCAATTGGGTTTTAGCGCAGTTCGAAAAAAATTATTCAATGAAAGTCTTGGGTGGTTTTACGGGATCAGGTAAAACAGAAATATTATTACAACTGCAAAAAAGTAAATTACCTGTCATTGATTTAGAAGGGTTGGCAAATCATAAAGGGTCTGCATTTGGTGCACTTGGACAAAATCAACAAGATAGTCAAGAGCAATTTGAAAATAATTTAGCGAGGGCTTTATTAAATATAAGTTCAAAAAATCCTTTTTTTTGGATAGAAGACGAGAGTCAAAGAATTGGAACAAATATGTTGCCTATTACTTTTTTTAAAAATATACGTAATAGTATTTGTTATTTTATTGATATCCCATTTGATGCTCGTTTGCAATTTATCGCTCAAGCTTATGGTAAGTTTGCAGTAGCTGATTTAATAGCAGCCACTTTGAGAATTCAAAAAAGACTGGGGGGATTAGAGACAAAGACCGCAGTGAATTTACTAGTTGAAAACAATATCGAAGGCGCTTTTTCTATTTTATTAAAATATTATGATAAGGTCTATTTAAAAAATATCGAAGCTGCTGCTATTCCAAAATTTAAAACAGAAAAAATAGTTGCTTCAGAAGTCAATCCAATTCATAACGCAGGTCTATTAATGCATCTTTAATTTTATTATATGTTTCAGCAATTTTTAGCGTGGTGGTTTTTTACAGTAAGGGGTTGGAAAACAGAAGGTAACTTTCCGCATACATTAAAGCAGTCTGTGATCATTGCAGGGCCCCATACCCATGGAGTAGATTTTTTCCTTGGTTTAGCCGTACGCCAACAAATGCATTTTAAATTTGTGCATTTTTTGGGTAAAAAAGAACTCTTTAACCCCATAACTGGTTGGTTTTTTAGACTTTTAGGGGGTCATCCTGTGGATCGACGTAAAAAGAACAATATGGTAGAACAGGTGGTGGACCTTTATCGTAAAAATGAACGCTTTCATATTGCGATTTCCCCAGAAGGCACAAGAACAAAGGTCCTTAAATTTAAAACGGGCTTTTACCATATCGCTAAAAACGCAGGGGTGCCCATTCTGATGGTAGGTTTTGATTTTGGCAAGAGACGGGTGGTTTTTGCAGACCCTTTCTATACCAGCAATGATGAATCTGCCGATTTACGCTCCATTGTCAATTTTTTTAAAGAATTTAAGGGCTATGTTCCTGAATATGGCATCACAGACGATATAGTTTGTTAAAAACAAGTGATTTTTCATTTTTGTTTTATTCCTATGCCGTAGTTTCTTATTTTTGTCACAGCAATAACTTGATTATTCATATATTAAAAACAGACTTAACATGAAAAGTAAAATTTTTTTAGCGCTTGCTCTTATAAGCTTAGGTGCTTTTTCTTGCGTTAGCCCTAAAAAATTACAAGAGGCAGAAGCTAAATATGGTCAATTAAATGGCGCATACGCAGATCTTCAAAGTAAATACCGTGATGCACAAGACGCAACTTCAAAAGCAAAAAACGATGCAGATAAAATTGCTGCAGAAAGAAAAGCTTTAGAGAATCAAGTAGCGGATTTAAATAAGCAAATCGACTTTTTAAAAGAAAATAACAATGTGGTCTTAAGCCAATTGAAGGACATGTCTGTAGTGACAGGTGCACAAGCAGAAAGCATCAAGAAGTCTTTAGACAATATTGGATCAAAAGACCTTTATATTCAAGGCTTACAAAGCTCTATGGCTCGCAAGGATTCTATCAATATGAATTTGGTAATGAACTTGAAAGGTGTATTAGGCGACTTGAACGACGATGACGTAAATGTGAAAGTGGATAAGGGCGTGGTATACGTTGATATTTCTGATAAATTATTATTCAAAAGCGGAAGCTTCAATATCACAGACAAAGCTAAAACTGTATTGGGTAAAGTAGCTAAAGTATTAGCAGCACAACCATCTATCGAATTTATGGTAGAAGGTCATACAGATTCTCAACAATTATTAGACAATGGTTCTGTATTAGAAGACAACTGGGATTTATCTGTAAAGCGTGCAACGACAGTGGTACGTATATTACAAGATACTTATGGTTTAGATCCTAAGCGTATGACAGCAGCAGGTAGAGGTGAATATGCGCCAGTGGTTGAAAATGATAACGCTACAAACAGAGCTAAAAACAGAAGAACAAGAATCGTGATCTTACCTCAATTAGATCAATTCTTTAAATTATTAGAGAATAAGTAGTCGATAGAACAATCATTCTGTTTAAAGATTGATTTAACTATATACCAAGATTTTTCAGGGCACCCTCCAACAGGTGCCCTGATTTTTTTGCCTCCTTATTTTTAAAGCTTTTTATTATTTTTAGTTTTCCACCTGCTTTATAATTGCATCAAGTACACGTATCTTCGCAGGATGCAACAAGCGTATTTGAACGGATTAAATGAACCACAAAAAGAGGCCGTGCTGCACCTTAAAGGGCCCTTGATGATTATTGCCGGAGCGGGAAGTGGTAAAACAAAAGTATTGACTTCTCGTATTGCGCATTTAATGCATAGTGGCGTGGACTCCTTTAATATCTTGGCGCTTACTTTTACCAATAAGGCCGCTGCCGAAATGAAAGAAAGGGTGGAAAAAGCCCTTGGCAATATGGAAGCCCGCAACTTATACATTGGCACTTTCCACAGCGTATTTGCACGTATTTTAAGAGCAGAAGCTGCTAAGTTGGGCTATCCACAGAGCTTTACCATCTACGATACCGACGATTCAAGGTCTGTTTTAAAGCAAGTGATCAATGATATGGGCTTGGATGACAAATTGTATAAACCCAATATTGTACACAATCGTATCTCGTCAGCTAAAAATGCTTTGGTAGGTCCTGCTGAATATGCGATGGACAATTTTTTGAAGCAAGAAGATGCAAGATCTAACAGACCTCAAATTGCAGAAATTTATGCAAGCTATGTGGCTCGTTGTTTTAAAAGCGGGGCCATGGATTTTGATGACTTACTTTTTAAAATGCATGAACTCTTGCGTGACTTTCCAGAAGTATTGCACAAATATCAACACAAGTTTAAATATATTTTAATTGATGAGTACCAGGATACCAATCCGGTACAGTATCAAATTGCAAAACTACTTGCAGCGGTACATGAAAATCTTTGTGTGGTAGGTGATGATGCACAAAGTATTTATAGCTTTCGTGGTGCCACCATCGAAAACATTTTACAATTTCAAAAAGATTATGACGACGTAAAGTTGGTCAAGCTAGAACAGAACTATAGAAGCAGCAAGTCCATCATCGAAGTCGCTAACTGTGTGATTAAAAACAATAAAGGTCAAATACCAAAAGAGCTTTGGACAGATAACGAAGAAGGTGACAAAATTAAGTTGGTGCGAACAATGACCGACAATGATGAAGGAAAATTTGTTGCAGATAGTATCCAAGAAAATAAATTAAGAAATCATTTTTATAATAAAGACTTTGCCATTTTATATAGGACCAACGCCCAGTCAAGGTCCTTTGAGGAAAGTTTAAGAAGAACAGGCATTGCTTATAAGATTTATGGTGGGCTTAGCTTTTATCAAAGAAAGGAGGTTAAAGATTTTATCGCTTACCTGCGTGTCATTGCCAATCCAAAAGACGAAGAAGGCTTAAAAAGAATTATCAACTATCCAGTTAGAGGGATTGGTAAAACGACAGTGGAAAAATGTTTGGTGATAGCAAGTGAACAAAATATAACTTTTTTTGAAGTACTAGATAAGGCAAAAGGTTTTGGTTTTAAAGCAGGCACGCTCAATTCTATAGAAGAGTTTGTAACAATGGTAAAATATTTTCAAAATCTCTTAACTAAAAATAATGCCTACGATGTGGCAGTGCAGGTTGGTAAGAGTACCAATATCATTAAGGAACTTTTCAACGATAAATCTACAGAAGGATTAGCGCGTTATGAAAACGTTCAAGAATTATTGAACTCCATTAAAGAGTGGACAGAGAGCCCTAGTAATGACGATGGTGAGTTAGGAGATAAAAGCTTAGGGTCTTATTTACAACAAATCACTTTAATTACCGATGCCGATAATGATAACGGAAACGAAGACACCGTAAAATTAATGACGGTGCACGCAGCAAAAGGTTTAGAATTTGATTGCGTATTTGTAGTTGGCTTAGAAGAAACATTGTTTCCAAGTGGCATGAGTGTGAATACAAGAGAGGAATTAGAAGAAGAGCGTAGGTTGTTTTATGTTGCCGTAACAAGAGCAAAAAAACATTTATGGTTAAGCTATGCCAACTCGAGATATCGATTTGGGCAACTGGTACAAAATGATCCAAGTAGGTTCATTGAAGAAATGCCAGAAGAAAAATTAGATAAATCCAGTGCGGGTGGCAGTGCAAGAAACCAATCAAGCGGATGGGGCAGCGCCTACGACAGAATGCACGGCGGCAATAAGTCGGGCTATTGGAATGAATCCAAGCCAAAAGCCTCCGGCGATACCAAGCCTAGCTACTTACCTGTGACACCTCCAAGCACTTTGAATAAAAACCATATTCCTTCGGCCAATTTTGCCGCTGCTGACCCAACTGCACTAGAAGAGGGCATGAAAGTAGAGCATCAAAAATTTGGGTTTGGCATCATTAAAACCATTGAAGGTTCGGCACATAACCCAATAGCCAATATCCTTTTTGATCTGAATGGTGAGAAAAAGATCATGTTGAACTATGCTAAATTAATGATCATCAACACCTAAATGATGTAGACAATGGGATCTAAATAGGCATCAACAGGCTATTTGTTGTCTTTCGATATCGGAAAAATAACGCCATTATCCCCCTTCATGGGCTAGCAAGCCATTCATTTTGATTATTTTTGCGCTGGACTGAATAAAAAAGCAATTATGATTACAACAGGCAATACCATCGTGAGCATTTATACAGAAATGACACCCAATCCAGAAACAATGAAGTTTGTAGCCAACAAACTATTGTATCCAGGTAAAAGTTTAGATGTAGCAGAAGAAGCCTTGGCAACCGCTTCTCCATTGGCGAAAGAATTATTTAGTTTCCCTTTTATCAAAAGTGTTTTTATCGCTAGCAATTTTGTGACATTAACAAAAACGACTGATACCGAAGATTGGCAGGATGTCATTCCTACTATCAAAACATTCTTGAAAGAATATTTAGAAGCAGGTGGTGTGGTCGTGAATGAAGATGAAGTTGCTAAGATGAAACAAGAAGCAACCAATGTGGTATCTGCTGATGACGATGATATTGTAAAGCGCGTAAAAGAATTATTAGAAAACTATGTAAAGCCAGCTGTTGAAATGGATGGCGGTGCAATACAATTTAAAAGTTATAATAACGGTATCGTTAACCTGATGCTACAAGGCTCTTGTAGTGGTTGTCCATCTAGCATGGTAACACTTAAAGCAGGTATCGAAGGCATGATGAAGCGTATGATTCCCGAAGTGAAAGAAGTGGTAGCAGTAGCGGAATAGTAATTTTATTTTTCTATAGTTTGTTATAAAGCGCTCTCAATTTCTCTCGTGTCATAATTTGCTCCCAATCTTTTCCAAGTGCATTCTCCCATAATGGCTTCATACCTAAAGACACGTTGATCATTGCGTCAAATTGTTCCTCTGATAAATTCGCACAAATGCCAACTGGAATATCAATATTATTTTTAGCTACCATGTGCTTAAACTCTTTAACACCGGCTGGATAATATTCCTCTAAGTGATTCATCACGATACAGTTACCGATACCATGTTTTGTTCCTAATAAATAACTTAGGCCATAGCTCACTGCATGCGCCACACCAACTTGGCTATACGCAATACTCATTCCGCCTGCATAAGAGGCCATCATTAATTGATCATCACATTCATCATCCCAGGTATTTTTTTCTACAAACACTTTTCTACAAAGTTCTAATGCTTTTTCACCGTAACTCTTACTAAACTCGTTTAAGAATGTACCTTCTAAACTTTCAATGCAATGAATATAACAATCCATGCCTGTATAAAAACGTTGGTTTGCAGGTGCGTCCTTTGTTAATGCAGGATCTAAAACAATTTGATCAAATGGGGTAAAGTCAGAGTTCATGCCCAGCTTTCTAGTTGGTCCCGTTAGAACAGTGGTACGACTCACTTCTGCGCCCGTTCCACTTAGTGTTGGGATACCCACTTTATAAACACCTGCTTGTTGTACTAAGTCCCATCCTTGGTAGTCTGCAGAAGAACCAGGATTTTTCATCATCAAAGCAACGGCTTTTGCTAAATCTAAAGTTGATCCGCCACCAATACCAATAATACCACTCACTTCACCAAATGTTGCTTTTAATTCAGCTGCAAGTGCATCCACCTGTGTCGTCTTTGGTTCATAAGTCACATCCACAAAAATAATTTTGTCTTTGCCTCTTAATGGCACTCTACTTGCCAAAGGTTTTCCTTCAAAAAAATGATCTAGAAAAAATATCATTGGAAAATCACCCTTACGATGCGGGGCAATAATTTCATCTACTTGATTAAAAGCACCACGGCCATACACAACATAATCGACCATTTTAAAATTACGAAACTGAATAATTATTTTTTTACTCGTATCAATGTTACAATCTTATTCATAAAAAAGCGACCCCATGGAGTCGCTTTTAGTTTACTGTGCTAATTTCTTTTGTAGCGCCTCTAAGGAAACACCTTTTGTTTCTGGTACTTTAGTTAAAATCCAAACTAATTGTAATGCCATCATCACCGTAAAAAAAGCAAAGATGGGCCAAGGATTGTCTTTGAAAATTCCATTTTCACTATCTAAAAATACAGGTGTGACTAAAGTAATAAGCGCTGCAAACACCCAGTGGATGCTAGCGCCAAAGGCTTGACCCTTGGCTCTAATTTGAGTAGGAAAGATTTCTGATATCAATACCCAAATCACCGCACCTTGTCCAATAGCATGTGCTGCTATAAATAACAATAAAAAGCTAAGCATGAACTCAGGTGCGCTATGATTAATAAAACCGTAGGCCACCATGGACAAACTAATAATGTATCCAAATGATCCAATAATTAATAAAGTCTTACGACCAATGCGGTCAATTAACCAAAGACCTACAAAGGTAAATACCAAGTTCATTAGACCTAATGAGATGGAACTTAATAAAGAATTGTTCTTTGCAAAACCAGCTTCTTCTAAAATTCTAGGCGCATAATATAAAAGAAAGTTGATACCCGAAGCCTGATTAAAAAAAGCAACAAAAAAAGCAATAGAAAGTATTTTGCTGTGGTGTTTTGTAAACAACTGAATACTGCCTTGTGATTTTTCTTCCTCATAAGCGGTGCTTATTTCTTGAATCGTCTCATCAATATTTTCTACGCCGACAATGGCTAGGTTTGCTCTTGCGCCTGCCTCGTCGTTTTTAACAGAGAATAACCATCTTGGACTTTCTGGTAAACCCAGTGTCATTAAAGTATAAATGATAGAAGGAATCAATAAAACAGCTAGCATCCAACGCCAATCATTTTCACCACCAACACCTGCTAAAAAATAATTAGATAAATAAGCCACTAAAATACCAAAGACGATATTGAACTGGTACATGCCCACTAATTTTCCTCTGTTATTTTTATTAGAAATTTCAGAAATATACGTTGGCGCTGCTACAGATGATACACCAATGGCAATGCCTCCAATTAATCTAAAGAAAGAAAAAGTATAAGGGTCTTGTGCCAATGCAGATCCAATAGCAGATGCAATAAACATAATACCTAACCATATCAACACTTTTTTACGACCATACTTTTCTGTTGGTGCGCCTGCAAAAACAGACCCGATCACGGTACCCCATAATGCCATAGACATAATAAAGAATCCATGAAACCAAGGTGAAGTCTGCCATAACACTTGAATAGGTTTATCAGCACCAGAAATCACCACCATATCAAATCCAAAAATAAATCCTGCAAGAGCAGCGACTACGGTTGACTGAAATAATTTTCCTTTGTTCATGTGATTATTTTAAAAGTTCAGCCGCTTTGATTAAATCTTCGGGGGTATCTATTTCTACACCCATATAATGAGTGACAGCCATTTTAATGTTTACGCCATTTTCTAAATAACGTAAACACTCAATTTTTTCTGCGGATTCTAATGGAGACACCGGCCAGTTGGTGAAATCAATTAAAGCTTGTTTTTTAAACGCATAGACACCTACATGTTCATAATAAGTAATGACCGTATCTGTTGACCTTGGATAAGGAATGACACTGCGTGAAAAAAACAAGGCATTCCAATTTTTATCAACCGCTACTTTAACATAGTTAGGATCTTCGATGGATGCTGGGTTGGATAATACCTGCATAAGAGAAGCAACTTGCACATTTGCATCCTCAAAACAGGCAAGTACTTGTTCCAATGGTGCACGCTTCACAAAGGGTTCATCCCCTTGCACGTTGACCACAATATCTATATCTATATTTTCTATAGCTTCAGCAATTCTATCGGACCCGCTTTCGTGTGCCTTTTGACTCATAATGGCCTTCCCGCCGTTATCAACTATTTCATTAAAAATAATTTCACTGTCAGTCACTACATACACTTCGTCGAACAAACCTGTTGCCTTTGTGTTATCATAGGTATGCCGAATCACAGATTTGTCACCAAGCATCTGCATCAACTTTGCTGGAAACCTTGTAGCTGCGTACCTGGCTGGTATAAATGCGCCAACTTTAATCATGGATAATTTTAATTTATACGAATTTGTAAAGCGATTAATTAATAATCTGATTTTATAGATTTATTAAATGGCGCTTTTAATTGATAAGACAGCGAACCGTCTTGTGTATGATCCATCACATCTAAGCCATATACAATCTGATCCATCGGCGTATCGTTATAGGTTCCAAAAATACGATCCCAGAAAGAAAAAATATTGCCATAGTTGCTATCCGTTTGAGGACGCGTAATATGGTGGTGTACTCTATGCATATTTGGAGATACAATAATATAACCAAAGGTTTTATCAAACCATGTTGGAATACGAATATTCGCATGATTGAACTGTGTAAGCACCACACTTAAACTTTGATACAACATGACCATCCAGATGGGTGTACCTAAAATAAAAACTGCAAGAATAGCGAAAACAGCTCTCACCACTGACTCTCCTGGGTGATGTCTATTTCCTGTAGTGGTATCCACCATCGTATCTGCATGGTGCACCATATGAAACTTCCATAAAAATTTTACTTTATGTTCAATCAGATGTACCAAGTAAGCGCCAATAAAATCCAATAGCAATAAACCTGCAATCGCTTCAACCCATGGGGACAATTGAACAATCTGTAATAATCCAAAATTTTGTTGCACCGTCCAGTCACTTACTTTTACCATCATTAATGCAAATGCAAAATTGATCGCAATAGTGGTAAAAGTAAAAAAGAAATTAAGCCCCGCATGTTTTAACTTATTGTACTTAAAATTAAAAAGGGGTACTGCAAATTCTACTAACCAAAAAGAAGTAATACCACCAGCCAATAACAATGCACGATGCAAACTTGGAATGGTTTCAAAATAGGTTTTTATCGCCTCTAACATAGCAATTTGTTTTATGCATAAATGTAAATAAAAAACCCGATGTTCTGCTGTCAGATACACCGGGTTCTTCTTAAGTCTTGTTAAAGACTTCGTATAGGATAGGGATTAACTATTTAACATTAATGGCATCACCAACATCAACAAGTCCTCTCCTGGAGCTTGTTCTGAAGGTTTGATTAAACCTGCCTTACTTGGCGTAGACAATTCAATAAAGACCTCGTCCGTATCTGCTGCATTCAACATCTCGATCAAAAACTTCGCGTTGAAAGCTATTTGAATATCTTCTCCTTGGTATTCACAACTCATGCGCTCGTTACCCTCAAAACTAAAATCAATATCCTGCGCAGCCATCTGTAATTCACTTCCTGTAATATTTAAAGCTACTTGATTAGTACTTTTATTACTAAATACATTCACGCGGCGCAATGCATTTTGAAAATCATGCTTATTCACTGTTAAACGATAAGGATTGTCCGCCGGAATCACCACTTTATAGTCTGGGAATCTTGCATCAATCAATCGACAAATTAATTGTGTAGACCCGTGCGCTACAAATAAGTGGTTGTTGTTAAAGCTAACCGTGATCGCATCATCATTATCTGGTAAAGCGTTCTTTAATAAATTAAGTGGCTTTTTAGGTACGATGAAAGAAGCGTTTTGAGTCGCTTTCACATCTGTTCTTTTATAGCGCACCAAACGGTGTGCATCTGTGGCTACAAATTGAACGCTCTCCTTTGTTAGTTCAAAGAATACGCCTGTCATAGCAGGACGCAAATCGTCACCGCTCACAGCAAATAATGTTTTATTAATAGCTGTTAACAAACCACCGCTAGTCATGTTAAAGCCTGTTGTATCGTCTGCTGTAGGCTCTTTTGGAAAGTTGTCCGGATTTTCACCCATCACTTTATACTTTCCATTATCGCTTGTAATTTCTACTGCATAGTTCTTATCAATATTAAAAGTAAGTGGTTGGTCTGCAATATTTTTTAAAGAATCAATTAAAATTTTTGCAGGAATACAAACGCGTCCGTTCACCTTACTCTCTACTTCCATTTGTACGCGCATGACTGTTTCTAAATCGGTTGCTACAATGTTTAATTTTTTATCTTCTATTTCGAATAAAAAATCTTCCAAGATAGGCAATACAGTATTGGTATTAATGACACCAGCAATTTGTTGGAGGTGTTTTAATAAAGAAGAAGAAGATGCAATAAACTTCATGCGTTCAATTTTTGATTTTTTAGGGTAGCTGTTTCCCCTTGAATAACTAGAACGAAACTAAAGCAAAATCTTAAGATTAAAAAGCTATTTTAGCAATTCTTATTGACATTATGAAGAAAGTTCGAATTGGTAAGGAGCAAGCTATACAAAGGATACGGCACTATTGTGCCTACCAAGAAAGGGCCCAACAAGAGGTCAGGGATAAGCTATACGAACTGGGTATGACCAAAGACAAAGTGGAAGAAATTATGTCGGATCTGATTGCCGAAAATTTTTTAAACGAAGAGCGATTTGCTGTTCAATTTGCAGGGGGGCATTTTAGAATTAAGGGATGGGGTAAGCTTAAAATTCTACACGCATTACAACAAAAAAGGGTCAGTAGCTACAATATCAAGATTGGATTAAAAGCCATTGATGGGGATGCCTATCTCAAAACCTTAGAACAGCTTGCAACTAAAAAATGGAATAGCTTAAAGGGAGAACGAGGCCTAAGCCGCATGGCTAAAACATATGCATTCTTACACCAGCGTGGATTTGAGCCAATATTATACCAGCCCATTGTGCAAAAGCTTTATAAGCCCTAGGTAAAAAGCCTATCCATAAAATTGCATTATATTTACATAGCATTTTTAGAACAAAAAATAGCCTTACTCAAATCCTGTCTGCGTAAAGCTTTAACCATATTTTTTTATGACTTTAGATTACTCAGCAAAGGCATTGTTCACGGGTTCCAAATGGTTGAATGATGTAGTCATACATATTGAAAGCGATCTGGTGGTTGGAATAGATCAAAAAGGATTTGATGCCAACAGCGCAATGCCTTTTATTATTCCTGCACTAATTGATTTACAATTATATGGTGCTGATGGAAAATTATTATCTGAGTTTCCTGAAAAAGAGACGATCGAAAAAATTTATCAATACTGCATCGAAAGTGGCACAGGTTTTTTTCAACCGACCATTGCATCCCAAAGCATGGACGTCATTTATGCATCCATTGATGCTGTAAAAGCTTATAAAGCATTTGGTGGAAAGGGTTGTATCGGATTGCACATAGAGGGCCCTTGGATTCATACAAGCAAAAAAGGCGCGCATGATGTATCGGTGATTCATGTGCCTGATATAGAAGAAGTGGTTTCTGTTTTAGCCTATGGAAAAGATGTGATTAGCATGATTACACTTGCGCCTGAAGTATGTACGCCAGCAATTATTAAAACCATTCAGGCTGCGGGCATTGTTGTTTCAGCTGGTCATACCAATGCATCTTACGAAACTGCGATGCAGTTTTTTAATGATGGCATTCCTGTTGCAACACATCTTTTCAATGCGATGAGTGCATTTCAACATCGTGCACCAGGTGTTGTTGGCGCATTGTTCAATCATCCAACCGCCATGAGTAGTATCGTTCCAGATGGTTATCATGTAGATTATGCTGCAATACGTGTTGCTAAAAAAATAATGGGTGATCGATTGTTTTGTATTACTGACGCGGTAACAGCAACCAGCACTGGATTGTATCAACATACACTAGTTGGTGACAAATACGAATCAGCTGGAACCCTTAGTGGCTCAGCATTAACACAACTAAAATCAATTCAAAACTTAGTGGAACATGTGGGCATACCACTTGATGAAGCAATCAAAATGTGTAGTGTATATCCAGCTAAACTGATGCAACATAAAAATATAAATGGTACAATAGAAATAAATAAAAAGGCCAATCTACTTTGTTTATCAGCAGAATTGGCCATTCTAAATAAGGTGATCAATCATTAAACCTCTTTTCCAAAAGCGTTCCAGCCCTGTGCAGTAATATCAAATAAATTATTTCCTTTAGTAATCAATTTGGTGCCCTCTGATGCATCACACATATATCCAATCACGCTGATCTCTTCTTGCATCGTCATTTTATCATAGTCTGCTTGCTTCATAGTAAATAACAATTCATAATCTTCACCTCCATTCAACGCACAAACAGTTGCGTCTAATCCAAACTTAAAAGCGGCAGCCTTACTTGCTTCGTTGATCGGAATTTTTTCTTCATAGATTCTGCAGCCCAATTCAGATTGTTTACACAAGTGCAATACGTCAGAACTCAAGCCATCGCTGATATCCATCATGGATGTTGGTTTGATCTCTAGTTTTTCAAGCAATTCAATAATGTCTTTTCTTGCTTCTGGTTTTAACAATCTTCCTACGATATAATCTTCGTTTTCTAAATTAGGTTGTATCTCTGGGTTTTCTAAAAAGATTTGTTTTTCGCGTTCCATCAATGTTAATCCTAAAAATGCCGCCCCCAAATCTCCTGATACACAAATTAAATCGCCCGACTCAGCGGTGCTTCTTTTAATGTATTGATCTGGTGTAACTTCTCCCAAGGCGGTTACAGAAATGATGAGTCCTTTTTGAGAAGTGGAGGTATCTCCTCCTATTAAATCCACCCCATATTTTTCACATGCAATGGCTACGCCTTCGTAAAATTCTTCTAGGGCTTCTAAACTAAATCGATTGCTGAAAGCTACGCTCATCGTGATTTGTGTGGGTTGCGCATTCATTGCATAAATATCGCTTAGGTTCACCACCACCGATTTATATCCAAGATGTTTTAATGGTGTATACATTAAATCAAAATGCACGCCTTCTATTAGTAAGTCGGTGGTGATCACCGTTTGTTTTCCAAAATGATCTATCACTGCTGCGTCGTCCCCTATTGACAATAGTGTGGACGCATTGAGTGTTTCAAAATTTTGTGTTAATCGATCTATCAATCCAAACTCACCTAATTTTTCTATCTCTGTTCTTTCTGTTGACATAAAATATTGCTGTTACTTTTTTTACTCGTTTATATTTTAGGCTTTACGCCTCTATAAATTACCCCCATTCACCACGGATAATAATTGGTCATGAATAAAACCATTTGTTGCTATGATGCCCGGCTGGTATGGATTATATGCGTTACCCATTAGGTCTGTTACTTTTCCTCCTGCTTCTTCTACCATTAAAAATCCTGCAGCACTATCCCATGCTTGAAGTTTGTGTTCATAAAAACCATCAAATCTTCCAGCAGCGGTCCAGCATAAATCTAATGCTGCACTTCCTAGTCGACGAACCGGTATCGCTTTTCGTACTAGTTTTTCAAAAACTTGTAAAGGCCCGTTTTCACTATCTAAATATTGATAAGGAAATCCTGTCACCAAGCAGCTGTGTAAAATGGAATCTTTATTGCTCACCTTAATTGGTCTACCGTTCAAAGTGGCGCCTTGCCCTTTTTCTGCAAAATATAATTCATTCATGAATGGATTATACACAGAACCTAAAATCATTTCGCCCTTGTGCTCAACACCAATACTTACACAACAAATTGGTATGCCATTCGCAAAATTAATAGTGCCGTCAATGGGGTCTATGATCCATTTTGTATCAGATAGGGAAGCCATCTCACCAGTTTCCTCACTAAGTATAAAATGATCTGGAAATTGGGATTGAATTAAGCCAATAATGGCTTTTTCTGAAGCATGATCTGCCTCGGTGACAAGGTCATTTATAGAAGATTTGCTAGCAATTGTAAACGTACCGTTAAAAAAACGAGTCAACTCTTTTGCTCCGAGTTCTACAGCCTGAATTAGCGTATTTTTAATCATGATACAAAAGTAGGTTCGTTTGCTCGAATAACATTCGTATTTTTGAGTCTATTTCGTAAAAGTAAAACCCTATTTTATAGATGGCCATATTTGAATTTAATTTACCAAAAAGCCTTTCTAAAGCACTTGGTCTTCCAACAAAAAGCCCAAGAACCGCACAAATGCGTGTTTTAAAAAAATTACTTAAAAGAGCACGTTACACAGCTTTTGGCCAAAAAAATAAATTCGACGAAATATTGGGTAGTAAACATATTGGGAAAAAGTTCCAAGAAATAGTACCAACTTATAATTACAATAAGATCTATAAAGAATGGTGGCATTTAACGCTTGAGGGCCAGCCCGATATTTGTTGGCCAGGAAAGATCAACTATTTTGCTTTAAGCAGCGGTACGAGTGAAGCTGCAAGTAAGTATATTCCCATTACAAACGACTTATTGAGAGGCAACAAGATCGTCATGATTAAGCAATTGATTAGCTTGTTTAAATATCGTGAAATACCCTTGTCTGCGATGGGACGTGGTTGGCTTACCTTAGGTGGTAGTACCGATTTACAAAAAGGTGCGGGTTATTATGCAGGGGACTTGAGTGGGATCACTGCAAAAAAATCTCCTTTTTGGTTTCAACCTTTTTACAAGCCTGGTAAAAAAATTGCGAAAGAGCGCGATTGGAATAAAAAATTAAAAGAGATTGTAGAGAAAGCCCCTGAATGGGATATTAGTTTTGTAGTAGGCGTCCCTGCCTGGATACAAATGTGTTTAGAGATGGTGATAGAGCGCTACAAACTTAACAACATCCACGAAATATGGCCTAATCTAACTTTATTCGTACACGGTGGAGTGAGTTTTGAGCCCTATAAACATGGTTTTGAAAAGTTATTAGGAAAACCGATTGAATATGTTGAAACCTATTTAGCAAGCGAAGGATTTTTAGCATGGCAGGATAAGCAAAATGCGGTAGGAATGCGCTTAACCTATAACCAACATATCTTTTTTGAATTCGTTCCTTTTGACGAAACAAACTTTGATGAAAATGGAGAAATGGTGGATGATCCAGAAACCTTAATGATTCACGAAGTGGAAGAAGGCAGAGATTATGCGGTTTTGATTAGTACACCTGCCGGTGCATGGCGTTATTTAATTGGAGACACAGTTCGTTTTGTACATAAAGCCAATGCAGAAATTATTATCACAGGGAGGACAAAACATTTTTTAAGTTTGGTGGGTGAGCATTTGAGTGTGGACAATATGAATAAAGCCATTCAGTTAGTGAGCGAGGAATTGAATTTGTCTATTCCCGAATATACGGTTACAGGTGAGCCTGATGGAAACTTTTTTGCACACCATTGGTATGTAGCTTGTGATCAAACTATTAACGAAATTTTATTAGCAGAAAAAATAGATGAAAAGTTAATTCAACTCAACGATGATTATGCAATTGAGCGAAAAAGTGCACTTAAGTCTATTAAAGTATCTGTGCTCAAAGAAAATTGTTTTATGGGATTCATGGAAAGCAAGGGCAAAATTGGTGGACAGCATAAGTTTCCAAGAGTATTGAAAGGTGATATGCTTGCAGACTGGAAGCTATATATTAAAAATCAAGGACAATGTTAGTTAACCCAATTTTAAAAGGTTTGCTATTGGGTTTTATTTTAAGTATTTCCATTGGACCTGTTATTTTCGCAATTATCAAACAAAGTCTTACCAATGGCAAGCGCTCTGGCTATGCATTTGTAGCAGGGGTTTCGAGCAGTGATTTTGTTTTGCTTTTTATTTGCAATTTTTTTACTTCTTTATTTAATCTTGTACTCAACCATAAATCAACGATTGCTTTAGCGGGTGCTGGATTTTTATTGTTGATGGGTTTATATACTTTGTTCTTTAAAAAATTGAAATTAGAAAACATGGGCACAGGCGGGGTCAATAAAAAGGTCAGCATTAAAGACCTGATCTCCTCTTATTTTTCTGGTTTCTTAATGAACACACTTAATCCTAGCGTATTTTTATTTTGGTTTGCATGGACAGCAGCCATTAATACGAGTGCGGACGATGCACCTAATCCAATTCAATATAAATTGATCGTTTTTGGAACCTGTCTTGGATTTGTTTTATTATCTGATTTAGTCAAGGTTTTTTTAGCAGGTAAATTAAGACCAAGGTTAACTGAAAAAAGCCTTCTTTGGATCAATCGTGTTTCTGGGATGATCATTTTAATCTTTAGCGCGGCACTTTTATATAGTGCAATTTTGATTTATTAGGTCAAGTCCTACTTCTTTCACAAACATTTATGGCAATATGGTTCTTTTTAGTAGGCTTTATTGTAATTTGGACTTGTGAAAAAAATAACCCTTATGTTTTTTTGTACCTGCCTATTAGCATTGGCTAATATAGTGGTAGCGCAATCTGGAAACGTGCTTATTTTAAAAGATAGGGGCGTCACCATTAAGTCTTTTACAAAAGACAACTACATTGAATTTGAATTTAGCAATCGTCAGTGGATAACTGGACAAATTCAGTGGGTTAAAAACGACTCTATACAGGTTAAACAATATGCGCTTCAAACAGTTATGACTGCTTATGGCACTTATGGACAAGATACTTTAAGATTAGGATCACTCACATTACATATCAATGAGATTCGGGCGTTTGCAAAAGATAAGAATCGATACCAAAGTGTTTTTGCCAATGGTACCTTTTTAAAATTTGGAGGGGTTCTATATAGTGGATTAAATATCACTAATTCTATTATCAATAAAGAGAACGTCTTTAGTTCAAAAAATTTACCTGCTATTGCGGGCGGGGCGGGCGCTTATTTTATAGGAAGATGGATGAGTAAAAAGAATCCACCTTACAGGCCAATTGGCAAAAGATTTAGTGTAGAAATTTTGTAAGCTTAGACTCATTAAAACAGAAATTACATTCACTATAATTGATTTACATTTTGATTAAAAAAATTAAGCGCATCATTTGGTATTTGTTTATTAGTTCATTACTCTATGTAGTTATTTTGCGTTTTGTATTTCCACCTATTACCATTACCCAGTTCACCAATGCATTTGGCTTAGGATTAAAGAGGGACTATATTGCCTGGGAGGATCTTTCTTATAATATTAAACTAGCGGCAATAGCTAGTGAGGATCAGGCTTTCCCCGATCATATCGGTGTAGACTGGGAGGCCATGGAAAGAAGTTTCAAAACAAAAAAGAAAAAAAAGAAATCTAGAATTCCACTTGGAGGAGGCGCAAGTACCATTACACAACAGGTTGCTAAAAATGTATTCTTATGGCAAGGCGGTCAATATGATAAATACATTCGTAAACTACCTGAATTTTATTTTACTTTTTTAATTGAACTTGTTTGGGGTAAAAAAAGAATTTTAGAAATGTATTTAAATGTGATTGAAACTGGTCCTGGTTGTTTTGGTGTTGAAGCAGCCGCACAATATTATTTTAAAAAATCAGCAAAAAATTTAACACGTGCCGAAGCTGCAATGATTATTGCAGGGCTTCCTAACCCCAAGAAATTCACAGCGCGTCCTATGACAAAAAGAGTTGCATGGCGTTATCCACAAATACTAAGAGAAATGAACAATTTGGAAGGGGATGAGGCTATTCGAGATTTAATTAGAAAAAAATAGTCGGGTTTATCCACCAGCTCATGCACAATTTTTAATTTGAAATTAAGTATTGTGTATAAAGCCAGTCAGCTTGTGGATTATTTTCCACTTTTAAGTTTTAGCTAGCTTTTGGTTGATCAGTTGAATGGCATTTGCTGTGCGTTGGTCACCCGATCCAGACACAATCCCCCATGGTGTTTTTTGATTGATCAAAAGTTCTTTGTAGAGGGTAAATAGTTCGAGTCTAGGAGCGGCATCTGGATATTCACGCATTTCGTCTGCAGCCCATGGTAGGTCTATATCACAGAGTAAGTATAAATCATAATTTCGTTGATTGATTTGTTCTAAAATATAGTGATGACAATTATTAAAAACATATTCACACCATACTTTCATCACATACATATCTGTGTCCACAATTAATTTATTTGTGCTTGCCTCAGCTTGATTATCTTCGTTTTTGTGATCTAATAATGCAATTGATTTTTCTTCATTTTTTATTTGGCCCTTTGCAATGATTAATAAATCATCATAGGTATACTTAGTTCCATGTTCAGCTAAATACTGTCTTGCATATTCGGGTGTCCAAATAGTTTGATAGTGCGCCGCGAGTGCTGCACAAAGTGTGGACTTGCCTGTTGACTCTGGACCTAGTACAACTATTTTTTGAATTGGTTTCATTGCTTAATGATTTATTAATTACTTGCTTTTGCAAGTTCGTGTTTCGCTTTTTTATTCCAAGTAATTAAACCTGCTATTGCTAAAATTAATAAAACTATAAATTGAAAACTTGTAAACGCATATCCCTTGATAAAATAAAGTGGTATCGATGTAATATTCGTAATAATCCACCAGATCCAGCTTTCCACTTTTTTCTTTGCCATCAACCACATTGCTGTATAAGCAGATGCACTTGCTAATGCGTCTGCCCATGGAATTGCATCTGGCGCAAAATTATTCTTTAAAAACTCTAGTACAAAAAACAAGATGGCATAAAATCCTATAAAAACAAAAACCTGTTGGAGTCTTTGTGTGGTATTGCTAATGGTGATCTGTAATGCATTGGTGATCTGATCTTCTTTTTTTCTTGACCACCAATACCAGCCATAGATGCTCATGATGGTATAATATAAATTCACACTTGCCTCTCCTAATAAATGTCCTTTAAAACTTAGATAAATAAATAGGCTTGTGTTAATGATACCGGTCGGAAAAACTAAAATATTTTCTTTGCGGCTATACCAAACCGAAACAATACCCATGATCACCGCCACCGCTTCTAGCCATGTTGTTTGAAGTAACCCATTGTAAACTGCTATAAAAAAATCATTCATAAACTAGGATGCTTTCATTTTTTCTAATTGTAATTCCATTCTGAACATTTCGTCACGCAGTTTTGCAGCTTCCATAAAGTCCATTGCCTTCGCCATTTTTTCCATTTGCTTTTTTGTTTGCAAAATCGCTTTCTCCATTTGTGGAATAGTTTCGTATTGACTATTTGGTTCTGCTACCATATTTAATTCATCTGTGGTTCGAATGTTGATATTGTTTTGAGTAAATCCTTTAATATCCAATACCGCCGTTTGCTTCATCACCTGTTCTATTGACTTTATAATAGTGGTTGGTGTAATATTGTGTTCAATATTGTATTGAATTTGTTTTGCTCTTCGTCGATCGGTTTCATCCATGGTGCGTTGCATGCTCATTGTAATTTTGTCGCCATAAAATATAACACGACCACGCACATTTCTTGCGGCACGACCAGATGTTTGGGTTAATGATTTTTCATTTCTTAAAAATCCTTCTTTATCTGCGTCCAGCACCACTACCAATGAAACTTCTGGTAAATCCAAGCCCTCTCTTAATAAATTCACGCCCACTAATACATCAATCACCCCAAGTCTTAATTCTCTCAATATTTCCACACGCTCTAATGCATCTATATCGCTATGGATATATTTAGATTTAATGTTGATTTTGGATAGATAGCGATCCATCTCCTCGGCCATCTTTTTAGTTAAAGTGGTCACCAACACACGATCGCCCATATCTACCTGCATCGCTATTTCATCTAATAAATCATCAATCTGATTTTTAGTTGGGCGCACTTCGATTGGTGGATCCAATAAACCAGTTGGACGTACCACCTGCTCTACAATTAATCCATCTGTTTTTTCTAGTTCATATTCACCCGGTGTAGCACTCACAAAAATAGTTTGTCCAATCACCCGCTCAAACTCATTAAAATTAAGTGGCCTATTGTCAATCGCGCTTGGAAGTCTAAAACCAAATTCAACTAAATTCATTTTTCTGCTTCTATCTCCACCATACATCCCTGTTATTTGTGGTATGGTTACATGGCTTTCATCAATCACACATAAAAAGTCTTTTGGAAAATAATCCAATAAGCAGAATGGCCTTGTGCCTGGCTTTCGTCGGTCAAAAAATCTAGAATAATTTTCGATCCCCGTACAATAACCCAATTCTCTAATCATCTCTATATCGTATTCAACTCTTTCTTTTATTCTTGCAGCTTCTTGGTGTTTTCCCACATTTTTAAAATACTCTACTTGTGCACGCAACTCGTCCTGAATTTCAATAATGATTTCTTGTAGCATTTCTTTTGGTGCCATGTATAAATTTGCAGGAAAGATGGCTGCGTTCTCCATGGGCTCAATTCTTTTTCCTGTTTCAATTTCTATACTTTCAATAGCTTCAATTTCGTCGCCAAAAAAAGTAATGCGGTACCCATAGTCTACATAAGGCAGTCGAATATCGATTGTGTCTCCATTCACCCTAAAAGCACCACGATCAAATTCGGTCACAGATCGGTGGTACAAACTATTCACAAGCGCGTGTAAAAATGCTTGACGGGATAAAATCTGTCCTTGATGAATTCGAATGATGCCATTTTCGTATTCTGTTGGATTACCCATACCATAAATACAACTCACACTCGCCACAATAATGATATCTCTTCGGCCACTTAGTAATTGTGCAGTTGCTTGAAGCCTTAGCTTATCAAGTTCTTCATTAATGCTTAAATCTTTTTCGATATAGACGCCCGATGTGGGCAGATAGGCTTCTGGTTGATAGTAATCATAATAAGACACAAAATAACCTACTGCATTATCAGGAAAGAATTGTTTAAACTCTCCATACAATTGAGCAACCAATGTTTTGTTGTGGGTAAGGACTAGCGTGGGGCGTTGTACGTTTTGAATTAAGTTAGCAATGGTAAAAGTTTTACCAGAACCTGTCACGCCTAAGAGTGTTTGTTGCATGTCTCCATTCTGCACACCCTCGGTCAATTGTGCAATTGCAGTTGGCTGATCGCCCGAGGGTGTATAGTTGGAATGAAGTTTAAAAGGCATGCACAAAGGTAAGCGCAAACCTTAAATAAGTTTCGTTAAAAACAGTTTAAAGTGTTTCTAAATAAGAAGCCAACCTGTTGATTGCTGCGGCTACTTCTTCAATTTGAGTCCTTGTTTCAGACCAATTTTTTTGTTCAATTGCTTCACGAACACCTGGTATTGTTTTAACCCCATAACCAGTATAAAAGCCTGGTGCGTATAAACTATGTTTGTACCATGGTCTACGCGGCAAGCCCTTTGTCATTAATAAGGTTTGTTCTGCTGCATAAATTTTTGCATTGATTGTAGCAAGTTTTTGTGCATCCGCATTTACTTTTATTTGCTCTACCTGTTCTGCTGATTTTTCTAAACGCGTTAATGCATTTAATATAGATGCAAAATCAACATAAGGAATATCTTCAACCGTTGTTGGTAATTTTAGTCCCTCTGTAGGATCTGCCGCTACGGCATATGCTTTTGTGTTGATTAATTCGTTTTCCACTTTTGCTTTTTCGCGCATTTGATCTACATTATTCATTAACTCGGCAATGTACCCTTTCACTGTTTTATGTAAGGCTGTAAAATCAAATGGTAAAGCGTCTGCCTCGGATAACCTTAATGCTGCTCGACCTGCTGTTTGTGCAAGTGTGACACCATAAGCAAAACCAGGGTCTTTGTATTTTGAATAGTGATCATAGGAATCATAAATAGAGTGGTATTCTCCACCTTCGTTTTCTCCACCAAATCCAATATTTAAAGAAGGAACACCTACGTGTTGAATGAAGGAAGAATAATCAGACCCCGATCCCATAGCACCTAGTGGATAACTGGTGCTATTTAAGATTTCTTTTTTGGCCGCAGTGGTGGTTGCTTCTGTTGCTCTATTAGCTTTTTGTCTTTCAAAAATAGTGACGCCTGTTTGAGGGTCTTGGATGGATTTACTAATGTCAGTCATTAATCCCGTAAAAGCATGAGAGCCTTCGGCACCTAAGAAGCCCCTACCATTTCCATCTGAATTAATATAAGCTACTGCTTTGGCTTGTAAAGAAGCTGCATGTTCTTCGACCCACTCTACAGAACCCATTAATCCTTGTTCTTCTGCATCCCATGCACAATACACAAGGGTTCTTTTTGGTTTCCATCCTGATTTTACCATGGACCCAATTGCGTAAGCCTCTTCTAGTTCAGCGGCCATGCCACTAACGGGGTCGTTTGCGCCATTTACCCAAGCATCGTGGTGATTTCCTCTAATCACCCACTGGTCTGGATATTGGCTACCCTGTATCATTGCAATGACGTTGTATGCGGGGCGTAATTTCCAATCAAAATCCAATTTTAAATGCACTTTAGATTTACTTGGACCTATATGATAGGTAAAAGGCAGGCCGCCTCTCCAAGATTTTGGTGCTACAGGACCGGCCATGTCTTGTAATAAAGGCGCGGCATCGCTATAACTAATTGGAAGAACAGGGATTTTCAACAAATTCTCTGCATCGTTGTGGTCAACCCTTAGGGCCCCTTCAACAGAAGCATAGTTGGGTGTACTCGGATCTCCAGGATAAATAACCATATCCATAATAGAGCCTCTTTGAACACCATATTTATTTTTAAACGGTCCTGCTGGATAAACATCACCTGCTCCATAACCATCGTCTTGTGGATCAGAATAAATTAAACAACCAATGGCTCCATGTTCTTGTGCAACTTTTGGTTTAATGCCTCTCCAGCTTCTACCATATTTTGCAATTACAATTTTTCCTTTTACATCGATGCCATATTTTGCAAGCGTTTCATAATCTTCTGGTAAACCATAGTTCACAAAAACCAACTCAGCATTGACATCACCATCTGCACTCCAACAATTATAAGTTGGTAGTTGATCTGCTTGTCCAGATGTGGCATCTTCTTTTAAAGCGGGTTCTTTTAATAAGGCCTTAAAATTAGTTGCGCCTTTCATTTCTAATACGCGCATAATGGGTGTTGGAAATAAGACTTGATAGGTCACAATTTTTGTATCCCATCCTGCGGCTTTAAATTGTGTAGCAATATCATCGGCAACAAACTTTCCGCCAACAGAACCAATATGGTGTGGCACAGAAGACATTCGTTTAATATTTTCGCCAATTCGTTTTGCGCTTAATTGACTATCAAAACTCGCTTCCAATTTTTTCTGAGCCTCTGCGTTTTTAAATCCTGTAAATTGTTGTGCTATACCATTCATGCTTAGGTTCAACATGATTGCGCAAAACAACCCTATTTTATTTAGGTTTTTCATAATTGTTTTTTTATTAGTTTGATACATAAGTTGATTTAAACTTTTCTATTTAAATAATTCACATAATTAGGAAGTTCATATTGGTATTCCCCTTGCATAAAAGGTGATGTCACCAAAAAGTCTGCTGTTGTTCTGTCGCATGCCATTGGAAGGTTCCATGCTACTGCAAGCCTTAATAAAGCTTTTATATCACTATCATGTGGTTGTGCTTCCATGGGATCAAAAAAGAAAAAGATCATATCAATCTCGCCTGTTGCAATCATAGCGCCAATTTGTTGGTCACCACCCAGGGGTCCGCTTAATAGTTTAACCACAGGCTGATCTAATGCTTCTTCGATTAATCTACCTGTTGTTCCTGTTGCAATTAAACTATGTTTAGACAACACTATTTTATTGTGCACCGCCCATTCAATGATATCCTTTTTTTTATTATCATGGGCAATTAGTGCAATTTTTTTTCTTTTTTCTAGTTTTCGGATGGCTTTCATTGTAAAAATTTAAATCATTATTCTTGTACCCTTTTTCCCATAATTGGAAGTGCTACCAAGATAACTAAAATAATGGTGGTTGGGATCTGAAATAACTTAAGCATAAAAAATAAGGAGATGATAAAAACAGGATATGTAAAAAGTAGCACAGAAAACAAAACTGAATCAAAAAATACGGTGTTTTTTGTTTTTTCTGCCACAAAGTTTTTTATTAGGTTGTAAAATGGTAGGTGTATTTTATAAAACAAATGGTTTTTATTAAATTTTGTTGGGGTTGTAGGAGTTAAAATGTTTTGTTTTAGTTGATCAAAAACCAATTGATTAAATAGAACGCGGTCTCTACTGTTTTGAATATGTGGAATATCATGCATCTCTGAAACCACTAGATTGACTATTTTGCCAATTCCCCTAAATTGATTAAATGCTATTCCGGCTATATGAATCTTAGGGTAGGTGTTTAATTTTTGAATTCCTTCTAAAATTCTTGCTGTTCCTTTTTTAAACGGTTGTAATTCGTTGCTATTAATACAAATACCTTCTATAAAAATAAGTACCGCATAACCCTTGTTTAATAGCTCAATAGATTTTGTAAATGCATAATCATTTAAATGTAAAAACGCCTTTCCCTCTCTTAATCTATAAACAGGAATCATATTTAATGATTCTAGTAAAAATCGGTGTATTGGTTTTTTAAACGCATCTCCTCTAGCTAAAAAATATACCCTTCGCTTATAATATGATCCTATAATTAAAGCATCTAAAAAAGAATTAGGGTGGTTGGCAATAATTAATAATGGTCCACCTGTTGTAAAAAGTTGTTTGTTTTTAAGGTGTATCTTATTACAGAATAACCACAATCCTGCTTGAATTAATATTTTTAATAATTGCACCACCCTATAAATATAAAAAAACCGCATCACAAATGATGCGGTCATTACCTACTAACCTTAAAAAACACTTTTATATAGACTAATGTGCTGCAGCTGCTTCTACTTTTGCTGCTATTTTAGCTCTAATTTTAGCTTCTATTTCATTCGCCATTTCTGGATTATCGTGCAAAATTGTTTTAACCGAATCGCGTCCCTGGCCTAATTTATTTCCTTCATAACTAAACCAGCTACCGCTTTTGTTGATTATTTCTAATTCAACACCCATATCAATTATTTCTCCAATTTTACTAATTCCCTCTCCGAAAATAATTTCAAATTCTGCAGCCCTAAACGGAGGTGCTACTTTATTTTTAACCACTTTTACTTTTACTCTATTTCCAATTGCTTCGTCTCCGTCTTTAATTTGTGCCATTCTTCTAATATCTAAACGAACAGAGGCATAAAACTTTAAAGCATTTCCACCTGTGGTTACTTCTGGATTACCAAACATGACGCCAATTTTTTCACGTAATTGATTGATGAAAATACAAACAGTACCAGTTTTATTAATTGTTGCTGTTAATTTTCTCAAAGCTTGAGACATTAATCTTGCATGTAATCCCATTTTTGAATCACCCATTTCGCCTTCTAATTCACTTTTTGGAACTAGTGCTGCAACTGAATCAATTACAACGACATCTATTGCACCGGATAAAATTAAGCGGTCCGCTATTTCTAATGCTTGTTCACCATAATCTGGTTGTGAGACTAAAAGATTATCCACGTCTACGCCTAATCTTTTTGCATATGCACTATCAAATGCATGTTCTGCATCAATAATCGCACACATTCCACCTTTTTTTTGCGCTTCTGCAATTACATGGATTGCCACGGTGGTTTTACCAGAAGATTCTGGTCCATATATTTCTATAATTCTACCTTTTGGTAGTCCCCCTATTCCTAACGCAGTATCTAATCCTATAGATCCTGTTGAAATAACTTCCTGAGGCTCTTGACTGCGCTCATTCATCATCATTACACTTCCTTTACCATAATCCTTATCGATTTTATCGATAGTTAACTTTAGGGCTTTTAATTTTTCTGCGTTACTCATAGCTTGTCGTTTTATGTTTTAATTTAAATTGAATGTGAAGATAGGGATAAATTGTTAATAAACTAAAATATTTAGTATTATTTTACTAATTTGATTAGTTATTTTTAATAAACTATCTTAAATTTAATATAAAACATTGATTTTTAATTATTTATAATATTTTTTAAATTAGTAATAAATTTAGTATTTATTTGTTTTTGATTTTAAAGTATTTATCTAGCTGATATGGTAGGTATTTCATAGGATCAAATAAAAGTAGTTTATTTTTAAATAATCTTTCAAATAGTAAATGTGTATTACTACTGTAGTATTCTTTAATAATACATTTATATAAATCAACTAATACTATTATGACTGTTAATATCTTAATAACTTAGTTATACACCTCTTTTTGAAATCAATTCAGCTATAATTAGCAATTTTATATCATCTAAACACCATTACCAGTAAAAAGATAAACTACTCTTATTATTAGTATTTTTTATATATAAATATTCAAGTCATTTAGATTACCACAGGTTATACACTGTTAATTAACGTGTATAAAATGACTAATAAGGAACCAATATTCTACTTTTTTATATATCCAAATCTCCTTATTCCTTTTTTATACCCATTTATTTATTAAAAAACGCCCCTTATCCACCGTTTTTTTATTTATCCACTCGTCTATTGTGTATTTAAATCTAGATTCAAATGAATTTCATTCATATAATATACTAAATTTGCTGCCTATATAATTATAAGATACATATGTCTATTATTCAGAACATTCGTGATAAAGGTGCTTGGATCATCTTTACAATTATTGTAATCGCTTTGGTTGCTTTTGTTTTACAAGACGGGATTGGTAAACAAGGTAATACTATGGTTTCAGAACTTGGAACTGTAAATGGAGTAGGTATTAATAAAATCAATTTCGAAGAGAAATTAGATATTCAAGTACAAAATTATGCATCACAGGGCGTTAAGCGTGAACAATTAATAGGTTTCTTATGGAACCAAGAAGTAGACCGCGTTTTGTTTATTTCAGAAGAAAAAAAGTTAGGTATAACAGTTGGTACTAAAGAATTATCTGATGTGTTATTTGGAACAGAATCTCCATTTAGACAGGAATTTACAGATCCAAATACAGGGGAGTTTAAAGTGAATGACGCTAAACAAGCGGTTGCACAAGTTAAAAAAAGCAAAAACCAAGAGCAAATCAGTCAAATCGAGAAGATGTATATCGAACCATCTATTGAGAATAGATTGAGAAATAAATATCAAGCGTTGGTGGTGAAGGGAGTACAGGTACCAACCTGGATGATTCAAAAACAATATAATGAAAGTAATAGTATTGCAAATATTAATATTGTAGGTATTCCTTATGCAAGTATTTCTGATAGCTCGATAAAAGTTACAGACGAAGAGGTTGCTACATATATTAAAGAAAACGCAGCAGCATACCAAGTGGAAGAAGCCACTAAATCAATTAATTTTGTTGGTTTTTCTGCAGCTCCTACAAGTGCCGACTCAACTACTGTTTTTAATACAATCTCTGCATTAAAAGCAGATTTTCAAGCAGCACAAGATCCTGCTGTTTTTTTAAACAAAGCGGGCTCGGATTTACCTTATTACAATAGTTACATTAGTACAAAGTCTTTACAGGTTCCAAATAAAGAAGCAATTATTGCTGCAGGAGTAGGAAATGCTTATGGTCCTTATGTGGATGGAAAAAATTATACCATCGCAAAAGTGATTGGTGTTAAACAGTGGCCTGATAGCACAAGCGTAAGACATATACTAATCGCAACCGCTGGTCAAAATGGACAAATTATACGCGACGATAGTGCTGCTAAGAAATTAATAGACAGTATAAAATCTGCTATTGCTGGCGGCGTTTCATTTGATGAAATGGTTTTAAAATATTCAGACGACGCGGGAAGTAAGGAAAAAGGTGGAAAATATGAAATGTTTCCACAAGCACAAATGGTAGGACCATTTAATGATTTTTCTTTTGACAATTCTGTTGGTACAAAGGGTGTTGTTAAAACCGATTTTGGATACCACTATATTGAAGTATTAAAACAAACTCCAAAAAGTCCTGCGTATAAAATTGCTTATTTATCAAAAGCAATTCTTCCAAGTAGCGAAACAATTGGTGTAGCATCTGCTGCTGCTGCTGCTTTTGCAAGTGCGAGTAAAGATGTAAAATCATTCAACCAAGAAGCGGTTAAATTAAATAAACAAACTTTTCCGGCATCGGGCATAAAGTCAATGGATTATGAAATTGCTGGCATTGGTGAATCTAGATCGCTTGTGCGTTGGGCCTTTGAAAAAGACTTAAATGCTGTTTCAGAACCAACCGAAGTGGGAGATAGTTATTTTGTAGCCATCATCACAGGAGAAGAAAAAGTTGGTTTAGCATCAGTTGCTTCTGTTAAACCACAAATTGAAGGTCTTTTAAGAGATCAAAAGAAAGCCATTCAAATAAAACAAAATTTTAAGGGCAACACAATAGAAGAGATTGCGGCAAGCGCAAAAACAATTATACAACCCGCAGACAGCATCAACTTTAATTATTCAATGATACCTGGTATTGGTAATGAACCAAAATTAGTTGGAGCTGCATTTAATAAAGCATTTTTAAACAAACCAAGTGCACCAATTGCAGGCAATGCTGGTGTTTTTGTCATTAGTGTTAAATCACAAGGTGCTAAAGCAGCTACACAAGACCTTGCGAGTTTTGAGGCGGATTTAATCAACAGAACAAGATCGGTGATTTATAGAACCAATATCGGATTGAAAAAAGTAGCAAAGATCAAAGACAATCGTATGGAGGTTTATTAGCAGTCAATCAAAACTTATTTTAAACCCTCGAATTTTTCGGGGGTTTTTTTATTCGCTTTTCGAAACAAGATTTTTCTATGGTTTCTAAAAAACAATCTAATTTTACACCATGTCAGAACCTCTTATTAATAAAGTAGCGGAGAGTGGTTTAATTAGTTTGGACCTAGCTCAATATATCCCAAACAATGAAATAGTTGTTTTTGATATTAAACCCTATTTATTTATGGAGTTAATTCTTAAAGAGAAAGATTTTCGCGCAAGTTTAGCTGCTATAGATTGGACACAATATGAAAATAAAATGGTAGGTATTTTCTGTAGCACAGATGCCATTATTCCAATGTGGGCAAATATGTTGATTGTTGTAAATTTATCACCTTTTGCCAAGTCGGTTTATTTTGGTGATGAAAACAAAACAAGAGAGTTGGTTTTATTAGAAGAGATACAAAAGATAGATCCTTCTTCTTTTACAGACCAACGTGTTGTTGTTAAAGGCTGTGGTGATACACCTATTGGAGAATCTGCATTTATTGCAATTACACAAAAACTACGCCCAGTAGTTAAAAGTATTATGTACGGAGAACCTTGTTCTACAGTACCTGTTTATAAAAAGAAATAATTAGAGCAGGTTTTGTCCTTAGGGCTTCTCTTTTAGGGCTTCCTTAATAATTCTTTTTTTCATCAGGCGCCTTCGCGCCTTCTTCTTTAAAATAATTGCACCTTTCAATTTCTAATCGCACGTCCTCTGGAACTAAATAACGTATTGTGATGCCGTCCTTACAATTATTGCGAATTAAGGTTGCTGATAATTCCAACATGGGTGCTTCAAGGTATTGCATATTTGCACCATAATTTTCTGTGATATCAAACCCCGGTCTTCTATAAACAATGAATTGATAATTTTTTACAAGGGTTTCAAAATTTTTCCATTTAGGTAAATTTTGAAAACTATCTCCTCCCATGATGATATAAAATTCGTGCTGTGGAAACTTCTCTTCTAAATACGTTAGGGTATCAATAGTATAGGAGGGTTTTGGAAGCTTAAACTCTATGTCGCTTACCTTAATCTGATCATCATTTTCAATGGCCAATTGCGCTAAATGCAAACGATCATATTCGTTTAATAAACTAGATTGGCTTTTATGAGGATTTTGAGGAGAGACGACCAACCAAATTTGTTTCAAATCAGTATGGTTAGCAATATAACTAGCCACCATTAAATGGCCATGGTGAATGGGATTAAATGAACCGAAAAATAGACCAATTTTCATCTCAAAATATTGATATTCAGTTAGTTATGCAGGTTTTAGGTAATAATGATACCCTCTGCTTCGTCATTTCTTAAGCTTAATTGATAACCCGCTACAGAAATTGATATAGGATCTCCAAGCGGCGCAATTTGTTCTACTCGAATGGTTTCACCAGGAATGCAACCCATCTCCATCAACTTTAAAAATATTTCATCATTTTCAAAGGAGTGAATCACGCCCGTTTCACCAATTTTTAAATCCGACAATTTCTTCATAATAGAGCACAAAGATACCATAGTTTATATTTATGTGCTTACGAAATATGGAGCATTAAATTTCGTTATAAATACAATCACTCTCAATGTTTTATGGACAGGACTATTTTTTTTAACAATGCGGATAAGAGTACCAGCCTTAGGTTTAGGACAAAGCTAAAAGCCTTTATCCATCAGCAATGTCATAAACAGGGCATTAAGATAGAGGCCCTACAATATGTATTCTGTTCCGATGCCTATCTATTAGATATCAACAAACGGTTTTTACAACACGATTTCTACACAGATATTCTCAGCTTTGATCTTTCAGACCAGAAGGGGAAATTAATTGGAGATATCTATATAAGCGTTGATCGCGTCAAGGAAAATGCCAAAACAGAAGGGAATTTGTATATGCACGAGCTATTAAGGGTGATTTTTCATGGCGCACTGCATTTTTGTGGATACAAGGACAAAAAACCAGCAGATGTAAAGATGATGCGTTCAATGGAGGATAAATGGCTTAAAGCGTATTTGAAAATGATTGCCTAGGATGATGATCAATTGACTGAGTGTTCCACGTGGAACATTTTCGTAACAAGTGAACACCAAATATGAACTTATGAAATTTAAAGATTGAGAAAATATACCTATTCCTTGTCTCTCGCTCGCTTTGCTCGAACGATCGCTACGGAATAGTATATTATTCTCAATTGCTTACTGTGTAAATGCTGGTTAGGGGTTGTTGTGATTTGCTATTGCCTCAAGTTGAATAATTAGAAAACAATACAAATATTCGACGAACTTTCGAGCAACGCGAGCAGAGAGACGAATATTTCGGTATTTTTTCTAATATATACTTGTAGAAGTACAATTTTAGACAGGGCTTACTAGTAGAGGAAAAAATACAAAGTGTTCCACGAGAAAAAACGAAGTGTTTGATACTCCATATAAATTAATGACGTTCCACGTGGAACGTCATTAATTTAGTAAAACCATCTTATCTTTGCATCCTTATGTTTCCAAAATACAATGTCATAGTAGTAGGAGCAGGCCATGCTGGTTCTGAAGCAGCAGCGGCAGCAGCCAATATGGGCTCTAAAGTCCTGTTGATTACTATGAACATGCAGACTATCGCACAAATGAGTTGTAATCCTGCCATGGGCGGTATTGCCAAGGGTCAAATTGTGAGGGAGATAGATGCGATGGGTGGATACAGTGGAATAGTGTCCGATTTAAGTACGATTCAGTTTAGGATGTTGAATAAAAGCAAGGGACCGGCCATGTGGAGTCCTAGGGCACAGAACGATCGACACCTTTTTGCAAGCAAATGGAGAGAGATGTTAGAGCTTACGCCCAATGTTGATTTTTACCAAGACTCTGTAAATGAACTAGTTATAAAGAATGGCAAGGCCTGTGGCGTTAAAACGAGCATGGGTCACGAAATCTTAGCTGACGCCGTGGTAATCACTAGCGGCACATTTTTAAATGGCATCATGCACATAGGAGAAAAGCAAATGGGCGGCGGAAGAGTAGCAGAAAGAGCAGCGACAGGCATTACCGAACAGCTTGTTTCATTTGGCCTGGAATCAGATAGACTCAAAACGGGCACGCCCCCAAGAGTAGACGGCAGAAGCTTGGATTATTCCAAAATGGAAGAACAAAAAGGAGACGAAGACGTGGTAGGCTTTAGTTATATGGATATTCCAAGGGTTAAAGCAGCAGACCAGCGCTCTTGTTGGATTACGTATACTGATCCTATTGTACACGATATATTAAAAACAGGATTTGACAGAAGCCCAATGTACCAAGGCCGTATAGAAGGTGTGGGTCCAAGATACTGCCCAAGCATTGAAGATAAAATCAATCGATTTGCAGATAGAGAAAGACATCAATTATTTGTTGAGCCAGAAGGCTGGAATACAGTAGAGGTATATGTAAACGGGTTTAGCACTAGCTTACCAGAAGAAGTGCAATACGAAGCCCTTCGTAAGGTTCCTGGCTTTGAAAAAGCGAGAATGTTCCGCCCGGGTTATGCGATTGAGTATGATTTTTTCCAACCCACTCAACTAAAGTATACACTAGAAACAAAGGCCATTGATAATTTATATTTTGCTGGACAAATTAACGGAACAACTGGCTATGAAGAAGCAGCTTGTCAAGGGATGATGGCGGGGATGAACGCGCATTTAAAAATCAATGAAAAAGTGCCATTTATTTTACAAAGAAGCGATGCTTATATTGGTGTTTTAATAGACGACTTAATTAGCAAAGGAACCAATGAACCCTATAGAATGTTTACCTCTAGGGCGGAGTTTAGAACCCTATTGCGTCAGGACAATGCTGACTTAAGATTAACAGAATTATCCTACAATTTAGGTTTAGCAAGTATCGATCGCATGCGTAAAGTTCAAGATAAAAATAACTACGTAGCAGAGATTAAAAACACTTTGAATACGCACTCCATAGAACCACATGAAATCAATGGATTCCTTACTAGCATTGACTCTGCGGAGATGACCGAAAAACAAAAAGCATCAAAATTAGTTTTAAGACCTAATATTAGTTTACAACAATTAATGGATCATTCGGTTTCCTTAAATGAAAAACTTCAAGGGAACGAACCTGATTATTTAGAGCAAGCAGAGATCCAGGTGAAGTATGAAAGATATATAGAGAAAGAAAAAGAAATTGTGGAACGCATGTCTGCATTGGAGCATAAATCAATACCAGATAGTTTTGATTTTGATAAAGTGCCAGCGCTGTCTATAGAAGCGATGCAGAAGTTTAAAAAAATCAGACCAATTACAATTGGACAAGCAAGTAGAATTAGTGGTGTAAACCCAAGTGACATTCAAATTCTGATGGTTTACATGGGTCGATAATACATCAAATTACCCCCTACGCCATTTATCAAAAAAAAGCAAGTTCTCCCCATTTGAATCGTTGTTTTTAGTAGCTTTAGAAAGATTCGCTTCCATCATTCACCTAAATTTTTTTTGGTGAAAAATTGGGCTTTATTTTTTTATTCAAAACTAAAAATCAACCGCGTATGAGGAAGATTATTTTATCATTTCTATTGCTTGTAATTGGAGCAACTGCTTTTTCGCAGGAGTCTTTTCCAATTAACGGAGTGAGAGATTTGAGAACAGGTGTGTATGCATTTACCAACGCAACCATCATTCAAAACGAAAAAACTAAAATTGAAAAAGCAACACTTGTAATTAAGCAAGGTAAAATTGTTGCCGTTGGCGCAACAGTCGATATTCCTAAAGAAGCGATTGTTGTTGACTGTAATGGTAAGTTTATCTACCCAAGTTTTGTAGATCCTTTAACAGACTATGGTGCAAATACACCAAAGCGATCTGCTGCAGGATTTAATTTTGGCGCACCAGGACAGTTTCTTTCTAATAAGCCAGGCGCGTATAACTGGAATCAAGCTATTAAGCCAGAAGTGAATGCAGTAGAGTCTTTCAGCATGGACGAGGCAGTTGCGGCGGGTTTTAGAAACAATGGATATGGAACCGTGATGACCCATGTGAAAGATGGTATTGCAAGAGGAACGGCTGCTGTGGTTACTTTGGCTGGCACAAACGAAAATCAAAGTATTTTAAAATCAAAAGCTGCACAAGTGTTTTCTTTTGATAAAGGAATATCCACACAAACTTATCCAAGTAGCTTGATGGGCAGTATTGCATTGTTGCGTCAAACTTATTTAGATGCTAAATGGTATGCAACTAAACCAGCTTCTGAGGGTGTGAATTTATCACTTGAAGCTTTTAATGCCAACGCGAGTTTACCTCAAATTTTTGTTGCAGACGATAAGTGGTCTACTCTAAGAGCAGATCGTATTGCAAAAGAATTTGGAACACAATATATTATTAGAGGTGCCGATAATGGATACCAAAGAATAGATGAGTTAGCTAAAATAAAAACGTCTTATATATTAGGTCTTGATTTTCCTGCTGCATTGGATGTAGAGGATGCGAACGACGCAAGATTTGTTGCTTTATCAGAAATGAAACACTGGGAACTAGCACCAACCAATCCTGCTGCATTTGAAAAAGCGGGCATTAGCTTTAGTATCAGTACTTCTGATATGAGAGACGGAAAGCAGTTTTTAGCAAACCTTAGAAAAGCGGTTCAATATGGCCTTTCTGAATCAAAAGCATTAGAGGCATTGACTAAAACACCTGCACAACAAATTGGCGTATACGATCAAGTGGGTTCATTAGAGGTTGGTAAATTGGCTAATTTCTTAATTACCACAGAATCCATTTTTAATAGCAATGCAAAAATTATTGAAAACTGGATCCAAGGAAACAAGTACGATGTGAATGGGTCAGAGTGGAATAGCCTTGCTGGCAAATACAAATTAACGATTAATAACGCTGGAACAAAAACAGACTACACGGTTGAAATTAAAAAAGACCTATCTGCGAATATTATTGGAACAGATACATTGGCTGCAAAAATTGCAGTGAGCGAGACTTTGGTGAAGATTAGCTTTCCAGAAAAAAAGGGTCGTGGTGTTGAAAGCATTCGCTTAAGCGGTGTCATGGCAAGCGGTGGTTGGAATGGATTTGGAACAGATGCAAAGGGCGGCAAACTGACTTGGTCTGCAAGTCTTATTGCTCCAGCAACAGTTGCAATGGAAGAAAAGAAAACAGCAGAGCCGGTGAAATTAATTTCAAAGGTAACTTATCCCTTTGTTGGATTAGGAAACGAAGTAATGCCTCAACAAGAGACTATCTTAATTAAGAATGCAACCGTCTTGACAAATGAAAAAGAAGGGAATTTACAAAATACAGATGTCTTATTAAAAGCAGGTAAAATTACAAAAATTGGAAAAGGCTTGACAGAGGCTGGTGCAAGAGTAATGGATGGAACAGGTAAATTTTTAAGTGCTGGTATCATCGATGAACACTCGCATATTGCTGCATTGTCAATCAACGAAGGTTCACAATCTACTACAGCAGAAGTAAGAGTGGGAGACAATATGAATCCAGAGGACATTAATATTTATCGTCAATTAAGCGGTGGTGTGACTTCTTCTCATATCCTTCACGGAAGTGCGAATACAATTGGTGGTCAAACACAGTTGATTAAATTAAGATGGGGTACAACGGATGAAGGATTGAAATTTGCGGGCGCAGATCCATTTATTAAGTTTGCATTAGGTGAAAACGTAAAGCGAACTACTTCTACTAGCAATAATCGTTTTCCTGATACGAGAATGGGGGTAGAAGAAGTATTGACAGATGCATTTGATAAAGCGGTGGACTATCAAAAAGCAATGAAAGCCAACCCAACAACTACAAGAAGAGATTTAGAGTTAGAAGCGTTGGCGGAGATCATGAATAAAAAACGTTTTATCACTTGCCACTCTTATGTACAAACCGAAATTACCTATGCGATGGAAGCGGTTGAAAAATTCAAAGCACAGGGTTATGATTTTAACATCAATACTTTTACACATATTTTAGATGGGTACAAAGTTGCGGATAAAATGAAAAAACACGGCGCTAGCGCTGCAACTTTCTCTGACTGGTTTGCATACAAAACCGAAGTCATTGACGCGATTGCTTACAACGCTTCTATTATGCATAATGTAGGTGTGAATACGGTGATTAATTCTGACGATGCTGAAATGGCTCGCAGATTGAATCAAGAAGCTGGAAAGGCGGTTAAATATGGTGGCGTATCAGAAGAAGAGGCGTTTAAGATGGTTACTTTAAATCCTGCAAAAGCACTTCATGTTGACAATAAAGTAGGAAGTATCAAAGTAGGTAAAGACGCAGATGTGGTTTTGTGGAGCGAGCACCCATTAAGCATCTACGCAAAATCTTTATATACGATTGTGGATGGTACGGTTTATTTTGATCGTGAAAAAGATGCAGAGCGTAGCAAACAAGTGACAGCAGAAAGAACCAAGCTGATCCAAAAAATGCTAGGCGATAAAAGAGCTGGCATGCCAACTAGACCAGCTACACCAACTACGCAAATATTATTAGAGTGTGGAGACCATGAGCACAACGAAGGTCTTAACACTATTTACGAATCTCAAAAAAACTAAACCATGCAAAAGAAATATTTAAGCATTTTTGCTCTTGCGTTGTTAGGTTTAACTGCAAGTGCACAAGACAATGTCTATCCAGCTGCACCACAAAAAGGTGTTACAGTGATTACAAATACTACGGTTCATATAGGAAATGGAACCACTTTGACAGACGCGACCGTTGCGTTTGAAAACGGAAAAATTATCGGTGTAGGCAATGTAGCTATTCCGGCTGGTGCCACAGTCATCGACGGTACAGGCAAACAAGTTTATCCAGGCTTGATTTTACCAACATCTGATTTAGGATTAAGAGAAATTAGCTCTGGTGTTCGTGGTAGCAATGATCATACAGAAATTGGTGAAAACAACGCAAACATCAGATCTATCGTGGCATACAATACAGATTCAAAAATTATTGGCGTGTTGCGTGAGAATGGTATTTTATTAGCAGGCGTTGCGCCAGAAGGCGAGTTGATAGAGGGCCAAGCAAGTGTGGTACAATTAGATGCTTGGAATTATACAGATGCTGCTTATAAAATGGACAATGGATTGTATATTAATATGCCAAGCTTAATGCCACGTCGTGGCGGTCGTATGGCATTTATGCGTCCAGGTCCTGGAGGCGATCCAGTGATAGCTGCGATGGAGAAGATAGAAACCATCAAAACGTTTTTTACCGATGCTAAAGCCTATTATCAAGAAAAAACACATGCTGCAAATAATTTAAAATTAGAAGCAGTACGTGGCTTGTTTGAAGGCAAGCAAAAATTATTTGTACGTGCAAACGAAGTAAAGCAAATGTTATTGGCGATGGACCTTGCAAAATCATTTGGATTTAAATTGGTGATTGTGGGCGGAACAGAAGCCTATCAGATTGCAGATTTATTAGCCGAAAACAATGTACCAGTGATCTTAGATCGTCAGCATTCCTTGCCTTCTATGGAAGATGATGACGTGGATCAACCTTACAAAACACCAGCAGCTTTACAAAAAGCCGGTGTATTGTTTTGTTTAAACGATACGCATGATCAAAGTCGTTTCCGTAATCTTGCATTTAACGCCGGAACAGCTGCTACCTATGGTTTAACAAAGGAACAAGCACTTTCCGCGGTGACTTTAAATCCTGCTAAAATTTTAGGAATCGATGACAAGGCCGGCACTATTGAAATGGGAAAAGACGCGAACCTTTTAATTGTGAATGGAGATTTATTAGATATGAAGTCTAGTGTGATTGCCCATGCTTTTATCCAGGGTCGCAAAGTGTCATTAGATAATAAAGGCAAACAATTATACGAACGTTATAAGCATAAGTATCAATTGAAATAAGCTCAAATCCAATCGTTGATAATGCTCATTTAAATAGTGTTATAAACCTGGAAAAATAAGTTTCCTCCCAGCTCGGTAAATCTGAACTGGGAGGATTTTTTTTGGTTAACTTAGCGTCATGTCTAAAAAACTCTTTTTACTGGATGCATTGGCCTTGATTTATAGGGCCTATTATGCACTCATCCGCACCCCTAGAATAACAAGCACCGGCATCAATACCAATGCGCAGTTTGGCTTTACCAATACCCTATTAGAGATTATAAAAAAGGAAAATCCTTCTCATATTGCTGTATGCTTTGATACGCATGCACCTACAGAAAGACACACCGACTTTACAGACTATAAAGCCAACAGAGAAGCCGCGCCCGAAGATTTATTAAGCTCACTACCTCATATTAAAGCCATCATTGAAGGGTTTAATATTCCAGTAGTAGAATGCGATGGGTATGAGGCAGACGATGTAATAGGGACATTGGCTTGGCAGGCTGCAGACATGGGATACGAAGTGTATATGGTCACGCCCGATAAAGACTATGGTCAATTATTGGTAAAAGACAATGTATACATGTGGAAGCCACCTGCATTTGGCAATGAAAGAGAAATTCTAGATGCAGCAAAAATTAAAGCAAAATGGGATATCGCTCGCGTAGATCAAGTGATAGACATGTTGGGCTTAATGGGTGATGCAGCCGATAATATTCCGGGTATTCCAGGTGTCGGTGAAAAAACTGCCGCGAAATTATTAAAAGAATATGATACACTTGAGGGCGTGTTAGCAAATGCAGATAAGATCAAAGGCGCTATGGGTGAAAAAGTGAGAGCAGGAAAAGCATCTGCTATCATGAGTAAAAAATTAGCTACCATCATTACCAATGTGCCGGTTCAGTTTCATGAAGAAGACTATAAATTATCCGAAAAAAATATTCCTGCTTTAACAGAAATTTTTAATTTGCTTGAATTCAAGACCCTTGGCAAACGCATACTGGGTGGTGATTTTGAGGAGAAGACGCGAACAGCGTCTGATGAAAAAAAGAAAATTGATAACGACGAAGTGCAAACAGATTTATTTGGCAACGAAGTGAAATCTAAAAAGCCAATTGTTAAAACAAAAACGATTGTACTTGATTCAGAAACAGGAATGCAATCTGTATTAGAACCCAATGACGAACCTGGTAATCCTGGTTATGATGACGACGATGAAGAAGCATCAGACTTGCCAAAATTAATTGCCAATAAAAATATTGAAAATACACCACATGTATATGAAATGATTGTTGGAGACGAGGCGATCGAAGCTTTTATAAAAAAGATCATTACTAAAAAGGAAATCTGTATTGATACAGAAACAACAGGAATTGATGCGAATAATGTGCAGTTAGTTGGATTAAGTTTTTCAAACACGACACATACTGGATACTATTTACCTGTTGCGAAGGATGGAGACAGCACTGATGGGGCAAAACATATTTTGAATCAACTCAAGCCCTTATTTGAAGATGAAACCATTACATGGATTGGACAAAATTTAAAATATGATTTTCTAGTCTTAAAATGGTATGGTGTAATCTTAAAAGGCAAGACTTTTGATACCATGCTAGCGCACTATGTAATTGAGCCAGAAGGCAGACGTAGTATGGATATCCTGAGTGAGCAGTTTTTAGGATATGCCCCAGTGAGTATTGAAACCCTGATTGGTAAAAAAGGAAAAAATCAAGGCACAATGCGTGATGTTCCTTTGGATCAAATCACTGAGTACGCTGCAGAAGACGCGGATATTACTTTTCAATTAAAAGAATGCTTTGAACCCTTATTGACAAAGCGCGAAGTAAAAAGAGTTTTTGAGGAAGTCGAAAATCCTTTGATGCAAGTATTAGTAGACATGGAGTTTGAGGGGGTTAAAGTGGATGAGCAATTTTTAAATGAATATAGTAAGGTATTAGAGGCCGATATTAAAATAAGTGAAGAGCGCGTGTTTGAACAGGCGGGTGTAAGATTTAATCTTGCGTCTCCGAAACAATTGGGTGAGGTCTTGTTTGATATTTTAAAAATTGATCCTAAAGCAAAGAAAACAAAAACGGGACAATACGCTACCGGTGAAGATGTTTTAGCAAAGCTTGCAGCAAAACATAAAATCGTAGATGATATTTTAAATTTTAGAGAACTAAGTAAATTAAAATCTACTTATGTGGACGCCTTGCCTGCTATCCTCAATCCAAAAACAGGAAGAATCCATACAAGCTATGCTCAAGCGGTTGCTGTAACTGGAAGGTTAAGTAGCACCAATCCCAATTTGCAAAATATCCCTATTCGTTCTGAGCGTGGAAGAGAAGTTAGAAAAGCATTTATTCCAAGAGACCCATCTCGTATTTTAGTGAGTGCGGATTATTCCCAAATTGAATTAAGGGTGGTTGCTGCCATTAGTGGTGATCCAAATATGTGCGACGCGTTTAAACAAGGTAAAGACATCCACACAGCAACGGCTGCAAAAGTTTATGGGATAGCAGAAACAGAAGTGACTAAAGAGCAACGCTATAAAGCAAAGAGTGTCAACTTCGGTATTATCTACGGACAAGGGGCTTTTGGTTTAGCAGAAAACCTAGGTATTTCAAGAACAGAAGCAAAAGAGATCATTGATAATTATAAAAAAGAATTTCCCAATATTCAATTGTACATGGACCAGCAAATCAATAAGGCGAAAGAACAAGGTTTTGTTGAAACCTTAATGGGACGTAAGCGTTGGTTAAGAGATATTAACTCTTCTAATTTTACAGTGCGTGGTTTCGCAGAACGCAACGCCATCAACTCCCCTATTCAAGGTTCTGCAGCAGATATGATTAAGCTAGCGATGATTAAGATTCATCACGAAATGAAAAAGCAAGTTTGGGAATCCAAAATGATTTTACAAGTTCACGATGAATTGGTTTTTGATGCAGTCGAGTCCGAATTACCTGCACTTAAAGAATTGATTTTAGCTTGTATGACCACTGCAATGGAATTACCAAATGGGGTTCCAGTAGAAGCAGAGATTGGACAAGGAAAAAATTGGTTAGAAGCGCATTAGGTAATCGCTTCTTTTCCATAGTATTATTTAGATGAAAAGACGTCGTAAAAAAAATCGACAGCCTCGTTTATGGGGGCTGTCGAAAAAATCATAAGAGTATAAATAAAAAAGCCCTTACATTTTTTGAAGGGCTTTTTTATAATAACTATCTGTTCATGCTAGCTAAAAACTCTTCGTTGTCTAAGGTGCCGCGCATGCGTTTTAATAATTCGTTCATTGCTTCGTCAGTGTTCATATCATTCAAGAACAAACGAAGGATATTCATTCTTTGTAATACATCTTTGTCTAATAATAAATCATCACGACGCGTGCTTGATCCTGTTAAATCAATCGCAGGGAAGATACGTTTGTTCGCTAAACGACGATCTAATACCAATTCCATATTACCTGTTCCTTTGAATTCTTCAAAAATAACTTCGTCCATTTTAGAACCGGTATCTACAAGTGCAGTTGCAATGATGGTCAATGATCCGCCGTTTTCAATTTTACGTGCAGCACCAAAAAATTGTTTTGGTTTTTGCATTGCGTTGGCTTCCACACCACCGGATAATACTTTACCAGAGCTTGGTGCTACGGTATTGTGTGCACGCGCTAAACGTGTAATTGAATCTAGTAATATTACTACATCATGCCCACACTCTACTAAACGCTTTGCTTTTTGTAAAGCCATGGTAGACACTTTAACGTGTTTTTCTGCAGGCTCATCAAATGTAGATGCAATCACTTCTGCTTTTACAGAACGCTCTACATCGGTTACTTCCTCTGGACGCTCATCTACTAAAACCACCATCAAATAACATTCTGGGTGATTAGCAGCAATCGCGTTGGCAATTTCTTTCAACAACATGGTCTTACCCACTTTTGGTTGTGCAACCAATAATCCACGTTGACCCTTTCCAATAGGTGTAAATAAATCCATGATACGCGTACTATAATTATTAGCCGTGGTATATAAATTTAATTTCTGGAACGGGAACAAAGGCGTTAAATAATCAAAAGGAATACGATCACGAATTTCGTCTGGTTTTTTACCATTGACAAAATCCACTTTCGTTAAAGCAAAATACTTCTCTCCTTCTTTTGGAGGACGCACCGTTCCTTGAACCGTATCTCCTGTTTTTAATCCAAATAATTTTATTTGTGAAGGAGAAACATATACGTCATCTGGAGAAGACAAATAATTATAATCAGAACTTCTTAAAAAGCCATATCCATCAGGCATCATTTCTAAGACACCTTCTGAAGCGATGGCGCCGTCAAATTCTACATTGAATACAGGTTCTTTTTTAGGTAGATGTCTGTTTTGGTGTTGGTGTTGTCCTTGACCGGGGCCTCTTTGTCCACGGGGATCGCCACCTTGTTGATGTTGATTGGATTGACCAGCTTCTGCGTCTTGGCCCGTTTGGTCACCCTGAGGTGTTGCGGCTACTTCGGGATTTTCTGCTGTTGCAGGCGCTTGGCTTGCAGCAGACTCGTCTCCAAATAAAGCAGCAGCTATTTTAGAAGCCTTATCGTCTTCGGTATGGTCTTTTTCCGCTTTTACTGGAGCGGCAGTTCTACGTCTTGGATCTTCTTCTGGGGTTGCTGTTTTTTTTGCAATTGGCTTGCTAACTGGTTTAGATGCAGACGCATCTGCTTTTGCTGTTGGAGCAGGCGCAGCAGTAGTCTTGCGTCGGCTCTTTGGTTTGTCGTCTTTTTCTTGCACTGTAAATGAAGGGTTTTTTAAAATCGAATAGAGATCGGGGAATGTTTGAAAAAATCTAGTTGAATTTGGCCAAGATTTGACCGGTAATAAAAGAAGCGCGAAAAATAGTATCTGAGCGTTTGCTCGTTTCTACCACAAAGTAAAGCAGTTTTGCATAAAAAAACAATTTTTTATGGGTTATCTTTGAACCTCGAAATAACTAATATG
>JBILCS010000085.1:0-7094 GCA_044353005.1 Sediminibacterium sp. | reverse complement strand
GTGAATTAATCATTGAAAATCAATCATTATGGGAAAAATTATAGGAATTGACTTAGGTACCACAAATAGTTGCGTATCAGTTATGGAAGGCGGAGAGCCAGTAGTAATTGCGAATGACGAGGGTAGAAGAACCACGCCATCGGTAGTAGCGTTCTTAAAAAATGGAGAGCGTAAAGTAGGTGATCCAGCTAAAAGACAAGCGATCACGAATCCAGAAAACACCATCTCTAGTGTGAAGCGTTTTATGGGTCGTCGTTTCAACGAAGTATCAAGTGAATTAAGCTTGGCTAGTTATAAAGTAGTTAAAGGGGACAACGATACAGTACGTGTTCAAATTGAAGATCGTATGTATACACCTCAAGAAATTTCTGCAATGGTTTTACAGAAGATGAAAAAAACTGCAGAAGATTATTTAGGTACTGAAGTAACAGATGCAGTAATTACTGTGCCTGCTTATTTTAACGATGCACAAAGACAAGCCACTAAAGAAGCTGGTGAGATTGCAGGTTTGAACGTTCGCAGAATTGTGAATGAGCCAACTGCAGCAGCATTAGCTTATGGTTTAGATAAAAAGAACATCGAGCAAAAAATTGCTGTATTCGATTTAGGTGGTGGAACTTTTGATATTTCTGTCCTTGATTTAGGGGATGGTGTATTTGAAGTAAAGTCAACCAATGGTGATACCCATTTAGGTGGAGATGATTTTGATAAAGTGATCATGGATTTCTTAGCGGATGAATTTAAAAATCAAGAAGCAATTGATTTAAGAAAAGATCCAATGGCTTTACAACGTTTAAAAGAAGCGGCTGAAAAAGCAAAAGTAGAATTGAGTTCTTCTTCTGAAACAGAAATCAACTTACCTTATATCACTGCAGTGGACGGCGTTCCAAAGCACTTGGTATTAAAATTAACAAGAGCAAAATTTGAATCACTTGCAGATAGTTTATTTGCACGTTGTTTGAAGCCATGTGAAGTTGCATTGAAAGATGCAGGTTATACGACTTCTCAAATTGACGAAGTAATTTTAGTAGGTGGATCTTCTAGAATTCCAAAAGTGCAAGAGCTAGTTGAGAAATTCTTTGGTAAGAAGCCTAACCGTTCAGTAAACCCAGATGAGGTGGTTGCAATTGGTGCAGGTATCCAAGGTGGTGTTTTGACTGGAGATGTAAAAGATGTATTGTTATTAGACGTTACACCTTTGAACTTAGGAATTGAAACAATGGGTGGTGTCATGACAACAATGATTGCATCTAACACAACGATTCCTACAAAGAAAACAGAGATCTATTCAACAGCGAGCGATAGCCAACCTGGTGTTCAGATTCATGTGATTCAAGGAGAGCGTCCAATGGCTGCTCAAAATAAAAGCTTAGGTATGTTTAACTTGGATGGTATTCCACCAGCTCCAAGAGGTGTACCTCAGATTGAAGTGACTTTTGATATTGACGCTAACGGTATCTTAAACGTAAGTGCAAAAGATAAAGGAACAGGTAAAGAACAAAAAATCAGAATCGAAGCGGGTAGTGGTTTAACGAAGGAAGAAATCGAAAAGATGAAAGCCGAGGCGAAAGCAAACGAAGCTTCTGATAAAATAGAAAAAGACAGAGTAGAAAAATTGAACGAAGCAGATAGCTTAATTTTCCAAACTGAGAAACAATTGAAGGAATTTGGTGAAAAAATCCCTGCTGATAAAAAAGCGCCAATTGAATCAGCTTTAGAAACATTAAAAGTGGCACACCAAGCGCAAGATATCACACAAGTGAATGCTGCTTTGGAAGCTATGAATGCTGCATGGACTGCTGCAAGCGAAGAAATCTACAAGGCACAAGCAGACGGCGGCGCAAATGCTGCTGGACCTGATGCAGGTGCTCAAGAAGGTGGATCAGCTGCAAATGATACAGTAGAAGATGCACAATTTGAGGAAGTAAAGTAAGATTTACATCTTTAATAAAATGATTAAAGCCCTCCATTCATGGGGGGCTTTTTTTGTTAGTACCTAATTTGAGTGTAGCTTTGCGGCTGATTATACATAATTTATGAAGCGAATCGAAAGACATAGGGCAATTTTAGGGGTAGATGATAAAGCTACTTTGAGTGATTTAAAGAAAGTGTATCGTAAGATCATGATGGAATGGCACCCAGATAAGTTCCAGGACAATGAGGAGGCTAAAAAAGATGCCGAAGTCAAGTCAACTAAATTAATCGCTTCATATCATTTTTTAGTGAGTGTGCATGCCGAGACGCATGAGGCCACTAAGGATGCTTATATCGCAACAACGACTGAGGCGAGTATCAATGATTTTGAATTTAAATCTGAGATCCTAAGGGTTGAATTTTCTGACGGTTCAGAATATGAATTCTATGGTGTCCCAAAAGCCATCTATGTGAAATTAGTGAATGCGGATACCCCAGACCGTTTTGCTAGACGTCATATTTACAATACCTATTTATACAGAAGCACTAGCAAAATTGTAGGAGAATAATCTTACATTTATTGTATGATTCAAAGCCTTAAAATAAGTACCTTTTTTTTATTTGGGGTATTTTTATTGTCTTCATGTGATGCAGATATTCCAGTAGCAGCACTCAAGGAAAAATACCAAAAATCAAATTCCGCATTCATCGATATCGATGGCATGCCAGTGCATTATATTATTGAAGGCAAGTCGGATGATTCTTTACCCATTGTATTCATCCATGGCACATCAGCCTCTTTACATACCTGGGATACCTTATCTAGTTTATTAAAGACCAATAAAAAAATCATCCGATTTGATTTGCCTGCATTTGGACTTACTGGCCCCAATCGTTTAAATCAATATAACTTTAATTTTTACAATCAATTCATAGATGAACTTCTATTAAAATTGAATGTAACCAAATGTATTGTAGCCGGTAATTCATTGGGAGGAAGCATTGCTTGGAATTACGCCATTGCTAGTCCTAATAAGGTAAAGCAATTAATTTTACTAGATGCTTCTGGTTATCCAAAAAAAGACGAGAAAGGTTCTTTAGGTTTTAAATTAGCAGCTATACCAGTTTTAAATCAAGCCTTAAAACATATCTCTCCTATCTCTTTAATTCGAAAAAGTTTAGAGGATGCTTTTTACAATAAGGCTTTAGTGACAGAAAAAATGGTTCAACAATACCACGACCTATTATTAAGAGAAGGCAATAGGGGAGCAGTATTGGAATTATTTCAGCATCCTATGAAACCAGATGCGACTAAGATTAAAACGATTACACAACCAACACTCATTATATGGGGTAAAGAAGATCAACTTATTTCTTATAAGAATGCCGCTTTATTCAAACAAGATATTCAGGATAGTCGCGTATTGGTTCTTGATAAAGTGGGGCATATACCAATGGAAGAAGCGCCTAATCTAGTGGCAGCAGCAATCATTGAATTTATAAAGTAGGGATAAAATTTAAACTTATGGAAAATAGGACTAAAGTGATTGTAAAAAGTTTGATGTTATATGGAATGATCGCATTCTATATTTTTGGCGGTTATAATCATTTTAGAGATCCAGCCTTTTATATACCATTGATCCCTCCTTATTTGGCTACTTGGGCAGTGGAACTGAATCTATTATCTGGGATATTTGAAATTGGGCTAGCGCTTTTATTGGTTCCTACACAGACAAGAAAATATGCAGGTTGGGGCATAGTACTAATGTTGATTGCCTTTATACCAAGTCATATTTATTTTATACAACGAGGTAGTTTTTCGCTAGGCAGTATCACCATGAATCCAATGATTAGTTGGGTTAGGTTATTGGTATTCCAGCCACTATTTATTGTCTGGGCGCTTTGGGTTAGTAAAGGGAAATAGGGAAGGCGTGGTGTTGATATACGCTTGATACTTTTCTGTATGTCCCCATTTTTCCATTCCTGAAATTTCTAATAGTCTAACGCCACTTACATACACTAGTAATAAATAGGTAAATATTGGAGAGATTAACGTGCTATACTGTCCACCTGTTAATGATGAAAAAGACATGATGGCAATCCCTAACCATAAAGTGATTTCTCCAAAATAGTTGGGATGTCTTGAGTAAGCCCAAAGCCCATGTTGAATAAATTGATCCTTATTCGCAGGGTCTTTACGGAATTCAGACTTTTGCATATCGGCAATGATCTCGACTACAAAACCAATTATAAAGACAAGTAAGCCAATATAAAATAGTCCATTCAGTATCACTCCGTTGTTACTTGCAATGGCTGTTAAGGCACACATAGAACAGATTGACACCCACATACCTTGTAAAGTCCATGTCATGAAGAACCTTGTGGGTGAGGGTTTGATGAGTTTAAATCTTTTATCTTCTCCTGCTCTATGTATTCTAGTAAATAAGAAACTGCCTAAACGGATTGTCCACAAAAGGATGCAAGCCGCCAATACAATACTAGCGATATTTACATTCATTGAAGCATAACTATGATAGCTGACATAACTTACCACGGTTAAGTAGGTAATACTTCCTGTTAAGTCATAAAATTTTTCAGTTTGAAAAATATAGGCAGGGATAAAGGCAATCCATTGTATCAAATACGCAATCAGTATTGCTTCTTTTATTAATTCTAGTCCAGTTAATAGGGCGATACCATATCCAATGGCAAAAGCTAAAAATGAAAATAGGAGATTGAGTATGGGTTGCTTCATAATTACTTTTTGAAATATTGATACAAGATGAAAATTATTAAATAAATCAATAAATAGATTCTGTATTGATTTCTTGTTTTAAGGTAGTCTTGATTTTCGGGATACATGTTAGTGAATAAACCAATGATCTCTTTTTTGAAAAGGGGTTTGATGTTTATTTTCCAATCGTCTGTTTGGTATACAATTTTTCTAAACTTACTTCTAAAATAAGTGCTTGGGATGCCCCATATGATTAATAGGGTTAGTAAGAGTTGAGGAATTGTCATGGTTAAAGATAATTAAGTTTAATCAAACCTATTTACAGGACTGCCGGCTACGCCTTTAAAGCAGGACTGCCGTTTTTCGCTAGGCTCAAAACGTCTTCCTAATAGGCGGGCGTACTCAAACCCTTTCAACAAAATGCGCAGCATTTTGTTGGGTTTTTTAATCAATTAGAAACTAAGCATATTTCTATTGAAATGTTTCAAAAGCCTGAGTTTATAGTAAATAAGGTAAAATTAATAAAATTAGGAGTTCCAGAAGCCCTATATACAATGAAAACGTTAGTTTATTTGATGATATACACTATATGTAAAAAAAAATATATTTTTACATATAGATTTTTTTTAATTTATCTAAAATTTAAATAAAATGAATAAGTTTATTACCATAATTTTTTTATCCTCTATATTTTTATTTTCATGCTCTAAGGGCACTTCAACACAGGGTATTAATTTAAAGATTAATTCAAATGTAAGCCCAATAAATAGTGGAACTATAACAATAACACCTTCTTTAGGATTATTATCAAAAGGACAAAAAGTAGAATTACAAGCAATACCGTTTGATGGATATCTATTTAAAGAATGGCAAGGCGATCTAAAAGGTTCTGAAAATCCAGTTTCATTAACTATTGATTCTGATAAGAATATCACTGCATTATTTGAATCAAAACCATATACTCCAAATATTGGTCAATTTTATAATGGGGGAATCATTACTAAAGTTTATCAACTAAGAGAAGGAGATTATCAATATTCAAATATTTTAAATAAACCTAATTATATTATAGAAAAAATGGCCTTAAAAGATATCAAATATGAAAATTTTAACAGTCTTATTAATCAGACATATTTAGAAAAAATTGGAGAAGAAAGATGTTATATTCTCAATCAATTATCTGATAAATATTGGCTTAGTTTATCAGATTCTGCAATGAAATACGGTGGAACAAAATTTGAAATTTTACAAGATTATACAACGAAGTCTTTTTTAAATGAACATAAATATGGCATCCAGTTTACAAATTACGCCTATCATTGGGCTACGAATACACGCTATTTTTCTTTGCTTGATCCAACACAAGGTATTGCTAGACTTGCTGCACAAGAATATATATTAAATAATAAAAATTATTCTTTACCAAAGGTGGGAGACTTTTATGGGAGAAGTATCGAGTTGTTGACAGCTCTGCCTGATCGAGAAAAACCACGTATATTTTACGTAGATGCTATTAACAAAAAATTTAAGATATATTTTTCTTCTACAAATATTGGTTATACAAACTACGAGGTTTTATCAAAATACGGACAATCTCTGGCGTATAATATGGGATATGGTTCTAGAATTCCAACCATGGAGGAAATTAATATAATTAATAGAGAATTTTATTTAAAAGGATTACTAAGTACTGGTAATGGTATAATTTATTCTAGTAATCAAGATATCAATGACCCTGAGAAAATACAAATGTTTAATTTTGGAAGGCAAGAAATTGAGGTTGAGTATAAAAATAAAACAGGATCCCTTAGGGTTGCAGGCCAACTTTTAGTTAAGGAGATCTCTTATTAAATAAATTTTGATTTTTTTAATAATCTATAAAAATCTTTTTAATTGACTTTCTTTCACACTTAAAGATAAAAAAGATTGTAGTATGATTTGCAGTTGGTTACCAAAAGCATTTCAACCCTTTTTCAGGACTGCCGTTTTTCGCTAGGCTCAAAACGTCTTCCTAATAGGCGGGCGTACTCAAACCCTTTCAACTCTTTTCAGGACTGCCGGCTAAGTCTTTAAAGCAGGACTGCCGTTTTTCGCTAGGCTCAAAACGTCTTCCTAATAGGCGGGCGTACTCAAACCCTTTCAACAAAATGCGTCGCATGTCGTTGGGTTTTTTAATGCTCGTCAACTTACGTGAGCGAGCTCCCGACGTTGTTTCGCATTAAAAAACCCTGTCACTTTCGTGACAGGGTTTGTGCCCAGAACAGGAATCGAACCTGCACTACCTTGCGATAACCAGATTTTGAGTCTAGCGCGTCTACCAATTCCGCCATCTGGGCAATTTACACCTGAGTGCTCGGCGGGCTGCAATATTACATTAATGATGGAAATCTTCCAAAATCCTATCAAGGTATTTTTTCTTGTAGTAGTAAGATTTTATTTGCAGCAT
>JBILCS010000084.1:0-7171 GCA_044353005.1 Sediminibacterium sp. | reverse complement strand
AGGCATAAGTAGTACATCATCAAATGTCAAGCCTTGTCCAAAAATGCGGGAGGTAGAATTTCTTGTTGCCATAGGCAAAGATAGGGCAAGCCCATATTTGGGCAAAATCCTTTTTTAGCGGATGCTATAGAATGCCCCTCCATGGGGGAGGACAAGGCCATTTAATTCGAGGGTTAATAAATGCGTGGAAAGCAAGCCTATATTGAGATTGAATAGATTGGCGAGCTGATCCTGGTGGATGGGGCTTTGCTTGGCAATAGTGGCTAAAATTTCTTGGCAAATAGGGCTTATGTCAAAGGGCAATGGCTTTTGGATAGGGGTATTGGTATCAGAAACTGCCCAACCCAGGCTTTCTAATAATTGGGTGGGGTTTTGGTATAATTGAGCCGTATTGGACCGAACGAGTGCGAGGCAGCCCGAACTTTTTTGGTCCGTAATCTTGCCCGGCACTGCAAAAACCTCTCTATTATAGCCTCTTGCAAGTCCGGCCGTAATCATACTTCCGCCCTGCACTTGAGATTCAATCACGATGGTGGCATCGGTCATGCCTGCCACAATGCGATTGCGTTTTGGAAATTGATAAGGAAGTGGTGGGGTATTGCTGGTGTTTTCTGAAAGGATCCCACCGTGATCCAACATTTTATTTGCTAAGCGTTGATGTTGTGCTGGGTAGATGCTATCCAATCCAGTTGCTATCACGCCCCAATTTGGGATTTTTAATTGACAGGATTTTTCATGCACCATGCCGTCAATACCCAATGCCAAACCACTCACCACACCCAAATTTAAATGTTGAATGCCTTCGAGTAGTTCTTGAATTACTTTATCCGCATAGAGCGTGTGGTTGCGTGTGCCAACAATACTTATTAAAAAAGGAAGGTTCCATTTTTTTGATCCTTTTGAAAATAAGACAGTGGGTGCGTCTTCACATTGTATCAATCTATTTGGATAAGCTGCGTCTTCTAAGCATGTTGTTTCAATATTCAATCTTTTGATGGTGGAGAGTTCTTCTGAGGCTGCTTTTAAAGGCCAGGGGGATAGGAGGCTTTCGATAGATTTTAATTCAAGCTCCATCAAAGCTTTCCCTCCTTGTTTACAGGCATTGTAAATAGACATGGCAGAGCCAAATACATGGATTAATTTTTTTCGTTCATATAGATTGATGCCCTGTAATTGTGAGAAAGCAATGGCATATAAAAGGGATGGATTCATTACTTGAAAATCCGAAATTGTACAATTCGAAATTCAAGTATTAATACGCGAATTAAATTCAAAAAAGTTATTTATATATAATTCAATGCGCGATAGGGATACAATTATGTAAGCTTGATTTTACTTAAGCGTAATGGTAAAACTGGTTCTTCTATTTTTAGCCCTGCCAGCTGCAGTATTGTTATCTGCAATTGGCATAGTTGACCCCAATCCCTTGCGCTGTATGCGATTCGCCGCAATGCCTTTTTGTTGCAAGTAATCCCCAATGGCGTTGGCTCTTTGTAAAGAAAGTAAATTATTTTGTGCTGCTGTACCTGTATTATCTGTATGACCTTCTATTAAAATTTGAGCATTCAATGTATTTTTTAAATAATTCACCAATGCATCTAACTCAACACTAGATATCGCTTGTAAAATAGCAGCATTACTTTCAAAATACACTTGGTTAAATGTTTTTGTAAACTCTTTTTCAATTGGGGTCAATGCAAAATCAAATGTTTTTCCGGCCATGTTTTTTAAGCTTTCTATTGGTAGGATGCTGCTCAAATAATCATGGTCTGGACTATTAATTTTTAAGCCTAGGCTGTCAAAATAAGGCAGGGCCAATAAAAATTGACCCATGCTGTCAATTTGCATTTCCATCATTGGATAACCAGACGCAGGATCAACTATTTGCAATTCAGCAGCAAGGGATTTTTTTGTTTTCGCATCTATAATTCGCCCTTTGATATACCAAGTTTTAAAGGCTCTTGTGTTTTCGGCTAAAGTGATTTTATAAATATCCAATTCGCCTCTACTATCGGATCTATCACTAGCGATATACGCAGTGGCACCATTGCTTGCAACAGCAATACTACCTTCATTGTCATAAGTATTGATAGGATATCCAAGATTGATGGGTGTGGTCCAGTTGCCATCAATTTTTTTTCTTGATACATAAATATCTGAGCCACCGAATCCGGCGCGCCCATTGCTCGAAAAATATAAACTCTGATTATCGGCATGGATGAATGGGGTTTGGTCGTCACCTTTTGTATTGATGGATGGTCCAAGGTTGATGGCTTCTTCCCAATAGCCTTTTTCATTTTTAAAAGAAACATAAATATCAATACCGCCATAGCCGTCGGGGCGGTTGCTGGCAAAATAAATAGCGTTGCCGTCGGGTGCAATACTTGGGGCACTATCCCAAAAATCACTATTAATTTTTTGACCTAAATTTTTTGGCTTAGACCATCCCCATGGGCTGCGTTGCACTTTATAAATATCATATCGCCCGTAACCTTGTTCTGCATAATCTGCAGCGTAGTATAATGTTTGCAGGTCGGCACTCAAACTCATACTCCCTTTTTTTGCCGCAAAATTTAAAGTGTCTGATAATGGAATGGCAGCGGAAAATCCGTTCATACCCATACTGCTTGTGTAAAAATCTTCTCTGCTTAAATTCAATCTGCGCATAAATAAAAACAAACTATCTTGAATACTCACAGTAGGAAAATACTCAGAAGCAGGGGAGTTGATACTGTCACCCATATTTTGGATGCTAATTTCGGGCGCCATTTTTTCTGCAATAGCAAATTGGCAAACTGCGTACAATGCAGTTGCTTTTTCCTTTAAATAAGCTGGTAAACTATTGTTGCTAAAATAAGGTGCTAGTAATTGATAAGCAGCATCGTACCTTCCAAGACTAGCTAGTGCAATGCCTTGTTTTACTAAAAATGGAACAGCTGCAGCACTATCTATTTTTTTAATTTGAAAATAATATTGACTGGCTTTTTGAAAATCTTTTTGATCATGGGATACCTGAAACAAAGCTATAGCAGGATCTAGATATTGACTGTCTTTTGAAGCTGCAAGCGTAAAAAATTGAATGGCTTTTTGGACTTCATTCTTATTCAATGCATTTATCCCAGCTTCATAGTTTTGTAAAGCTTGTTTGGTCTGCCCCAATATAACATGGCTGCTACATAATAGGCAACAAATTAAAAGTGCAAAACCTTTTTGGTATCGTAGTAGAAAATGCATCTATAATAAAGATAGGATAAGTACTTAAATGAATTAAGGAACTTGAATATACTTATGTAATTGCGCGCTTAATTCCCAGCTTGGGTTGGACTTAATGTATTCAATCACCAATGGCGTCATGGCGTCAGACTTCTCCCACTCTGGTTGTAGGTATTTTTTGCAATCCGAATGAACATCGTTCACAAAGGAATTGGCCCAGTCTAAATCAGATTTGTTAAAAACAACCACTTTTAATTCGTCCGCAGCTTTTACAGACTCATTCAAAGGAGCTTTAAATTTTTTTGGTGACAAACAAACCCAATCCCAGGAGCCACTCATAGGGCTGGATCCCGAAGTTTCAATATGTGTCTGAAATCCTGCCACTTTTAGCGCAGTCGTTAAAGGGTCTAATTGATGTAATAAGGGTTCGCCGCCAGTTATAATTGCAATACGACTTGGATGCGCGAGTGCAGCAGCTACAATTTCTTCTATAGATAAAACCGGATGCTTACTCGCATCCCAACTATCTTTTACATCACACCAAACACATCCCACATCACATCCAGCTAAGCGAATAAAAAAAGCAGCTTTGCCCTGATGATAACCTTCACCTTGTAAAGAATAAAAAAGTTCCATTACTGGATAAGAGGATGCGTTGCTCAATGTATTGATTTAAATGATTTATGAACCTTGGTAGGCTTTCATTGTATTTTTTAATAAGCCTGCGATGGTCATTAAACCAACCCCACCTGGAACAGGAGTGACTGCAGATGCGACTGTAATGGCAGATGCATAATTTACATCTCCCTTAATTCTAAAACCTTTTGCTGCAGTGGCATCTGTAACTCTAGTGATACCAACGTCAATGATCACTGCGCCTGGCTTAATCATACTCGCGTCTATAAAATCAGGCATACCCACCGCTACAACTAAGATGTCTGCTTTGGAACAGATTTCAATCAAGTCTTCTTTTGGAGTATATCGATGACAACAAGTCACTGTACAATTTCCTTGTGGATGGTCTGAGCTTAATAAAATACTCATGGGTCTACCTACAATATTACTCCTTCCAATCACCACAGCACGTTTACCTTTTGTTTCAATTTTAAAATGTTCGAACATTAGTAGCACACCATATGGCGTTGCTGGAATAAATGTATTGAGTCCTTGTACTAGTCTACCGACATTGGACGGATGAAATCCATCCACATCTTTTTTAGAATCAATCGCCTCAATCACTTTTGCGTCGTCAATATGTTTAGGAAGAGGCAATTGTACTAAAATACCATCTACATTTTCGTTGCTATTCAATGCTTCAATCTGCGCTAATAATTCAGCCTCTGTCACTGTATCTTCAAAACGGAAAAGGGAAGAACCAAATCCGGTCTCTTCGCAGTTTCTTACTTTACTTGCTACATAAGTTTCGCTTGCACCATTGTTGCCCACTAAAATAGCTGCTAAATGGGGCGTTCTTTTACCCGCAGCCTTTAATGCTGTAGTTTGTTCTAATAAGCTTGCCTTGACTGCCGCTGAGGCTATTTTTCCGTCTAATACTAACATGGCGCAAATTTAGTTCTTTTTAAGATTCGTTCCCTCGTATCTTTGGACTCTTAATTTAGATTATGGAACAAAACCCGAACCAACCTTTAAATATCGAAATCTCAGAAGAGATTGCCGAAGGTACTTATGCCAACTTGGCGATTATTACGCATAGCAATGCTGAGTTTGTGATTGATTTTGTAAATGTGATGCCAGGCACCCCTAAGAGCAAAGTAAAGTCTCGTGTGATTTTAACACCGATGCATGCCAAGCGTTTTATGAAAGCCATGGTTGAAAACATTGAAAGATATGAAGCTGCGCATGGTCCAATAGGAGATATGGAGCAAATAGAGATCCCAATGAATTTTGGCGGTCCAACTGCTCAGGCCTAGTTTTTAAAGAGGGTCTACCAATTAGGATGCTGTTCTGCATAGCTATAATAGCCCTCTGAGCTGACGATTAAATGGTCAATTAATTTAATGTCAAAAAGTGCAGCCCCTTTCTTGATTTTTTCTGTCAGGGTATCATCCATTCTGCTGGGTTTTAATTGCCCACTTGGATGATTGTGGCAGATGATGAATCCTGTGGCGCCGTGACTAATCACCAGTTTAAAAATAATTCTTGGATCGGCCACCGTGCCTGTGATACCACCCTCACTTAATACGGCCTCGTGGATTATTTTATTTGCTTGATTCAATAAGAGCAACATAAATACTTCACGTTGTTCAAACTGCAATTTATTCTTAAGGTGCATGGCCACATCACGGCTATGATGAATGGTGGCTTGTTTGTCCATTAAATCAATCCTTCTGGAACCAAGTTCTATAGCGGCTAAGATCCGCACTGCTTTGATCTTTCCAATCCCTTTAATTTTTAGATTCACGATATCGCGCACACTATATGCAGCAAATTTTTTCAAGCTATTGTCTGTGGTAGCTAGTAAGCTTCTAGCTAATTCAATGGCATTTTGTGTAGCTGTGCCATGTTGAATTAAAATGGCTAATAATTCTACATCGCTTAAATGGTCGGCGCCCTTGGTACTAAATTTATAGATGGGTTGATCCTCTTCTGCCCAAAAACGGATATTGCTGGCTTGCATAAACAATTTTGTTCAAATATATTTTTTATAGAACTGCTAATTCTGCGTACAAATACCGGCTTCTTGCAGGCAGTTGTGCATAACTTGACTTTTTGTTGAAAATTTGCTGCAGAATAGCCAAAAAAATGTGCACGATATCAATACCTTTGAAGCACATTTTACCCTTATGAATCCTTCAGTTAAAATATTCGCGGGCAACGGCTCGCAGGCACTTGCCGAAAAAATTGCACAACGTTTTGGCGCCCCCATTGGTAAAATAAATATCCAAAAATTTAGCGACGGTGAATTCCAGCCTATCTTTTTGGAAAGTATCAGAGGGGATTATGTTTTTTTAGTTCAAAGCACTTATGCACCAACCGATAATTTAATGGAATTATTGATGATGATTGATGCTGCTAAAAGAGCGAGCGCTTATAAAATCATTGCAGTCGTTCCTTATTATGGTTTTGCTAGACAAGATCGTAAAGACAAACCCCGTGTGGCGATTGGTGCAAAATTAATTGCTACCTTATTAGAAGCAGCAGGCGCGAACAGGGTGATCACAATGGACCTTCACGCTGCACAAATTCAAGGCTTCTTTGATGTGCCAGTAGACCACTTAGATAGTTCAGCAATTTTCATCCCTTATATAGAGTCCCTTAATTTACAGAACCTAGCTTTTGCTGCACCGGATGTAGGAAGTACCAATCGTGTGCGTGAAGTAGCTAATTATTTTAATGCAGAAATGGTGATCTGTGATAAGCACAGAAAACGTGCCAATGAGATTGCAAGTATGGTGGTGATTGGAGATGTGACTGGAAAGGACATTGTGATCATAGATGATATCTGTGACACTGGAGGGACTTTAGTCAAAGCAGCTGCCTTATTAAAAGAGAAAGGCGCAAGAACGGTTCGTGCATTGATTACCCATCCAGTTTTAAGTGGCAAAGCCTACGAGAACATCGACAGCTCTGTTTTAGAAGAACTGGTGGTTTGCGATACCATCCCTTTGAAATCTGAATCAAGTAAAATCAAGGTATTGACCGTAGCCGACTTGTTTGCTATCGCTATTCGCAATGCCTATGAAAATAAGAGTATTACCAGCCTATTTGTGCATTCACAATTGAAGGCTAGAAATCAGTAATAGACTGATTTTCAATAGAATATAAATAATTAGGAGCAACTTTGGTTGCTTCTTTTTATTTCATTACCTTTGCCGTCCATATTTAAATTTTAAACCATGAAGACAATTACAATCGAAGGACACTTGAGGACCGAGTCTGGCAAAAAAGCCGCCCGCCAAATCCGCTCTCAAGAAAACGTGCCAGCTGTAATTTACGG
>JBILCS010000083.1:0-7375 GCA_044353005.1 Sediminibacterium sp. | reverse complement strand
TTAGCAAAATATACAGAACAGTTACTTCTAAAAAGAAATGTGTAATGTTTGATCATGTGCAGGAAGCTTTAAATGCTTTTAAATCAGGGGAACCAATTATATTGGTAGACGACGAAGACAGAGAAAACGAAGGGGATATTGTTTTCCCTGCAAGCTTTGCTACGCAAGAAAAAATTAATTTTTGCGCAAAATATGCAAGAGGCTTGTTATGCATTGCGATGCATCAAACCATTGCAAAGCAAATTGGGATTGCACCAGTCAATACCAACCACGCAGATCCTTTTCATACTGCTTTTTATGATTCTATAGATGCAATTCCTGCATTGGGTATCACGACAGGCATTTCTGCAAAAGAAAGGGCCATTACTGCGCGTCAAGTAGTGAATCCCATTGCTAAGCCGTCTGATTTTATTAAACCTGGACACTTATTTCCGGTGGTAGCAAAGGAGGGTGGCTTGTTGGTTAGAAAAGGGCATACTGAGGCTGCTGTGGATTTATGTTTAATCAATGATTTAGCACCTGCTGCAATTATCTGCGAAATCATGGACGAGGATGGAGATATGCTAAGGAGAAATGGCTTAGTTGAATTTGCAAAAACACATCAACTAAAAATGATCAGCATTGAACAGCTGATTGAATACAGAAAAACACTAGCGAAGGATTTAAAATTAAATACAGTCGAACAAAATTTTGATCAGCATCAATCATCTGAAATTTCTGCCGCAAGCATAGAACTTATTTCAGAAGCGCAACTACCAACTGAATTTGGATTATTTAAATCATTGGTTTTTCAAAATAGTAGCACGAATGAATCACATATTGTGTTATTAATGGATACTGAATTATCCAATAAGCCAATCGTACGTTTTCATAGTGAATGCTTAACTGGTGATGTTTTTGGAAGTGTGCGTTGTGACTGCAAAGCCCAATTAAATAATGCTTTAGAACAGATCGCTAGAAATAAACATGGGTTCTTAATTTATTTAAAAGGACAAGAAGGTAGAGGTATTGGCATTGGTCAAAAAATTGCAGCTTATGATTTGCAGGATCAAGGTGAAAATACCTTCCAAGCAAATCTAAGTTTAGGACTTCCAGTGGATGATAGAAATTACCAAGACGCCATTGCGATTCTAAAGCACTTGCGTGTAAATAATTTTTCATTTATCACGAACAATCCAGATAAAATAGAAGCCATTCAAAATGCAGGATTTCAATTTGAACAAATTATAGTGCCTCCATTTGTAACAGAGGAAAATAAAAAATATTTACAAGACAAGGCAACTATTGCCAATCATAAAATTACCCTATAGTATGATCGCCATTATCAAAGCAAATTTCAATGCAACTATCACAGATTTATTACTAGCTGGATGCACCGATGAATTGGATGCTAAAAACCAAGCATATAAAGTCTTTGAATGCGCTGGCGCTATTGAAACTGTGGTATTTGCCAATCGTGTTATTGAAACAAATCAATACGATTGTGTGGTGGTGATTGGTGCAATTATAAAAGGGGATACAGACCATTACGAATATGTTTGTCAATACGTTACCCAAGGCTTTTCAACCATTGCAGCAACAAAAACAACACCTGTTATTTTTGGTATTTTAACCACTCAGAATGAAGCTTTGGCTTATGAAAGAGCGGCAATTGATAAGATGAATAAAGGTCAAGAATTTGCAGTAACAGCCATGGAGATGATCCAATCTTTTAAATCTTTGTAGTTACACAGTTCATATATCTTGTTGCTGTAAATGATTCTGAAGCAAAATTATTTCACTTGCTCGTACAAGTGATTGATTAAGCCGTCGGCCAAGCCAATTTTTGGAACATGAATTTCATCTATATTGGCCCATTTCATGGTATATGCATATATGTTCAATGCAGGAACAATTACATCTGCTCTATCTCTTTTTAAAAGATAAGTGTGCATTCTTTCTTCTACAGTCATTGGTTCTAAAACTCTATGGAATTCTCTGATCACCTCAATAGGAATACTCTTTAGATTTTTTGAATTAATCATGGAGTATATTTTATTAATATTTCCACCAGACCCAATAGCAATCATTTTAGGATAGGTTCTCCCAATTTCTTTTAAAGTTTGCTTGAGATCTTCCCAAACAGCATCATCTACTTTGTTTGTTAAAATACGAACAGTGCCGATATTGAAAGATTTTTGAAATGCAACTGCAGACTTATGAAAAAGCGTCACTTCTGTACTGCCACCACCAACGTCAATGTATAAATAGCTCTTATTAGCGTCTAATAGTTCTGCAATATGATTTTCATAAATGATTTCAGCTTCTAAATCACCTGATATGACTTCTACTTTTACGCCTGTTTCAACCCTAATTTCTTTGATGATTTCTTTTGAATTGCTAGCATCTCTCATTGCACTCGTTGCACAAGCAATATAATGATCCACTTCATACACTTTCATTAAGGCACTAAATGCATTAATTGTATTTAAGAGCATTTTCTTTTTTCTGAATCCAATATAGCCTTTTTCAAATACGTCAAATCCAAGTCTAAGAGGAATACGGATTAGATTTAATTTATTAAATTCTGTTTCATTTCCATACTTAACGACTTCGCAAATAAGTAACCTTGCAGCGTTGCTGCCAATATCAATTGCTCCTAAAATCAATGTATGTTATCTTTTACCTTTTAAAAATTTGTACGTCTCCTCCTGTGATTTAAAACGAGTTGCTTTTTCCGAAGGTACATATTTATTACTTAAATCTATATCTAAGATTCTTGCTTTCTGGTTGTCTTTTAATTGAATATGAATCATATCAATTAATTCTTTTTTTATGACTGGATCTACAATTGGAACCGCAACTTCGATTCTATGGTCCAAATTCCTAACCATCCAATCTGCACTAGAGATAAATACTTTTTGGTTGCCTTTATTATTAAAAATAATCACCCTTGCGTGTTCTAAATACTGGTCTACAATACTGATTGAATTGATTTTGCCTGCATTTTTTTCATTCACACTCTTAAGTGTTAGTATGCCTCTAATGATCAAATTCACTTTTACACCAGCCTTAACTGCTTTATATAAAGCGTCTAACAGAATGGTATCAGTCAATGAATTTAATTTGACTGTGATGGAAGCGACATAACCTTTTTTTGCAATTTGAATCTCTTTTTCGATCAAGTCCAATAATCCAGAACGCATATTAATTGGTGAAATCAGCAAATTCCTCATTTTAACAATTGGCTTATCACCTAATTGCCAATTTTCTAAATAGTTAAAAATTCTGTTTGCCTCGTTCATTAAAGTAACATTCTTGGTCATCAAACAATGATCCGCGTATATTTTTGCAGTTTTCTCATTTAAATTCCCAGTGCTAATAAATCCATACTGTACAAGCTTATTTTTCACCCTTTTCTGAATCACACATAGTTTTGCATGCACTTTCATATTCGGAATTCCTACAAGCACGGTAATACCTTCCTCCTCCATGATGGTTTTCCACTCTAAATTTGCCTCTTCATCAAATCTTGCTTTCAATTCTAAAAAGACGGTCACCTTCTTACCATTTCTAGCAGCATTGATCAATGCATTGATCACTTTTGAGTTGGATGCTAATCGATAGGCCGTGATTTTGATGGAGATCACGGTATCGTCCATCGCGGCTTCACGTAGCATGTCTATTACAGGATCGTAGGCGTGGTAGGGGAAATGCAACATGATATCCTTTTGCATGATCAAATCAAAAACCATCACCTTTTTCTTAAACGCAGGATGGATAAATGGCCTTGGACGATTGTAATTGGGCTCTTTTATGACATTAGGGAAATCCATAAAATGCCTGAAATTATGGATATGACCTCCTGGGATAATACTACTCTTTCGGTTCAAACCTAATTTCTTAATCAAAAATTCTAGCATTTCTGGATTCATATCCTTCTCATATACAAATCTTACTGGCTTTCCTTTTCTTCTGTTTTTAATCCCTTTTGAAATTTTATCAATAAAATTCAAACCTACTTCCTGGTCTAAATCGATCTCTGCATCTTTTGTAATTTTAAATACATGCGCATCAAACTGATTGAATTTAAAATGAGAGAATATGATTGGTAGGTTAAATTCAATTAAATCTTCCAATAGCATAATGGTTGTAAATCCAGCTTTAGATGGCAAAATGATGAATCTGCCCACAGACCTAGACGGCACTTCGATTAAGGCAAATTTTTGCTGGTAAGCATCGTTCTTATTACCCATCACAATTGCTAAATACAAACTCTTGTCTCTTAAATAAGGTAACTGAGGTAGATTCTCAATCATTAAAGGGATGATATCATGACGCACTTCGTTGTCAAAATAGGTTTTTACAAATTCCTTTTGTTCTGCATTCAATTGCTTGTTATCAACTATTAAGATTTTGTTCGCCTTTAACTCTTTTAAGATATTTTGCCAGATTCGGTTGAATTCATTTTGCTGTCTTAAAACGACGCTTTGAATTTCATCTAAGATGACTTGCGGCGATGCAATTAAATCAATATTTACCCCCTTTTTCTTATCTATCAATTCCACCATTCTTTTTAATGTCGCAACGCGTACTCTAAAAAACTCGTCTAAATTATTGGAGAAGATACCTAAGAACCTTATTCTTTCTTGTAATGGGACAGTAATATCGTTTGCCTCCTGTAATACCCTAGCATTAAAACTGAGCCAGCTAATATCTCTAGGAATGTGCTTTTGTTTCATAAAGACTTGATTTATAGTTGGTAAATCTACAATATATGTATTTTTCATGTACTTGCTTAACAAAAAGTTAATATATAGATAATAATACCCACACAATTTGCATAGGGATATCAACGTATTTTGCATAAACAAGCCATCATGAACAAACGCCCATTGGATGTATGTGTAATTAGTGATATTCATTTAGGCACATTTGGTTGCCAGGCACATGAATTACTTAATTATTTAAAAAGCATTGAGCCCAAGACCCTTATTTTAAACGGCGATATCATTGATATCTGGCAGTTTAACAAACGCTACTTTCCAGCAAGTCATATGGCGGTGATCAAACGTATTTTTAGCATGGCCAGTAAAGGCACTAGAGTGGTCTATATTACTGGTAATCACGACGAAGCTTTAAGAAAGTATGGTCATTTTGAAATGGGAAACATACAATTGACCGATAAAATTGTATTTGAAATCAACGGTGAAAAAAATTGGGTATTTCACGGGGATGTGTTTGATAGAACAACCAAAGGAAGTGCTAAATTATTAGCAAAATTGGGTGGATATGGCTATGATTTATTGATTCTAATTAATAGTGCAGTCAATTATGTTTGCACCCTTCTTGGACGTGAAAAAATGAGTATCAGCAAGCAGGTTAAAAATGGGGTAAAGAAAGCTGTTTCATGGATCAATAATTTTGAGCAAACAGCGGCAGAATTAGCGATAGAGAATGGGTATAAATATGTGATTTGTGGACATATTCATCAACCACAACACCGTGTTGTGACGACTGATAAAGGAAGTGTAACTTATTTAAATAGCGGGGATTGGATCGAAAATTTAACTGCGTTAGAATATGCAGATAAAAACTGGTCATTATACCAATATGATCCTAATCAATTTGAGAAAGCAGAATCCAAAAAACTAACTAAAATAGTTAATTTACAAGAAGAGCTTACTGTTTTAACCAATGAAGTGGCATTTCAAGTATCTATCTAATGAATATACTTTACGCAGTTCAAGGTACTGGGAATGGTCATATTAGTAGAGCCATTCAACTCTATCCATTTTTAAAAATATATGGTAATATTGACTTCTTCATTAGTGGGTCTAATGCTGATCTAAAAACTGACTTACCTGTTATAGGAAGAAGTAAAGGGATTAGCCTTTTTTATAAAGCGACTGGGGGCTTGGATTATTTAAAAATTATTAGATCATTTTCTTTCAAGATTTTTGTAGACGCCTACAAATTGCCTGTCAATAAGTATGACTTGGTCATCAACGATTTTGACTTTGTAACTTCATTGGCTTGTTTATTTAGGAAAAAAAAGAGTGTACAGTTTGGGCATCAAGCAAGTTTCCAAAGCAATAAAACACCAAGGGCAAAAAATAATAACTTTTTTGGAGAATTCATTTTGAAGCATTTTGTAAAAAGCACACATTACCTAGGCTTGCACTTTAAAGCTTATGATCAGAATGTATACAATCCAATCATCAAACAAGAAATCATTGATGCGACACCAACCGATGATGGCCATATATCGGTGTATTTACCGCATTATTCCATTGCCTATTTGGAACCTTACTTTTTAGCTCAATCAAAGCATCATTTTGAAGTTTTTAGTGCCGAAGTAACATCTATAAGAAACTATAAAAACATTGTCTACTTTCCTATTAGCAATAGTGGGTTTACCAAAAGTATGATTCGGTCCCATGCAGTCATTACAGGAGGTGGTTTTGAAACCCCTGCAGAAGCAATGTATATGAATAAAAAGGTATTAAGCATCCCTATTTCCAAGCATTATGAGCAATTATCGAATGCAGCTGCGCTATCTGACTTAGGCGTAAAAGTATTATTAAAGATAGACCAAGACTTTCACCCTATCTTTACAGACTGGATCCATCATACCGCTCCTGTAAAACTAGATTTAACCCATTCCACAAAAGATATTGTTGCCCAATTAATTAAACAAACACAAAACAGTTAACGATGTACAAAATTTTAAATCAAGAAAAAGAAACAGTTGCGTATATTCAAAACATGATGATCTTGAACAAAAAAAAAGAGAAAGTGATTGGCTTGGTGATTGGAGATTGTTTCTTTGGGAATGACAATAAAGTGATTGGTAAGATCATCGATCAAAAAGTATATCTCTTGAATGGCGATATCATTGGCACTATAGAAACCAATAAAGATAAAAAAGACCCAGAGCTAAAAAAAGGGTTAATGCTAGAAGCTTGGGATATCTTGAGCAATATTAAAAGTCATACTTCTGATTGGATAACCCTTTCAAAAAAATGGTCCAAAAAATCTTTTATCGAAGTATTGCTTTAATTTAGCTAACCATCCTAATATACAACTCCTCCACTTTTTTTCTTGCCCAGGGAGTTTTGCGTAAAAATTTTAAGCTGGATTGAATACTTGGATCAATATTGAAGCAGTTAATGGGGATATGTTGTCCTAAATCCTCCCATCCAAAATGTCGCACTAGTTCCTCCATGATAAAGGCGAGTGTTTTTCCGTGCAAAGGGTCTTTATGCATTTGTTCCATACACAATATTAAGTAATTTGCCGCTATGAATGCAGACCGGTACTTTTTATTGAATAAGCCAATGAATATGGTGTCTCAATTTGTGAGCACGCACAAGGTGCAACTACTTTCAGATAT
>JBILCS010000023.1:0-24235 GCA_044353005.1 Sediminibacterium sp. | reverse complement strand
AGGGATGGTATTGTATACAACCAGTTGAATTTTAAATTTCCAATAGAAAACGAGGATGAAATTGTTGCAGCTTTTGAAAAAGCAATCACGCCAAAGACTAAAATTATTCTTATAACACATGTAATTAATTGGATTGGACAAATTATGCCTGTGCAAAAATTATGTGCAATGGCAAAACGATATGGTATTGAAACCATTGTAGATGGTGCGCATAGTTTTGGACTACTAGATTTTAAGGTGCCAGAATTGGGTTGCGATTATTTTGGTACTTCATTGCATAAGTTTTTATCTGCCCCAATTGGCACTGGCATGCTATGGATTAAGAAAGAAAATATTTCTAAAATATGGCCATTGGTATGCAATGACCAACCAAACAGTGCTGATATAAGAAAATTTGAAACCCTTGGTACTAGAAGCTTTCCAATTGAACAAGGCATTGGCGAAGCCATTAATTTTCATACCGCGATTGGAAGTAAAAGAAAAGAGGAGCGTATTCGTTATCTAAAAAATTATTGGGCAAGTAAAGTCGTATCAATCCCTAAGGTAAAAATTCACACTTCTTTCAAGCCTGAATTTGCTTGTGGTATTTGTGGTGTGAGTGTAGATGGCATGACGCCCGGAGAATTAGACAGTGCCTTGTTTTCAAAATATAAAATTCACACCGTTGGCATTGTTTGGGAGAATATAAGCTGTGTCAGAATCACGCCACATGTCTATACTAGACTTCAGGATTTAGATAAACTAGTTTATGCAATTGGAGCCATTGCTAGTAAAAAATAATATTAAAAGACTGGATAAAAAAAAGAGGGAGCGTTGCCCCCTCTTTTTTTAGGAAAAATTTTAAGATTTCTTCCTAAGTATATAATCCACTATTTAATAGTTGGATAACTAATACCCAATTGCTCTAAATAAGTTCCAAACTTACTTGGATCGTAATAGAATTTTTCAAGTTGGCTTCTATAAGCCCCTTGTATTTCTTTATTTAAATGAATTGCAGGAGGATCATTTTTAGTAATGAAAGGGATGTACTGAGTTTCTTTTGTTTGTACTTCCTTAAAATACTTTTTAGCATCTGCAACTAAACTAGGCTTGGTAAACAAATCCAATAAAGTCATGGCTGTGGCTTCTGCCCCTACTAAAGATCCCTTATGTGCAATAGGTGTCGCCATTGCAATCGCATCTGCCCAATGGTGTCCTTTTGTTCCAGGAATATTTGCTGGATACCTTAATACAATGGTTGGTAAGTTCCAAGAGATGTCTGCAATATCATCTGATCCTCCACCCCAAGAAAATGCGACTGAACCTTTTAAAGTATCAATCGTAGATTTTAGACCATCAATTGGATTGCCTTGTTGGTCTTTCTTTGGCGCTTCTACCAGGGCTTGCACCCCTTTTGCCAATGCAATGTCTTTTTCATCCCAAACAGGCATGCCTACTTTTTTAATATTGGCATACATGGCTTCTGCAAGCGGCTTGTTAAAATGACCAGGCCAAGCAGTACCTAACATTTGATGCGTCATTTTTGTATTCGTCATCATAGCTGCACCTTGTGCAATTTTGATGCCTGATTCATAATTCATTTTGATATCCTCATAGGTACGCTCTCTAAAATAGTACCACACACTTGCTTTACTTGGAACCACATTTGGTTGATCACCACCATCTACAATCACGTAGTGCGATCTATTGGTTGGCTTAAGATGTTCTCTCTTAAAATTCCATCCTACATTCATTAATTCTACCGCGTCCAATGCACTTTTTGCTCTCCATGGTTGACCAGCAGCATGTGCGGCTTCTCCTTCAAAATCAAAACGCACACTTACTAAACCATTGCCTCCATTGTCTCCATAACTAGAAGTAAAATCACCACTCACATGTGTGAAAATACAAGCGTCCACATCTTTAAAATAACCATCACGCACATACCATGCTTTTGTTCCAACTAATTCTTCGGCAATACCAGGCCAAATTAAAATGGTACCAGGTAATTTTTCACGTTCCATTAATTCTTTCATTGCAATGGCTGCGTAAATGATCACAGCTTGTCCAGAATTATGTCCTTCCCCATGACCAGGTGCGCCTTCAACAATCGGTGCTTTGTAAGCTACGCCTGGTTTTTGAGAGGCTTTAGGAATACAATCCACATCACTTCCCAGTGCAATCACAGGCGAACCAGTTCCCCATTTTGCCATCCAAGCAGTGGGTACATTCGAAATACCGTTTTCTACAGTGAATCCGTTTTTTGTCAAAACCGATGTGATGTATTTAGAAGTTTCAACTTCTTGAAATCCCAATTCGGCAAAACTAAAAATTTGATCTACCATCACTTGTACTTCCTTTGACTTCCCTGCAACAGTCTGCATAAGGGTTTGCTTTAAGGCAGCTAAATCTTTTTCGGTATATTTTTTTTGCGCAAAAATGGGCAAAGAAAAACTAAGTAAACAAACACATACTACAATGCGTTTAAAAAATTGAATTGGCATAGTCGTTTTTTATAATAGTGATACAATACATTTCAAAACATAAGTTACAAAAAAATCCCCTATCTAAAAAGATAAGGGATCAATATATTATAAGTGGTTGGCTTATTTTGCAGCCATTTTGAATTCAACTGTTTTAGTATTTGAAGCGGTGGTTTTAGATGTAACTACAACCGAAAGATTGTATAACACTCCAGGTATTAAGCCAGTTACAGTTAATGGATTCGTTAGGGCAGTAGATGAAATACTATTAGAAAAAGCAGTTGTATTGTCTGAAATTTTGATCAGTTTAGTGTCAATAGTGACACCGCTAGCGGGTATTGCAGCTAGTTTAACTTCAATTCTTTGTGAAGTACCTAATACTGCATAAATATTAGTTGCCCCAGGATCAATATCAATGACTACACCGTTAGTGGCAGTTAAGCTTGGTTCTACCACCACAACAGGCGGTGGAGTTGGAGTTGGCGCAGGACTGTCTCCTCCTTTGCTACAACCAATGAAGCCAATGCTTAAAACTAAAATCAAGAAATTATATTTCATAAGGTATTATTAAGGTTCGCAGATTAAAGATAATAATTTTTAGCAAATTATCAATTGGATATACATTTAAAATCAATGCAAATAGCTGTATTTAAAGTTCCTGGCACTTGAAGGTATAAATACTTGAAAAATAAGCATCTAGAATGACTAGGTTTAAACAATGCGTCACTTTAAGTCAATCTATATTTTATTCGTGCTCCAATTACAATTTTTAACGCATTCATTGCATGGACAACAATTGCCTTTACAAGCATTTAGTCTTGCGGCTGATCATGTGGATGGATTGCAGATGGATTGGCGCCTAGATCTTGGGCTGACCGCCATGACGCTTGACCAATCCAATAGCTATCAATTTACTGCAGGTTTTTTACAACCAACTATCAATCGTTTTACCAATGATGGCATTTGGAAAAACTACAATCCCAGTATCGAAATAAAAAATACATTTTCTGGAGATGCGATGATGCTGTTTTCAAAAGAACCCGATCTGATTTTATTTGGATTTATAATTTTTAATGTGCAGGGGCAAGTCTTGGTGCGTGATCAAATAAAATATAGAAGCAGTTATGCTGGAAGGTCTATTAGTATGAATGCGATGAAAAGTGGTATCTATATTATGCAAGTGTTTTATTTACCTGAGTACATGATGTTTGATAGCAACAAAAATTATTGGGTCAAGACTATAAAATTTATAAAACCATGAGGCTCATTACGCTAGCTATAATCATTGTATTGCTACTTTATAATCAAATGGGATTGAGTCAAAACCATAAGGGTATTGCATTTCAGGCTGCAGCTAGAACAAGCTATGGCGTGATTATGCCCAATAAAAAAATACAAATTCGAATTAGTATTTTAAAAGATACATTGGCCGAAGCGCTACTGTATCAAGAAATAATATCCGTTACCACTAGTCCATTGGGTTTGTTTACCATTTTAATTGGCGCTGCAGAACCTGCCAAAATAATCACCATTGGTGTATTTGAAAAAATTGATTGGACGGCTGGTACTTATTTTATGCGAGTAGAAATTGATCCAGAAAATAATTTACAATTTATTCGGATTGGTCAACAACAAATTCAATATGCCGCTTACGCTTTTTCGGCAGACCATGTGTTGGCAGAAAATGTAGAAGGTGTTTTAAGTATACCGCAGGGTGGCACTGGCGTAAATAATTTAACTGCTTTTAAATTGGCATTGCAAATGGATAAAGTGAATAACATTCCAGATAGTCTTAAAATTTTAAGCAAGGCATCCATCCAAGCATTGGCTTTAAAATTAGATAAAAAAGATACTCTAAGTTTAAGCAATAGAATTAATCAAAAACTAAACAAGGGAGAGATGAGTGCTTCAGAGCTTGCTTTGAGTTTAGGCTTTCTCCCATTTGAAACACATTTTGGTGCATTTTCAGATACCGCCAAACAAGTGGCCATAGTCAATACGGCCACCGCGGTAAAGTGGCGTGATACCATTGGTCAAAATCAGGTATCAATTGGGCTTAACTCCAGCCTAGATCCAACCAGGCTGCTTGTTGTGAAAGCAGGGACCTATTTGGTACAGTATAGTCTCCAAGTCAACAATACGCAAATAGCCAATGACGAAATCAGTGTCTGGATCAGGCGCAATGGCGCTGCCTACCCCAATAGTCTAAGGCAGTTCCTAACTGGCACCGTAGGCGTCAAAAATATTTTTTCGGGACAAACAATCATGGTCTTTGGCGAGGATGATTATCTAGAATTGTTTTTTAGTGCTAAACACAATCAAACACAAATATTCAAAACAAGTGCTTTAACCAATCCTTCTAGGCCAGCTATTCCGAGTGCTCAAATCACGCTGTTCAGAATACAATAAGATGACCTTCATCCATTCGTAAAATTTGTTTTAAAATTCAAGCCGACCTAGTTAACTTTAGTTTGAACAAAAAACAACATTATGCGTCGAATTGTATCTCTGCTTAGTATTGTGCTATTAATAAGTGTTCAACTTATTGCACAATCTGTTCCTAGTCCAAAAAGTCATTTTGGATTTAATATTGGTGACAATTATAAGTTAGCCACATTTACTGCCACAGAAGCTTATTTAAAAAAAGTGGAAGCTAGTTCTAACAAAGTTAAATTAGTCACGATGGGTAAAACAGAGGAAGGTCGTAATCATTATATGATGATTGTCTCCAGTCCCGAAAACATCAAGCAAATACAAAAATACAAATCGATTTCTCAAAAGCTAGCAAGAGCAGAAGGATTATCAGAAGAAGATGCGAAGCAACTAGCGAATGATGGAAAAGCAGTGGTATGGATAGATGGAGGCTTACACGCAACCGAAGTCGTGGGTATTCATCAGTGGATTGAATCTATGTACCAGATCATCACGAGACAGGATAATGAAACAAAAAATATTTTAAAAAATACCATCATCTTATTTGTTCACGCCAATCCTGATGGACAAGAATTGGTTTCTAATTGGTATATGCGTAACACCGATACTTTAAAAAGATCTACTTCTGCATTACCACGCTTGTATCAAAAATATATTGGACACGATAACAATCGTGATTTTTTTATGACGAACATGAGTGAATCAAAAAACATGAGTCGTCAACAATATATCGAGTGGATGCCTCAGATTTTATACAACCACCATCAAACTGGTCCAGCTGGAACTGTTGTTGCAGGCCCTCCTTACAGAGATCCATTTAATTATGTGTATAGTCCATTATTGATAACAAGTTTGGATGCAATGGGCGCCGCTATGAGTAGTCGTTTAAATGCCGAACAAAAACCTGGCTATACCATGAAGGGCGGATCGGTTTATTCTACCTGGTGGAATGGTGGATTAAGAACCACAGCATACTATCATAATATTGTTGGTATTTTAACAGAGATCATTGGAAGTCCAACCCCAATGAATATTCCTTTAGTGCCTCAAAGATTGATTCCAAATAGTGGATTGCCTTTTCCAATTGCCCCACAAAAATGGTATTTCAAAAATTCAATCGACTATTCTATTTCGTTAAATTATGCCGTACTCAATTATGCAGCAAGACATAAAGACGAAGTGCTATTGAATATGTATCGAATGGGTAAAGAAGCTATTGAATCTGGCAACAGAGACAACTGGACCCTTTCTCCAAATAAAGTGGAACTCTTGACTGAGCAATTAAAAACAGAAAAAAGAGATACCCGTGTGGATAGTGTTGCTTTACAAAATTATGCCAAGGTCTATAAAGCCCCTGCATTAAGAGATCCTAGAGGCTATATTATTCCTGCAATTCAAACAAGTAGCGCAGTGGCTTTTGTGAATATTTTAATTCAAAGTGGTATCAAAGTGCATCAAGCCACAAATGATTTTGTAGTGAATGGAAAAAATTATCCAGCTGGGTCTTATGTCATAAGAACCAACCAAGCATTTAGAGCGCATGTATTAGATATGTTTGACCCACAGGATCATCCTAATGATTTCTTGTATCCTGGAGGACCGCCCGTGCGCCCTTATGATGCAGCAGGATGGACGCCGGCATATACGATGGGTGTGGAGTTTGACAGAGTCTTAGATGATTTTAATGGTCCGTTTGAAGCCATTCCTTATGGTCAATTACAATCTGTAAAAACGACTGTTTTTAACACAGCAAATAGTGTCAATAAATTTTATGCTATCCAATCTAATGACAACAATAGTTTTATTAAAATCAATGATTTATTAAAAGCGGGTAAGTCGGTTTATAAAAACCAGCAAGGCTTTTATTTCGAAATGGCAGCTGAATCAAAAGACAAGGAGACGATTGCAAAAGCTGGATTAAATATGATTGCAGTAGAAAGTCTTCCTACAGATGTAGTGAAAATTGCCAAATTAAAAATTGGATTATGGGATCGTTATGGTGGGTCTATGCCTTCTGGCTGGGTAAGATGGATTTTTGAGCAACACCATTTTGATTTTGAATTGTTGTATGCAAAAGAAATCAATGCAGGTAATTTAAAAGACAAGTTTGATGCAATTGTTTTTGTTGACGGGGCCATCCCATCTTTAGTTGCAGGACCAGCTTCACCTTATGATGAGAGAGAACCCAACCTAGACGAGATCCCTGCTGAATTTCATCCAATGGTTGGAAGAATCACAGCCGAAAAATCTATCCCTGCATTAAAGACTTTCATAGAAGCGGGAGGCACAGTGGTTACCATCGGATCAAGTGCCAACCTTGCATACCATTTAAAACTACCTGTTAAAAATGCCATTACCGAAATGAATAACGGAAAAGAGCGCACGCTTCCGGGAGAGAAATTTTATATTCCAGGAAGTATCCTACAAGTTGCTGTTGCGCCTGCACTCAAAGCCAACTGGGGTATGAAAAATAATGCAGATGTCTATTTTAACAATAGCCCTGTATTTAAAGTGCAGCCCGATGCTATTGCTAATGGCACCATCACTCCACTTGCATGGTTTGCATCAGATAAAACTTTAAGAAGCGGCTGGGCATTTGGACAAGCCTATTTACAAGACGGTGTCGCTGCTTTTGAAGCAAAATTGGGAAAAGGTAAGTTGTTTGTTTATGGACCTGAAATTACATTTAGAGGACAAACGCATTCTACATACAAGATGTTATTCAATCAGTTGTATCAATAATAATGTGATACAACATAAGTCCCTTGTGAAAGGGTATAAAAAAGGAGCTACAAATTGTAGCTCCTTTTTTTATTTCAATTATCATTAGTTAAATGTGATCTTGTTGATTAATAATAAAAACAATCATCTATTTTATTTATCCAAATGGTTGTTCGATCGAAATACTTTGCTTGGAAAAATAATGTGGCCCATCTTCTGCAATGTATAAACAGTCTTCTAAACGAATTCCAAATTCACCAGGAATAGAAATAGTAGGTTCATTGCTAAAACACATACCAACAGCCAAAGCTGTTTTATTTCCTTTTACAAAATTAGTCCACTCGTGTCCTTCTAAACCAATACCGTGTCCTGTTCTATGCGGAAGGCCTGGTAATTTATAATTGCTTTTGAATCCAGCTTTTTCAATCACTGCTCTTGCGGCTGCATCAACCACTTCACATGGTGCACCAATTTTAATTGCTGCGAAGGCTGCGTTCTGTGCTTCCAATTCTATATTCCAAACATCTATTTGTCTTTGGGTTGGTTTACCCACTACAATTGTTCTAGTGATATCAGAAGCGTACCCTTCTACACTTGTTCCTCCATCTACCATCACAATATCGCCTTCGCGAATCACTTGTGGTGTGATACTACCATGAGGCAATGCGGAATACTTACCCACTTGTACCGAAGCGCCTCCACTATATCCCAATTTTCTAAATGCCGCACTGATATTGCCACTGAATTCAGACTGAGACATGTCTGGGCGAATGGTTGCAAACGCTGCTTGATATGCCTTAATAGTTACATCACTCGAATACTGCATCAAATCTAATTCTGCTTTTGTCTTATACATTCTACAACCTGCTGTAACTGGCGTGGCATCTACAATATCAAAACCAGTTGCTAATTTTTTAACACCGTCCGCAATGAAAAAACGAACACGCTCTTCCATCCCGATTTTTTTATACTTTACGCCACGGTCTTTAATGATATTAAAAATTAACGCGTAAGGACTTTCGTGTTCTTCCCAACATCTTACTTCGTCACCAAATACAGGATTCAATAATTCCATCGCCCTATCTTCTTCGAACTTTGGACAGACATAGGCAATCGGACCTTTTGCTGGAATGACTACACCAAAAGTTCTTTCGCTTTGTCCCCAACGCATGCCAGTAAAATAAAAACAAGACACGGTGCCTTCTAAAAATATAGCATCTATTTTTTCTTTTTCCATAATGGACTGCGCCTTTGCAATTCTTTGCTTACGCTCATCTACTGTAATGGGCACCACACCTTCTTTCATTGGCGCTAAGTCCTCAATTGATTTAGGCAAATTGATACCATACTTATTTACCGACTCATTTGCTAAAACTTTCCCGCCTAATCCTAATGTGCCTGCAGTTAACAATGCAGTGCTTAAAAATTTTCTTCTATTCTGGCTCATACTATTTTTATTTATTCAATTATTATTTTGCGCACCCTACTACCATGCAATGCCATAATCCTCTCCATGATTAGAACTACCGCCCCACATGGATCCATGTTTCCAATCAAATAAAATGGCGTTGATAGGACCGCTCGTACGATCATCGAAAGTTAAATTATATCCTCTAGCTCTTAAGTCTTTTCGAACCCACTCAGAAACATTGTCATGCAATAAGATGCTTCCTGGTCGTGGTTTTCTATCCGCAATTTTAGTACCCCCTAAAGAAAGCCAAAGTTGATTGGAATTGATATTCGCTGCTTCTGACGCTTCTTGAACAGTCATACCAAACTCAACGATATTTAAAAAAAACTGCAATAAATTTTGATCCTGTGTGTCACCACCTTGCACACCAAATGCCATAAAAGGCTTGCCGTCTTTCATTGCGATACTTGGTGTTAAAGTGACCCTTGGTCTTTTACCCGGCGCAACTACATTGTAAGGACTCTGTGCAGAATCCAATACAAAGCTTTGCATGCGTTGACTCATGCCCACACCCGTGTTACCCGCAATGGTTGCAGGCAACCATCCGCCACTTGGTGTGATAGAGACAATCCATCCTTCTTTATCTGCTGCTTCAACAGTGGTAGTGCCTCTCCATAAACGATCCATATAATCTGCATCTATTGGTAATTTTTCATTCGGGTTTAGAGATGCTATATTTCTTAAATCATGCGCTGGTGCAAATCCACTTTTATTTTTCGCAGTATCTGTAGAAGGTTGAAATCCTTTTGCTTTAATTAAATCCATAAAAGGATTTGTTTTTCCTTCAAAAGGATAAGGATCCCCAGGACCTGCATTGGCATTGTTCTTTGCCATATCAATTTCACCTGCTCTTTGTTTTGCATAAGCTTTACTTAATAAACCAGTCATTGGTTGATTGGTCGCAAATTTTGGATCGCCATAATAAAAATCACGATCTGCAAAACTTAAATTCATTGCTTGATAAATAGTGTGCATATAATCCGCAGAATTATAACCCATTTTTTTCAAGTCAAAATTTTCTACAATATTTAATGCTTGTAATAAAGATGGTCCTTGCGTCCATGCTTGTAATTTATAAACATCAATGCCTTTATAGTTCACCATCGATGGGGCTTCTTCTGTTGGTCTCCAATTTTTTAGATCTTCTTTGGTAATCAATCCGCCTTGCTCTTGCGCACCTCTTACAAATTCATCTGCAATATCTCCTTTATAAAAACGATCATATGCAGCCCAGATAGCCTCTTTACGAGACTTGCCTTGTTTCAAAGCAGCCTGCTCGGCGTCTACCATTTTTTGTAAAGTATTCAATAAATCTTTTTGAACAAATATTTCACCAGCTTCTGGGGCTTCTCTTTTTTCTCCTAAATGTGGCAATAAAACTTTCTTACTATAGGGCCAGGTTTTGATCATCGCTTTGCCACGCTCAATGCCATTTGCAGTTTGTGCATCAATTGGATAACCTGCAGCTAAGTCCATCGCTGGAGCTAATACTTCTTTCAAACTCATAGAGCCATAATTCGCCAACATCAAACAAATACCTCCCGGTGTACCAGGCGTAGTTGCTGCTAATGGACCATATTCTGGTGGGTAACTAAAACCCTTGCCTTTAAAAAATTCTGGCGTAGCACCTGTTGGCGCAAAGCCCATTGCACTAATCGCAATCACTTTTTTTGTATTGGGATTGTAGATTAATGCCTGCGTTTCGCCACCCCAACTTAACACGTCCCACATGGTACAAGTTGCAGCAAGCATAGCACATGCCGCATCCACCGCATTACCACCTTTTTGAAACACCATCGATCCTGCGGTTGCAGCCAAAGGCTTACCCGTGATGGCTACCCAATCCTTGCCATGTAATGGCGGTTTTTGAGTTTGTTGTGCTTTTATGTTTGATGAACAAACCAACGTAACAACAAAGAGTACAATATACTTTTTCATAGATTCATGATTGATCCAATGAAAATACATTTTTTAGGTTATAAAAATAAAAATGAATGACAAATGGATTAGTATTTAGTAAATTGAGTAGACAAAAATAGTTTTATGAAAAATAGCCTCCTACTCCTTGCCTTCGTTTTTACATTGCTGCAAACAAAGGCACAAACTGCAGATTATATTATCCGTAACGGAAAACTTATTGATGGCACAGGGAATCAATGGCAGTATAAAGATGTAGCCATCAAAGGCAATCAAATTATAGCAATAGGTAATTTAAAAAATTGGAAAGCAACAAGAGAGGTCGATGCAAAAGGTATGATTGTAGCGCCTGGTTTTATTGATGTGCATGGACATTTAGAGGGTGGCGAATTCAGAAATCCATTGGCGAGTAATTTTTTATACGACGGCGTAACCACAGTGGTGACGGGGAATTGCGGTGGATCAGCTGATAATTTAAATGCCTATTTTAATCAACTGGACTCCATTGGTATGTCCATCAATATTGCCTCCTTGATTGGACACAATACCATTCGTAAGCAAGTGATGGGTTCTGCAAATAGACATGCTACAGAAGCCGAAATGCAAGCAATGGAAAAATTGGCAGCACAAGCCATGCAAGATGGTGCTGTGGGCATGTCCACTGGATTAATTTATATTCCTGGGACCTATGCGCCTACAGAGGAAATTGTAAGACTAGCTAAAGTGGTTTCTTCAAAAGGAGGGGTCTATGCATCTCATATTCGAAACGAAGAAAATCAAGTGGTGGATGCCGTGAACGAAGCCATCCAAATTGGAAGAGCCGCATCCATTCCTGTTGAGATTTCACATTTTAAAATTAGTGGTCAAAACAATTGGGGCCGAAGTAAGGAAACCATTCCATTGGTTGTGAATGCAAGAAAAGAAGGCATTGATGTGACCATTGACCAATATCCTTATACCGCTAGTAGTACACAATTAAGTGTGCTATTGCCTGATTGGGTTTTAGCAGATGGCCAGGACTCCATCTTCGCAAGATTGAAAGATCCAAACATTCGAAAAAAAGTAGCCAATGAAATTATTGGTATTTTAAAAGAAAGAGGGATCAAGCATTTTACCTATGCCGTAGTCGCAAATTACAAAGCAGACAGTAGTTATAATGGAAAAGATATCGAAGCGATTAATCTTTTAAGAGGCAACAAAAACAAAGCATTAGATGAAGCAGAAACAATTATACAAATGATGGAACAAGGAGGCGCCCAAATGATTTACCATGGTATGACTGAATCCGATGTCAAAGCAATTATGCAATACCCATTTAATATGTTCGCAAGTGATGCCGGCATCGCAATGAAAGGTTACGGCAAGCCGCATCCAAGAGCTTATGGCACGAATTCACGCGTATTAGGAAGATATGTAAGAACAATGGGGGTATTGAGTTTAGAGGAAGCGATTAGAAGAATGACTTCCCTGCCTGCAAATAAATTCAATATCGAAAAAAGAGGTATCCTACAAGAAGGTTATTATGCAGACATCGTTGTATTTGATGCGGATGAGGTTTCAGACATGGCTACATTTGAAGACGCGCATCAATATGCAAAGGGATTCAAATACATCTGGGTAAATGGCGAATTAAGTATGGACCAGGCTGTTCAAGTGCCAGTAAAAAAAGGGAAATCTATCAGAAAATCACTATAAATAAGCGCAAAATGTTAATATACTTTTTAAATAATTGTTTAACAATTAAATAGATAATCATAAAAAACTTCATTAAAAAAATTAGTAAAAAATACCTAACTTATTGAAAATGAATGTTTTTGTAAAAAAGAATCGCTAAAATATGGATAAAGAATAGGCCGATTTTAACAAAATTTTTTTGAGTTTAACAAACATTTATTATAAATTCACATTCACTAACAATTGTTATAAACACGTTCACCAAATCTCCACAATATGGATTCTTTATTTTTACTAGACGCTGTTACAGTGATTGCAAAAACGGACTATGTTTCGTTTACTTTCTTTGTAGGCACAATGGCTATGATGGCCGCTTCGGTTTTTTTCTTTTTTGAATTGAGCAACACAAGTCAAGAGTGGCGCACTTCGGTATTAGTATCGGGTTTGATCACTTTTATTGCTGCAGTTCACTATTACTACATGCGTAGCTACTATGCTGAAACGCAAGATTCTCCAACCTTCTTCCGTTACGTAGATTGGTTGTTAACTGTGCCTTTAATGTGTGTTGAGTTCCACTTGATCACAAAAAAAGCTGGCAACGGTTCAACAGGTTTATTATGGAAAATGATTTTAGCTTCTGTTGTAATGTTGGTAACAGGTTACATGGGTGAAGCTGGATTAGGTAATGCTACAGTTTGGGGTACAGTAAGTGCGCTTGCTTACTTCTACATTGTGTATGAAGTATGGATGGGCGATGTTAAGAAATTAGCTACAAGTGCTGGTACAGCTGTTGCTTCAGCAAACAAAGCATTAGGTTGGTTCATTTTAGTTGGTTGGGCTATCTATCCTCTTGGATATTTAATCGGAACAGCAGAAGGACAATGGTATGCAGGATTTGCAAATATTGGCTTGAATATGGATATTGTTTACAACATCGGTGATGCTGTAAATAAAATTGGATTCGGTCTTGTTATATATGCATTGAGCAGAAAAGCTGCTTAATTCAGACTATCTTTAAGGGGCGAGTTTACACTCGCCCCTTTTTTTATGCCTACTATATGCAAATAAAACTTAGACAACTACTTTTGGTCATCGGATTCGGTTTAGCCTTGTTACATGCTTATTTCCCATTGTCAACGACCCAGCAATTAGGGGTTTTATTTGTTACCTTATTTACATTGGGTATCCCCCACGGCGCTTTAGATTTTTATATTGATCAAAAAATCAATATTGGGGCTGATAAAAACCACAAATTTGTGTTTTTATTCAAATACCTTCTGAATATGTTAGTTTATGGGTTGGTATGGTACTTTTTACCAACCATCGCCATCCTAATATTCATTGGTTTAACCGCATTCCATTTTGGGGAAATAGATTGGTTAGGGAAGAGCTATAACGGGATTCATAAATTATGTTATAGTATTTTAGGCCTAAGCTGGATCTTGTTTCTACTCAGTAAAAACATCCACACAGCAATTGATGTATTTGTTTTACTAGGACAATCTAAAATGCAGGCAAACGAGTATATCCATTATGCAAATATCGCATTACCTATTTCTCAGGCAACGCTTGTAGGGATTCACATCATTTTGTTCTTTGCCCATAAATATTTTTTTTCAGACACCAAGCAATTATTTTTTGCAGTCATGCAAATTGGGTGCTTAACCATTTTAAATATGCTCTTGCCACTTTGGTTGTGCTTTAGTTTTTATTTTGGACTATGGCATTCTATTTTGTCTTTTGATAAAATAAGACAGGAGTTTGAAATGGAAAATAGTGTCCTTGGATGGAAAAAATTACTCACCAAAGCCATACCCTATGCAGTTGTAGCCTGGACCGGCATTATTGTATTTATTTATTTTTCATTAGAAGCATGGAGTATCAAAGAAGTCATGCCACTTTTATTTATAGGCATTGCAGTACTTGCCCTACCTCACTTACAGGTGTTTACTAAAATTAAACTAGATAAGTCTAAATAGATGGGGCCTAAGCTTGGATTCAACTATTTTGGTGTTGTTAAAAAAGAAGCAAATTGCTTTTGCCAAATCAAATAGCCCTTGGGATTCATGTGTAATTTATCGGCAATAAAAATATCTTTGAGTACTTCTTTTTTTTCATCCAACATCGCAGTATGCACGTCTAGATATTGCATATTTTTTTGTGTAGCAATATAACCTTCAATTAATTTATTTGCTTCTATAAATTTTGTCTCTAAATGCCATCTGGCAACACTTGGTTTTAAGGAAACAAAAATGATTTTGGTGGCCCTTGGTAGTTTTTTTAATAAAATGGTATGCAAGGTTTTAAATCTTAGTAGTACAGTTGCAGGACTAACCGTATCTACATCGGCCATATCATTTTCGCCACAGTATATAAAAACTTGACTAGGCTGATACTGAATGATAGCCTCGTCTACGTAATAAATTAAATCAACAAGTGTTGCTCCGCCAAATCCTCTATTGATAATGGGATAACCTGGAAAATACATGGCAACGTCTTTCCACCTTGTAAACGAGGAGCTTCCAGCAAATACGATCTGCCCCTTAGGAGGCATGACAATGCTATCTGACTTTTGAAATTGAAGGACTTCTTGTTTAAAGGGCTGTGCACAAAGGGTTGTATTTGACTGGCCAATACCAAATACAATGCATACAATACCTATAACTTTTAAAAAGGGTTTATATGGATGCTTCATAGTCAACTTTTTATTGGTAATCAGATTCATTGTAATCATCTTCTTCACCAAAACTGCCCAAGTTCATCATGCTGCCCATTAAATCATTGAATTCAATTTTACCATCAATCATTTTTTTATTGATTAATGAGAATGCAGCTAAGCCATGTAATACAAATTCCATTAATAAAGCGCTTTCTTTTTCATTGGCTTGAGGATAGTATTTTTTTACTAAACCAAATAAGCCATCCACCTTATATAAAGCAATTACTTTATCAGCATCCTTCATGTCTAATAATAGGTTCAAGTGATTGCCACCGTCAAACCAACTAGTAATGGCTTTGTATGGATTGTCTAGCGCCTTTTCCTCTCCCTTTTTATTGACCATTTTTTTCTTCTTCAATAATTCTGGATTGGGGAAATATTCAATAAACTGAGTACGAATAGACTTGTTCAATAAATTTAAAGCAACTTCATATGGACCTTCTTGCTCGCCTTCGTACACCAATTCGATTTTTCCAGTAATAGAAGGAATGATCCCCATTAAATCACTGATCCAAACATAAGTATGTTTTTCGTTGTGGATAATCGCACGGCGTTCAGCAGAACTAATGGCATTTTCAAATGCTGCAATGGTTAAACGCGCACTCACCCCACTTTTTTTATCTACAAATTCATTGGATCTTGCTTCAAAAGAAACTTGTTCAATCAATCGCTTGATTAAATCACTGATATCCACTCTTTGTTTTTGTACTTCTAAAATATCTGCCTCTTGTTCCGTAATCGCCAAAGAAGTTTCTAAAGTTTTTGGATAGTGCGTTAAAATTTGACTCTCAATTCTGTCTTTTAATGGCGTAACAATGCTACCTCTGTTTGTGTAATCTTCGGGGTTCGCTGTAAAGACAAATAAAATATCTAATGGCATACGTAATTTAAAACCGCGTATTTGAATATCGCCTTCTTGCAAGATATTAAATAAAGACACTTGGATTCTTGCTTGTAAATCTGGCAATTCATTGATCACAAATATGCAACGATTGCTTCTTGGAATAATGCCATAGTGAATCACTTTTTCATCAGAGAAACTCAATTTCAAATTCGCCGCTTTGATAGGATCAATGTCACCAATTAAATCTGCTACACTTACATCTGGTGTGGCTAATTTTTCTCCATAACGCTCAGATCGGTGTAGCCAATGTATTGGGGTTTCATCGCCATGTTCAGCAATCAAATCTTTTGCAAACTTGCTTAATGGTTTCAACGGATCGTCATTGACTTCGCTACCCATAATGACTGGAATGTATTCATCTAGTAAGTCAGTCATCTGACGTGCCATCCTTGTTTTAGCTTGACCACGTAATCCTAAGAATAAAATATTATGTCTGCTCAATAGTGCACGCTCTGTATCGGGTATCACTGTATCTTCATAACCCAAAATGCCTGTAAAAGGATTTTCTTTATTTTGTAAACAGGTAACCAAATTATCACGCACTTCTTCCTTAATGGACTTGGACTGATAACCAGATTTGATTAGTTGTCCAAGGGTGTTGATTTTTTCGATACCTGCTACTTTCTTGCTGTCTGTTGCTGTTTTATTCGCCACTTCTTTTTTCATTTTAGTATACTGTTTTTCTCTTTCCGCTTTCAAAATCATTGAATATAAAACTACCTAGTTTATCTAGAGATGCGAAGAACGCTTTGCCATGATTCATCTCGGTAAACTCTTCCACAAATTTTTGTAAATAAGGATCGGATGCAATCATGAAAGTCGTAACTGGAATTTTTAACTTTTTACACTGCGCCGCCAAATTTAAACAACGATTCACTACTTTTCTGTCTAATCCAAAACTGTTCTTATAGTATTTAGAACCAATCTTTAAACAAGTTGGCTTACCGTCGGTAATCATAAAAATCTGTTTGTTTGGATTTTTACGACGACGCAATAAATCCATTGCCAATTCTAGTCCTGCAACCGTATTGGTATGATAAGGACCTACTTGTAAATAGGGAAGATCTTTAATTTCAATACTCCATGCATCGTTTCCAAAAACAACAATATCAATCGTGTCTTTAGGGTACTTAGTGGTGATTAATTCACACAATGCCATCGCCACTTTTTTTGCCGGAGTAATACGATCCTCTCCATATAATATCATGGAATGTGAGATATCAATCATCAACACCGTAGAGGTCTGTGTTTTAAAATCACTTTCACGAATGAGCAAATCGTTTTCTTCCATCCTAAAATTGTCCACTCCATGATTGATTTGTGCATTACGGATGCTTTCTGTAAAATCAACCTGGTCAATATTGTCGCCAAATTGATAGGCCCTTGTATCTGGACTTAGTTCTGCGCTGGGTCCAGTTTTATTGGTTTGGTGGTTGCCCTTGCTGCCTTTTTTAAGCTTCCCAAAAATGTCCTCTAAGCTCTTTTTACGGATGGTCTGTTCCGTTTTGGAGGTAATCTTAAATGTTCCGTCCGGGCCATTTTCCTTTAAATAGCCATTTTCCTTTAAATCCTCTATAAAATCACCCATCCCATAGTCGTTATTGGTGAATTTGTGCTTATTGTCTAGTTGATTGAGCCAATCTAAGGCTTCTGTGGCATCTCCGTTGGTATAATTCAATAATTCGGTAAACAGATCAAGCATTTGCTCGAACATGCTTTTTTTATTTTCGCCTTCCTTAAATGGGGTGAATTGAAATCCTTTCATAACCCTCACAAAATAGTGAATAAGCAATAAATAAGATTACGATTTGAGTTAATTTTTAGGGCAAATGCTTTGCTCAAATTGAAGGCCTCGAAAATTATAGGACGAAGTCTTGCGGAAACAAGCTCAACAAATTTTGAAAGCTATAAAGTAGGCCTTTAGGAGAACAATATTGATGTTTAAATTTCTTTTTCACTTGACTATGTAACCAAGTTGAAAGGGTATTACCTAAATCTGAATTGGGATCTATTTTCCCAAATTCAACTGTTTCGTCTTTGGTTTTTAAAATAGCCAATGCTTCCTGATACAAAGCCAGCAAGGCTTGTGGCTTTAGGCGAAATAAATTATATAAATGAAAAATATCAAAAACCAAAAAATGCATTTGCTGTTGACCAATTTTACTCAATCCACCATTGCTTTGTAAGAATGGGCTAACACTGCCCGGTTCTAACCCAACAGCAGCTACCATACCCTTAAATGGTTGAATGGTTTTTAATTTAATTAAATTAGGAGTGGCGATAAAGCTACCTTCAAATTGTTCGTTTAAATAAGTCAACTGCAATTTGCCTTTAGTTTTCAAGGGGGTGCTTGATTCAATAAATAATTGCATATCATTAGAGGCATCTGTATTGACTACACTGCTATTCACTTTACTATTATTGACTTGACTAGGCTTATTCACTTGTTTTTCTATATGTTGCTTCGATGCAGGCATGACATGATTATTTTTAATTCACTCGTTAAATCAGACCAAGAAAAAGGATAAAGGAGATTACGTTTTGGATTTGACAGTAAGTCCTCATCGATTTTACCACCGCGGAGTTCGACTCTCTCGGTTGGCAGCCATTAAAGGCTTCTTGATGATGGGACAAAGATACAAATTAAATAAAAACGAACCGAATAAAATTCAGTTCGTTTTTTCGTTCAGCCTTAAAAATAGTCACCTACCACTTCAATTGACTGATGACATCGCGCATGCCCCACAGGTAGAGAAAAGGGGCACTGGAGACAAGTAGAATTATAAAATAAAAAGAATATTTCAGAAAATAAAAGGGGCTTCGAGGCGGCCCTTCCAATTGGTAAACCAACCGAAGCATCATAACTATGCCTAATATTATTATTGGTAAAATTGAAAAAAAGATAAAGAAAAAATGATAGCCATTTTCAAAATTATGATTTCTATAAAAAAAACCAATTAGCCAACTTATATAAGCTAATACCTTAAATATGTATAATGTCTTCTTATCTAAATTTTGAATATAGTTTCTAAATTTGTTCATAAAAATTAATTTCCATTTTTTTTCAAAATACACGCTTTGTAATTGATGATGCATGTATTAAGTTCCATTTTATAAAACTCGTTAGCTAATAAAGTGGCGCCTGCAAATCCAAACGAAAATCCTACTAATGGAGCATAAGGATTTAAAGCTGGATTATTTGCTGTTAGTTTACTAGTTATTGTAGTAAGATATTCTACACTCATAAATGTAAAAACAATGATACTCATATAATAGGCTTGTTTGGCTTTTTGTTGACAAGCAATGTACTCTAAACAACAAGACTCATTACATTCAGGGCCAGCTCCGGCACCTCCACCACCATCCAAATCCATTTCCAGGTTTGCAATTTGCGAATAATAATGAAACTGTGCTAAAATCCAATCTGCATTGTCTTGCCAGAGCCCAGTACTAATTCTTTGACTGGCTTTTTCGAGTGTTTTAATTTTATTTTTTAAAAAAGTATTTCTTGCTTCATTCAATTGGTTCATTTTTGCTTTTGAAAGCACGGTGTCCTTGCCAAGAAAGGTCTTCTTTAATTCTCCAGAATTCGTACTGATTATATTAGAGGCTTTTTGCAAATCAGCAAAATTGCTAAAGTGATATAATTCCGTCAACTCTTTTTGAATGACTAGGCTTGTAGGATTTTGATTGATTGCAATCAATAATCTTGAAGCTTCTTCATTGATTGTTGCTCTAGATCTTTTGTCCTTATATACTACTTGTAAATACAAAGGGTCGAATCTCGCAATCGTTTCATTCAATTCGTCAAAGAGCGGTGCCGATAGCGGCGCAGGTATATTTTGTTCTGGAGGATCATTCACTGGACTTAGTTGTTCTTTTTTTGAACAAGCGTTTAGAAAGAGCAATGACAGTAATAAAATTTTTGTAAATAGTGTTGATTTTCTCATGCTATAATATTTTATACTTACACTGAATTGTGTAAGTAGATAGCGTTAAAATAAAAAATCAATGAACTACTTTACTGCGTAAAAATACGCTCAAAAATATCAGTTAAAAAAATATATTTTATCTTAGAATATAGGCTAATAATCAATGCTGTAAAGCATCCTAGACTTAGAAGATAGTCTGTGTAAATGGTTGTTATTTCACAAAAAATACGGCTGGAACTGGTCTTTGTCCAGTTGGATCGGATGGCTTGATGGTTTCTTTTCCATTGACCAATAAACAACTGCTACCGCCGCCATCTAAATTAATTGCTTCGACAGCGCCAAGATCAAGAAATATTTGTGCTGTCTCTGTTAGGGTTGTTCCCACTGCAATATTTTTCATACGCCCCTGAACAGCTAATAAAATGATATACCCATCTTTAGTATAGCCCATCGCAGTGCGTGGATGATGATCTGCAATAGCTTTGCCTGCAAATTTTTTTTCTTCGTTATTTGAAATAAAAATAGCAGCGTCTTTAACTAAGACTGGACCACCACCAACAGCCCAATCTAATTTCCATTTTTTTAAATTTGCTAGCGCATCCTCTTTTAATGATAATTTTGCATTTTTATTTTTAATGGGTGCCATTGGATTTTGTTGGTATAACACCTGATTGCTATTAGAATCCGTATAGGTATAGGCAATATCCATCCTGCCATTTTTTTGCATACCAAATGCCGAGGACAATACATGCGTATAGGTTAATGTATCTTTTCCCTTACCCTCAATAACCTGTTTATTCAATGCCAATAGATTCCCGCGATGCACTAATACATTTAAATTAGTGTTGTTTTTAAATTCAAAAAATGAGGCATTCATCACTACCACCGGTGCTGCCAATCGTTCATAGAATGCAGATGGCGTTAAGCGTCTATACAAAGTGGTATCCACACCCATTTGGAGCGTAGGGTCATTCGTATTAATCAATACATAATAGGCTTTAAAAGCGCTATCGTTTAAAGTAGTAGAGGTGGATTCAAATACCTGAATGGCATTGGTCTTTAAATCAAAATCGGTTGAAACATCCTTCCACGCTAGCTTTTGTGCCATAGTAGGCATTGCTATAATGGATAAGCAAAGTAAAATGATTAAAAATGCGGGATTAAAAATTGATTTAAGGTGTTTCATGGTAGGTTTGATATAATTAAAACTAGCGCCCTAAAGTTAAGGGTTCTATTCAAAATATTTCATGTACAAAAAGGCCTCCCATTGCTGGGAGGCCTTTGATTGAAATCTTACTTAAAGTATTCGTTGACTACTTTGTAGAAAACCACATTTCTTTAGTGTGGTAGTCTATTGTAGTTGCACCAATTCTATTTAACTCATTGATGTTCCAAACATATTCTGAGTTAAATCTTGGACGCATTCTGTAGGCCATTTTTCCGCCATTGTCTTGGAACAAGTCTGCTGCTGAAGGAAGCGTAAATCCTGTATACACTTGTACACCAGTTGCATCTTTGTCTGTATAGTGGTATCTGCGCATATCTACCCAAGTTTCAAAAGTACCATGTCCCCATAGAGCAATATACTTTTGTAACATGATCATTGGTAATGTTAAGCTATTCGCACTTGCAGGTACCACTGCTGTGTTTGCTAAGAAAGCATCTCTTTTAGCAGTAGTTAATAAGTCTGCAGTTGGCACATTTGTATTGTAGTTGGCCATTAATAAATCAAAGTGCTTAGAGATACCGTCTTTATAAGCAGATAAAGCAGTTGCTTTATCTCCTTTAATGAAAGCAGCTTCAGCGCGCATAAACGCCATTTCAGTTGCAGTCATTACAGGGAAAGGTGCACTATTTCTAAAGATAAAACGACAATTCACGTCTGTTGCAGGAGCTGTATTGACCGTTCCTGTTGCTTGAGAACCCCCCCAGAAGTTTTCTGGACGATCCGCGCCAGCCAATACCAGTTGGCCTTTCACTGGCTCAACACCCTTGAAAGTACCATTCGTATTTTTTCTTAATAAATAAATAGCTCTCGGATCTGCCACACCAGTAAACGCAGGATTTAAACCACTCATTAAATCTGCAATAAATGCAGATTGTCTGATGGCAGTTGGAGCCGTTACAGTTGCGCCGCCTAAATTATTTCTAAATGGACCCAAGAAATTATTGGTTTGGGCAACAGAAGTTGCAGCAAACTTAACTAAAGCATCATCTGAAGTTTCTTTCATTGCAAGATTGGTATAATACAATACTGAATCTGCTTTGTAGATGGCTTTATTAGATAAGTGATGATGCGTTCTAGCCAATACACCATATACAAATTTCTTCCATTTAGCTACATTACCCGCATACAAGAAAGCATCTCCAGTAGCCAATGCTGCTTGACTTCCATTCTCGCCTGTTTTATTCAATAAATCAAGGGCTTCGAAAGAAAGTTTTCTAGCATGTGCGTAAACTTCTTCTTGTGTGTCATATCTAAATGTGATCAAGTCTGTGTTAAAAGCGTCTTTTAAAATCACTTCACCATGGTAATCGGTTAATGTTAACCAGCTCCATGCGAAAATTGCTTTTCCAACACCAGCTACTTCCCATTGCTTGTTTTCCAATGCCCAATCAATTAATTTAACATTGTTTTGTCCAATATCATAATAATGAGAGCGCCAGAAAGACTGCGCTACGTCAGCATTGGTATGCCCCATTCTATCAAAGTTACTTTGCGTACCAGAAAAAGCAAAGTTTTGAACATATGCACCAATATATCTAATATCATGCATTGGTCCATGTCCGCCATAGTTTCCAGCCATTGAGGCAACAATCTGAGGCATTAAAGTTTCTGGAGCCACCTTCACATCATAGTTCGGGTTTTTATAAGCCTCGTCTATTTTTTTAGAACAAGACGCCACTAAAATAATCAGTGCGCTTAGTACTAAAAGATTTTTAAAATTATATTTCATAAATAAAAGTTTTTATTGATTAAAAAGAAGCTCTAAATCCAAAGTTGAAGCTAACAGGTGCACCCATGTTTCCATAGTCAAAACCAAATCCACTAACACCACGGCTAGCAGAAGTTGTTGCGCCCACTGCAGGATCAGCTCCTCTATAATTGGAAATAAGAATTAAATCATTAATCGTTAAAAATACATTTAATGTTTTAGCTAATTTATTAACATCACCCTTTAATAATTTCTTTACGTTATAGTTAAAAGTAAGATCTCTTAATCTAAACCAGTTCACATCTTTTTCGATAAATGCTTCTTCTGGCATAGTTGTATAAAATAAAGAATTGGTTTCTGGCGTGATTGAAATATTGTTTAGCGTTGGCGTTGTTGTGTTCTCTTTTCCATCTCTTAAAACACCTGGCACAACTCTTGCAACACCTCTATCTTTAGTAAGTGTACTTCTACCAATTGCAGTTAAGTATTTTTCGGTCGCATTAAAGATGTCACCACCCATTTTAATATCCCATAAGAAAGAGATTCTTAAATCTTTGTATGTGATATTGTTTAACCAGCCCAATGTAAAGTCTGGGTTACGATCACCTCTCACTTTAAAGTTTGCGTCAATTAATGGCAATCCATTGGTTGGATTAATTAAGATTTGACCAGCAGTGTTTCTTAAATAACCATGAGATGTAATCGTTGTAGTTGGACCACCATTCGCCAATCCACCTCTTGCATTACCATATACCCATGTATCAGAAATATAAAATTCAGGAACGTTAGGAGGTAATGAAGTTACCTTATTACGCATTCTATTAAAGTTAAAGCGTGTGTTCCAAGAAAAATTCTTCTTGTTAACAACTAAGTAATCTAATACTACTTCAAGACCTGTATTTTCGTTTGATCCTACGTTCAATGTGTTTAAAACGAAACCAGTACCATAACTCGCTCTAAAGTTTTCAGCAATCAAGTCTGTGTTTTCTGTTTTATAATAAGTTGCTTCTGTACTTAATCTACCATTTAAAAACTTCATTTCAGTACCAAACTCCATTGTCTTTTG
>JBILCS010000082.1:0-7633 GCA_044353005.1 Sediminibacterium sp. | reverse complement strand
TTTGTTCCATACACAATATTAAGTAATTTGCCGCTATGAATGCAGACCGGTACTTTTTATTGAATAAGCCAATGAATATGGTGTCTCAATTTGTGAGCACGCACAAGGTGCAACTACTTTCAGATATTGACTTTAATTTTCCGGAGGGCACGCATGCGATTGGCAGGCTCGACCAAATGTCAGAAGGCTTATTATTATTAACGACCAATAAAAAAGTCACAAAATTATTGTTCCAAGGTGTTCGACCACATATAAGAACCTACTTGGTGCAAGTTAAAAATAAAGTAAGCCAAGCAACTTTAAAACAATTAAGAAATGGTGTAGATATCTCAGCACCGAATGGCAGTTCTTATACCACCGCGCCTTGCAAAGTGGATATAATAGATCCGCCAAAAGCTTTATGGGATAATGGTATTGTATTACACGAAAATCAACAATCAGATTGGTTGCGCATTGAATTAACGGAGGGTAAATATCATCAAGTACGTAAGATGGTAGCCACTATGCACCACCGATGCATACGATTAGTTAGATGGTCTATAGAAGATTTAAATGTTGAATCTATATTACCTGGGCAAGTGCAAGAAGTGGACGAGACGTATTTTTTTAAAGCCTTGAATTTATAATTTAAAACCAATCTTTAAATTTACTCAAGTCTACATTGCCACCTGTTAAAATAATACCTACTTTTTTCCCTTTAAATAAATCTGCATTTTTTAACACAGCAGCCAATGGCACAGCGCAACTTGGCTCTATAATAATCTTCATTCTTTCGTACACCAATCTTAAAGCTGCTTTTATTTCGTCTTCTGATACCAATAAAATATCAGCAACATGTGCTTGAATGATTTCAAGGGTGCGTTCACTTAAGGTGGTCATTAAGCCATCTGCAATGGTATTGACAAATGGTGCTTTTTCTACTTTTCCTGATTGAATACTCAAGACTGCATCTGCAGCGCCTTCTGGTTCTCCCGCATATACTTTTAATCCTGGTTTAAAATAGTGTGCACCTAAACAAGTACCAGATAATAATCCACCACCACCTACAGGCGTCACAACAATATCTATATCTGGCATGGCCTCAATAATTTCTTTTACACATGTCGCTTGTCCAGTAATAACTTCGTCATTGTCATAGGGATGAATAAATGTGGCGCCAGTTTTGTCCACAATGGCTTGTAAAGTAGATTCTCTTGCAGCTTGATTAGAAGCACAAATTGTGACTTCTGCTCCATATCCTTTTACTGCATTCACTTTTACTTGTGGGGAGGACTCTGGCATCACGATATAAGCTTTGATCCCTAACATTTTTGATGCAAAAGCCAATGCCTGAGCATGGTTTCCAGAAGAGTGTGTAGCAACACCTTTTTCCAATTGTGCCTTTGTTAGTTGTAGACTTGCATTCATGCCACCTCTTATTTTAAATGCACCAATTTTTTGAAAGTTCTCACATTTGAAATAGAGGTCCAATCCATACAGCGCATTGATACTTTTACATGTCATGATGGGCGTGTTGTGAATATAAGGTGCGATACGAATTGCTGCTGCTTCGATAGATGCTTTTGTAATTTTCATAAATTGAATTTAAACAATATTTCCTTATCTTGAAGGATGCAAAGGGAACATAAAAAAATTGGCATATGGACAAGCACTTCGCTTGTTGTTGGGAATATGATTGGAGCAGGTGTTTTTTTGATGCCTTCGGCCTTGGCTAGTTTTGGAAGTATCAGTTTAATTGGTTGGGTATGCTCTGCAATGGGTGCGATTGTGATTGCAAAAGTATTTGCCAACCTCAGCAAGTTAATCCCGGCTTCTGATGGGGGGCCTTATGCCTTTACAAAAGCAGGCCTAGGTGATTTTGCAGGTTTTTTAGTAGGCTGGGGCTATTTAATTTCTGTTTGGACAACCAATGCAGCCATTGCGGTGTCTTTGGTGAGTGCATTGAGTACATTCTTCCCTATACTGGCTCAAAATTCAAGCGTCGCTTTAGCAACTGGGCTTGCTTTTCTTTGGTTACTGACTTGGGTGAATACCTTGGGGGTATTTGCTTCTGGTAGAGTAATACTCATGACCACCATACTTAAAATAGTGCCACTTGTGTTGGTGGCTATTGGTGGTATTTTATTTATAGATCTACAAAATTTATTACCATTTAATATGAGTGGGACAAGCAGCTGGCAAGCCATTACGGCGACCACCACTTTAACTTTTTTTGCATTTTTAGGAATTGAATGTGCTACCATTCCATCAAGTAGTGTAGACAATCCAGGAGAAAATATTTCAAAAGCAACCATGCGTGGTGTTTGGATTGCTGCTGCAATTTATATTTTTAGCACGGCAGCCATCATGGGGATGATTCCTGCAAGTCAATTGCAAAATTCCATTACGCCTTTTGCAGATGCTGCAGAAAAAATTTATGGACATGGTGCAAAATACTGGGTGAGCGCAGGCGCTGCCATTGCTGCTTTTGGGGCATTGAATGGGTTTATACTAGTGCAAGGACAAATGCCTTTTGCGATGGCAAAAGATAATTTGTTTCCAACATTTTTCTCAAAACAAAATCGTGAAGGAGTGCCTGCTAATGGCGTGATTGTATCTAGTATCATTATTACTTTACTCATGTTCATGAACAATTCAAAAAATTTAGCAGGCCAATTTAAATTGTTAATACTGCTCTCTACATTTTTTACTTTGTTACCTTATTTATTTACAACTGTGTCTTATTTAATTGTTCGAGCAAAACAGGCAACAACCTATACTAAAACCAAAACAATTACAGCAATAGGAATAAGCATATTGGCATTTACTTTTTCTATGTGGATGCTCATTGGTTCCGGACAGGAAATTGTTTACTGGGGATTCATCATGCTTATGATGGGCGTGCCTTTCTATGTATATATGGTTTATAAGAAGTAATTTCGTAGTAACTACAACACAAAAATCATACAATGGAAAATTCATATCAAAGATTAATAGAAAATAACAAAAAATGGGTGGCAGAACAGTTACAATTAGACCCCACATTCTTTGAAAAATTATCCAATGGCCAAACCCCTGAGTACTTGTGGATTGGTTGTTCGGACAGCAGGGTGCCAGCAGAGTCTATTACTGGAACGGACCCAGGCGAAATGTTTGTGCATCGTAATATTGCCAATATGGTGGTACATAGCGATATGAATATGCTGAGTGTGTTATCCTATGCGGTTGAAGTGCTTAAAGTAAAACATATTATTGTATGCGGGCATTATGGTTGTGGTGGGGTCATGGCTGCTATGAAAAACCAGCAGTTTGGGTTAATTGACAATTGGTTAAGACATATAAAGGATGTGTATAGGTTTTACCACGAAGAATTAGACGCAATTGAAGATGAAGCTTTAAGAGCTAGAAGGTTTGTAGAAGTGAATGTGCAGGAACAGGTGCACGATTTGGGTAAAACATCGATTGTTCAAAATGCTTGGAAAAGAAACCAGTCATTGCACTTACATGGATGGGTCTATGATATTCATGATGGACTCATCAATGACTTAGGGGTGAACTTCACCTGTCCAAAGGATTTACATAATGTGTATCACCTTGATTAGCAATAAAATATAGTTTAAAAAAGGAGCGTTTTTGACGCTCCTTTTTTATGCCCTTTAATGATTAGTTAATATTAAGTTCATATTGGCTTAACAATTTGGTAACATAGGTATTTGATATTTGCCATACAAATAAAATCATATCGTGAAAAGGATACTACTATTTATAATTTGCTTTATTGCAGCTATTTCGGTTCAAGCGCAAAAAGCAAAATTGACAGGTAAGGTTACAAACGTAAAAAATGATGTTTTAGTTGGGGTTACACTAACTTTAAAATCGGATAAGAGCCAAGTTTCTAAAACAGATATCGAGGGAAGGTTCAATTTCAATATCGATATCAATAAAGCTTATACATTAGATTTATCTTATGTAGGTTACAAAGCAAAATCAATCGATGTTACAGGTGCTACAACTGCAAATGAAGAAATTGTATTAGATGTTTTATTAGATGAGTCTGGAAAAAACTTAACTGATGTAGTGGTTTCTTCTACAAGATCAACTAACAAAGGCGCTACAGACAATGCCTTAATTGCTTTTCAAAGAAATACCAATACGGTTGCATCTGTTATCTCTGCAGAATCAATTAGAAGAAGTCCAGATAGAAACACTGCTGAAATCTTAAAAAGAACTCCTGGAGCATCTATTCAAGAAGGTAAATACATCATTGTAAGAGGTTTGGCGGATCGTTATAACCAAGCCATGTTGAATGGTATCTTGTTAACAAGTACAGAGCCAGATAGAAAAACTTTCTCATTTGATATATTCCCTTCTCAAATTATCGACAACATTATTATCAATAAAGCATTCGTTCCAGAATTACCAGGTGAGTGGGCAGGAGGTTTAATTCAAGTGAATACCAAAGATATTCCTACTAAAAACTTCTTTAATATACAAATAGGAACTAGTGCGAATTCTCAAATTACGGGTAAAGATTTCTTAAAAGATGTAGGCGGAAAGACAGACTGGTTAGGTATTGATGATGGCACAAGATCATTGCCTTCAGGTTATTCTACAAAATCTAATTTTGACACTGCAAGCGCTGCATCAAAAATTGGAATTGGAAAACAAATGTCCAATAACTGGGCACCAGTAATGGTTACCGCAAAACCAAACACGAGTTTACAAATGAATGGAGGGTTTTCTGGAACTTTTTTGGGTAAAAAGGTTGGTGGAATCATTGGCGTAAACTATGCCAATTCATTCCGTCTTCTTGATAATTCCAATAATCAAAATGGCTTTGCAGATGGCAGTTTCTTTCCTGTCACAAAGTTGAATGATAAAAAATATATAGAAGATATTAATTTGGGTGCAATTGCTGGATTATCCATCTTTTTAAATCCATTGAATAAGATTAGTTATAAAGCTATTATCAATGTAAAAACAGCGAATTCATTCAATTCAAGAACAGGTACAGATTATAGTAGACAAGACCTTGTAAAGGGTAATGAATTTGTTTTTGGTCAAAATGTATTTTTTACCAATCAATTAAATGGTGAACATAGCTTATCTCAAAAATTAAAGTTCAATTGGTATGGTGCATTTAATATTTTAGATGCTTATACACCAGATCAAAGAAGAATTTTATATACAAAGAGTGCAAATGGTACAGATCCTTTTGTATTGAATATATCTAATACTTTATCACAACAATCTGGTAGTCGTGTATTCCAAACATTATCCGATTATATCTACACGGGTGGTGGTGATTTGACTTTAAAACTAAAGCAACAAACCATTAAAGCTGGTTATATGTTGCAAATCAAAGATCGTATGTATGATGCACAATTATTTGCAGTATACTTACCAAGAGACAACGCTGCTTTAAGACAACTAGATGCTGCTTCTGCTTTTGTACCTCAAAACTATGGTAATGGATCTGATGACAAATTTGCTTTCGACGCTATTAGAAATAGAAACTTTCGATACATGGCCAACACCATTTTAAATGCGGGTTATGTTCAATTTGATAATAAATTATCGGATGGTTTAAGAGTAGTTTGGGGGTTAAGAGTTGAAAATTTTGATCAATTAGTGGGTTCTGTGAAGAAGTGGGATCCAAGACACACTTATTCAAAAGTGACTGATTTCTTACCAGGTGTAAATGCTACACTTAAATTAACACAAAAAGCGAACTTAAGATTAACTGCTTCTCAGACTGTGATTCGTCCAGAATTAAGAGAATTATCTGCTTTGAATATTTATGATTTTGAATTAAACGCATCAGTTGCTGGTAATCCATCTTTAAAGCGTACTAAAATAACCAATACCGATATAAGGTATGAATTATATCCTAGTGCTGGTGAGTTGTTTACAGTTGGTGTTTTCTATAAGAATTTTGAAAATCCAATTGAGAGTATTTTTAATGAAGGTTCTGGTGGAGCGAGTTTATTCTCTTTCCAAAACGTTTCTAAAGCAACTGCTTTTGGTTTTGAAGTAGAAGGCCGCAAAAAACTAACGACTAGATTTACTTTACAAGCAAATGGTTCATATATCAATTCAAAAACCAAAGATGCTGCTTTAAATGTAGACAGACCACTTCAAGGACAATCTCCTTACTTGATCAATACTGGATTACTATATGATGTAGTTGAAAAAGGTTTCAACATGACAGTATTGTTTAACCAATTTGGTAAAAGAATTTATTTAGTGGGTGATCTTCAAGCTGGTGCTGCTACTCCAGATGTATATGAAAATCCAAGGGCATTGGTAGACTTTCAGATTAGTAAAAAGTTTGCAGAAAACAAAGCAGAAATTAGATTCACTATTTCAGATATCTTAAATCAGAGACAAATTTTCTACCAAAATCATACTAGGAATACGGATTATACCAATAGTAAAGATGCAATTAGATTCTCTAGAAAATTTGGTACTACTTTTGGCGTAACACTTAACTACTCATTATAATTAACAATTAAACACTTTTTTTAAATACAACAACAATGAAACAATTATTTATTTTATCTCTCGCTTTTTTAGCCATTACTGGTTGTAGAAAGATCGAAACAGACGGCGAAAAAGAAATCTTCGTAGTAACGAAGGAAGTAGCTCCAGTAGGTGTGGTATCCAATACCGTTACTTTATCTGGAAAAATCACTAAAGACACAACTCTATTTGCGAAGGATGTAAACTACCTTTCTGGTATCGTTTATGTTATGAAGGGCGTTACTTTGACAATTCAAGAAGGTGCAAAAGTAATGGGTAAATCATCTGGTGCAGACGTAGCTGCTTTAGTGATCACTCGTGGTGCAAAAATTATAGCTAGAGGTACAGCTGATAAACCTATTGTATTTACTTCTGCAGCACAAAATCCTGCATCAGGAGATTGGGGTGGTGTAGTTTTGTTAGGTACAGCTAGAGTGAACACAACACTTACTTGGAAAGGAACTGCTGTAGCTGGATTAACTTCAGTAGAAGGTGGTGTGAATGATGCAGATTTAGGATTAGGCTTAGCTGGTTCTGGTGACGCAGCTTTCCCTACAGGAAATGATGCAGATAATTCAGGTGTAATGCAATATGTAAGAATTGAATATGCTGGTTATGCTTACCAACCAGATAATGAATTGAATAGTTTAACAATGGCTGCTGTTGGAAGCGGAACTACTATTAGTCATATTCAAGTGACTTATGCAAAGGATGATGCGTTTGAGTGGTTTGGTGGTACTGTAAACTGTAAGTATTTGATTGCTTACAAAACACAGGATGATGATTTTGATACTGACAATGGTTACAATGGTAACGTACAATTTGGTATCATTTTAAGAGATTCAGTAATTGCGGATATTTCACAATCTGAAGCTTTTGAATCTGATAATAATAGTGGTGGTACTGCTACTACTTTCCAAACAAATGCAGTATTTTCAAATATCACTGCAATTGGACCAAGAATTGATCCAGTGTCTGGCAGAGGTAATAGCTTGTATAGAGGCGCTGCACATATCAGAAGAAATACTGGTATTTCTATCATGAACTCTATTATCGCAGGATGGAGAATTGGTCTTGAATTTGATGTAGCTGCAGGTAATGTTGATAAGAATTACCTAACTGATTCTATTAT
>JBILCS010000081.1:0-7657 GCA_044353005.1 Sediminibacterium sp. | reverse complement strand
ACTGACAACCCAACCAACATTTATTTCTGAACTGACATCCTGGGCGACCTTCATGCGGCACAGTAATATTAGCCGTACGGCCAATGATTAAATGACGGCTTCCTTTATATATTTCTTTAATTCTTGCAGCCACATCTTTCTCTACACATGTTAAATCCATTGGAGGTAAGAACTGACCATCAGGTAATAAATCAATGCCATCTCTATTACCACTGATCCCTGCAAATTTTTCTACATAATCGTACCATGGTTCAATCTCTTTATAACGCACTGGCCAGTCAACTGCAATGCCATCTTTTGCATTTGCTTCAAAATCCGAATCAGCCCAACGGTAAGATTGACGACCCCACATTAAAGAACGTCCACCTACATGGTATCCTCTAAACCAGTCAAAGCGTTTTGTTTCTGTATAAGGATGGTCCTTGTCAGAACACCAATAATCTAAATTCGTTTCGTTCAATGGGTAGTCACGTTTTAACACAGGATAATCTTCGATCATCTGTTGTGTTCTACCACCTCTATGTGGAAAATCCCAAGCTTCTTTATCTGCATTGACATAATCCTTGATGTGTTCGATGTTTCTTCCACGCTCTAACATTAAGACTTTAAGTCCTTTTTCTGTAAGCTCTTTAGCAGCCCATCCGCCACTGATTCCAGAACCTACTACGATTGCGTCATACTGTTGTTCGGCCATTGTAAAAAATTTATGAGTTGTTATGATTGGTTTAAAAAAGCAATATTTAAATATCGCAAACAGTAACTGCTTGCTTGAGTGAACTAATTTTATCTGGGTTCGTTGCAATAAATTCATGTGCCACATAACCATTGTATCCAGTGGCTTTGATCGCACGCATGATGGCAGGATAATTTAATTCCTGACGATCATCTAATTCATGTCTGCCTGGTACGCCCGCTGTGTGGTAATGCCCGAAATAAGTATGACTATCTTGAATGGATCGAATGATATCTCCTTCATCTATTTGCATATGATAGATATCAAAAAGAATTTTAAAATTCGGAGAACCCAATTGCTTACATAGTTCGATGCCCCATGCAGACTTATCTCCCATATAATCTTTATGGTCTACTTTGGAATTGAATAATTCAATATGAATGGTCACACCTTTCGCTTCGGCCAATGGCATGATTTGTTTTAATCCTTCAATACAGTTTTTCATTCCTGTAGCATCATCTATCCCATTTCGATTACCCGAAAAACAAATTAAATTTTTATACCCAGCTGCTGCTACCAATGGAATTGCTTCCAAATAATCTTTGATCAACCAAGGATGATGCATTGGATTGTTCCAACCTTTTGTCAAACTTGTTTCACCAGCAGTATAACACATAGAACAATCGATGCCATGCTTTTTTACGGTCTCCCACTCGCTTGGTTTTAATAAATCAATTGCACTGAATCCAATGCGTTTAACTTCCTTACATAAATCTTCCAAACTCAAATCACTATAACACCATCTGCAAACACTATGGTTGATATTGCCTTTTAAATTAGCTGCATCGGTTGGTGGATTGGATAGATTTGCTAATTGTGTACTCGCTTGATGTGGTAACACCAAACCAGCAGCTACCGCGGCAGAGCCGGATAAAACTTGTTTCAGTAATTTTCTTCTATTAAGCGGTGTAGACATAGTAAGCAAGCATTAGGATGAGTTTATAAATGTAAATTTATTTTTGCATTCTTTTCAAATATTTTCTTGTTAAAAAAGGGTTTTTTTGAGAAATAATGAGGAAATTGCTCTTACAATAGGATGAACGTGTTATTTTGACACATTCAACTTATTTTATAAGCTTAAAAACTCCCTATAAAATGAATAGAAAACTACGCATGGGTATGGTAGGTGGTGGTAAAGACGCATTCATTGGCGCCATCCATAGACTTGCTGCAAATATGGACGGACTCATTGAGGTTAAATGTGGTGCATTAAGTATCAACCCGGAAATTGCTGTAGCATCAGGAGAAGCATTATTCCTTCCTAAAGAAAGAACTTATTTGACTTATGAGGAGATGATTACAAAAGAAGCACAATTACCAGCCGATGAGCGCATTGATTTTGTAACCATTGTAACACCCAATTTTGCGCATTTTGCACCTGCAATGATGGCCCTTGAAAATGGCTTTAATGTGGTGATAGAAAAGCCAATTACTTTCTCATTAGAAGAAGCAAAATTATTACAACAAAAACTCGAAGAAACAGGCTTAATACTTTGCTTAACGCATACTTATTCTGGCTATCCAATGGTCAAGCAAGCGAAGGCGATGGTGCGCGAAGGCAAGCTGGGTAAGATTCGTAAGGTTTGGGTAGAATATCCACAAGGATGGTTAAGTAGGTTGTCGGAAAGAGAAGGCAATGCACAAGCAGCATGGAGAACGGATCCAAAAAAATCAGGCAAGAGTTCTGTGATGGGTGATATTGGAACGCATGCAGCTCATTTAGCGGAATACATTACTGGTGCAAAAATAACTGATATCTGCGCCGAATTAAATACTTTAGTAGAAGGCCGTGCGATGGATGATGATGGTGCAGTCATGTTAAAATTTGACAATGGCGCAAAGGGGGTGTTGATGGCATCACAAGTTGCAGCAGGCGAAGAGAATGCGTTAAAGATTAGAGTATACGGAGAACTTGGTGGTATTGAATGGTTTCAACATGAGCCCAATTCTTTGATTGTAAAATGGTTGGATCAGCCAACGCAAATTCTTAGAGCTGGGGCCAACTACGGCGCTCATTTATCTAGCTTTGCAACCTTTAATTGCCGCACTCCGGGTGGACATCCAGAAGGTTATTTAGAAGCATTTGCCAATATTTATAGAAACTTTGCACTTACCTTGTCAGCAAAAATGGATGGCAATACGCCTACTCCTGAAATGTTAGACTTTCCTGGAGTAGAGGATGGAATTAGAGGGATGGCATTTATTGATAATGTTGTTTTATCTGCAGGATCTGATCAAAAATGGACGGCACATAATATTTAATAAGGCAATCATTACATTATGACAACAGTAAAAGGACCTGGTATATTTTTAGCACAATTTTTAGGAGATCATCCTCCATTCAATACTTTAGAGGGTATCTGTAAATGGGCAGCAGGATTGGGTTTCAAGGGTGTACAAATTCCAAGTTGGGACGCACGCTGTATTGATTTACAAAAAGCAGCAGAAAGTAAAACTTATGCCGACGAGATCAAAGGCATCGTGCAAGCTGCTGGATTAGAGATCACAGAATTGTCTACGCATTTACAAGGACAGTTGGTAGCGGTACACCCTGCCTATGACGCGCAGTTTGATGGCTTTGCACCAATTGAATTTAGAGGTAACCCCAAAGCAAGAACAGAGTGGGCTGTACAGCAATTAAAATATGCAGCAAAAGCGTCTCAAAATCTAGGGTTGAATGCGCATGCTACTTTTAGCGGTGCATTGTTATGGCATACTGTTTATCCTTGGCCACAAAGACCAGCAGGTTTAGTCGAAACAGGTTTCACTGAATTAGGTAAAAGATGGTTACCAATTTTAAATGAATTTGATGCTGCAGGTGTGGACTTATGTTATGAAATTCACCCTGGCGAAGATTTACACGATGGCGTATCCTTTGAAATGTTTTTAGAAAAAGTAGGAAATCATCCGCGCGCTTGTTTATTATTTGATCCATCGCATTTGGTATTGCAATGTATGGACTATAAAGGCTATATCGATGCTTACCATGAGCGCATTAAAATGTTCCATGTAAAAGATGCCGAGTTTAATCCGAGTGCAAAACAAGGCGTATATGGTGGTTATCAAAACTGGATCGATCGTGCTGGAAGATTTAGATCCCTTGGTGATGGTCAAGTAGATTTTAAAAGTATCTTTAGCAAGTTGGCGGCATATGATTATAAAGGCTGGGCAGTATTGGAATGGGAATGTTGTTTAAAGCATCCAGAAGTGGGTGCAGAAGAAGGTGCTGTATTTATTCAAAACCATATCATTCCTGTTACATCAAAAGCTTTTGATGATTTTGCTAGCACTGGATCGGACGAGGCATTTAACAAAAAAATATTAGGCATTTAATCAAAGAATTAAAATCAATCATTTAAATCTTCAAATCAAATTACATTCAAACAATAGACTATGCGTAAAATTTTATACACCCTATCAGCAGCGATTTTATTAGTTGCATGTGGTGGTGGTGCAACAAAAAATGAAACAACAACAGAAACAACAACTACTTCGGAAACTAAATTATCTGACAATCCAGATTATGCAAAAGGATTGGCCTTGATTGCAGGAAGCGACTGTTTAACTTGTCATAAAGTAGCCGAAAAAAATATAGGACCTGCTTACCAAGATGTGGCTGCTAAATATGAAAATACAGATGACAATATCGAAATGTTGGCCGGAAAAATTATTAAAGGCGGAAGCGGCAACTGGGGCGCTATCCCAATGACTGCGCATGCAAACCTGAGCGAGGAAGATGCAGAAGCGATGGTGAAATACATTTTACTATTAAAAAAATAATTCCAACTCAATCAAAAAGGATTCATTGAGATGCCCTATTTGATTTAACGCCTCAATTAAAAATTATGAAAAAACAATTGCTTGCTCTAACCATCTTAACTTTTGCATTGCTTGGATTTAATCAGACTCAGGCTCAAGAAAAATGGATCTCTTTATTTGACGGGAAAACAACCAACGGCTGGCATACATACGGAAAAAAAACTGTAGGTGATGCATGGAAAGTAGTAGATGGCGCCTTCATGTTTGACCCAAGTAATAAGTTGTATGGAAGGATAGTAGGTGGTGGTAATATTGTAACCAACGAAAGTTTTACCAATTTTCATTTACAATTAGAATGGAAAATTGCTAAAAATGGGAATAGTGGTATTATCTTTTTTGTACAAGACAATCCAACTAAATATAATGAAACATGGCATACTGGACCTGAGATGCAAGTCTTAGATAACGAAGGCCACCCAGATGGTAAAATCATTAGCCATAGAGCTGGTAATTTATATGACCTTATTGTAGGCGATGAGTCAGGTGTTAAGCCTGCAGAAGAGTGGAATCAAGTGGACATCATCGCTAATAAAGGAACTTTAATCATGAAATTAAATGGTGTAACCACTGTCAACACGCATTTAGGAGATGATAGCTGGAAAGAATTGATTAGAAGATCTAAATTTTCTCAAGGTGAATCACCTGATTTTGGTAAAGTCTTTTCTGGACATATCAGCTTACAAGATCATGGCGATAAAGTTTGGTACAGAAATATTCGTATCCAAAAATTATAAGCACAGTTACATTCGCTAGTGGAAAATAAACATGAACAATTTATGCGTCAGGCCCTCTTACAAGCAAAGAGGGCTTTTGATGAAGACGAAGTACCAGTAGGTGCTATCATTGTAATGAACGATCAGGTCATTGCAAAAGGTTATAACCAAGTTCAACTTTTAAAAGATGTTACAGCGCACGCCGAAATTCTAGCCCTCTCTAGTGCATGTGAAAATCTGCAATCAAAATACTTGCCAGAAGCGACACTCTATGTGACCTTAGAGCCTTGCTTAATGTGCGCAGGTGCATTGTATTGGAATAAGATTGGCCATATTGTATTTGGCGCCTACGACGAAAAAAACAGTTACCGTCGTGTGACTGAAAAAAATCCTTTTCATCCTTCTACGACCCTCACTGGAGGCATCCTGCAAGAAGAATGCGCTGCCTTAATGCAAGCCTTCTTTAAAGCGAAACGTTAGCTTTTCTGTTTATAGCGCTAAGTAATAAATAGCTTTCCTTCGTAATCCTAAAAACGGATTACTCCAGAAACTATTTATTTACTTCGCTTGTATAGTAGTTTAATAAACATAGTACCCCGAAGCCGATTTCGGTTCCTTCCGCATGAGGGTGAGGGGTAGCTATGTTTTTTACTTTAATAGCTTTACTTCGGAATCCTAAAAACGGATTACTCCAGAAACTATTTAAGTAAAAAAAGGCATCAAGTCGCTTAAATCAGCGCAAAGCAATGTAATTTTGGCATTCAAACATTCAAATTAAAAAGAAAAAATATGTCATTTACATTACCTGCATTACCTTATGCACACGAAGCCCTAGAACCACATTTTGATACCTTGACCATGCAAATACACCATGGCAAACACCATCAAGCTTATGTTGACAATTTAAATAAAGCAGTTGCGGGTACTCCAAATGAAGGCAAGACAATCGAGGAATTAGTAGCGGTTGCTGGAAGCATTAGCCCTGCTGTAAGAAACAATGGTGGTGGTCATTGGAACCATACTTTCTTTTGGAATAGTTTAGCACCAAATGCAGGTGGACATCCAACAGGCGAATTGGCTACAGCAATTGATGCAAGCTTTGGAAGTTTTGATGCATTCAAAGAGAAGTTTGCTGCTGCAGGTATGACACGTTTTGGAAGCGGTTGGGCTTGGTTGATTGTAAAAGACGGCAAATTAGAAGTAAGTTCTACGCCAAATCAAGACAACCCTTTAATGGATGTGGCTGAAGTAAAAGGCGCGCCAATTTTAGGAGCAGATGTTTGGGAGCATGCCTACTATTTAAAATACCAAAATAGAAGAGCAGATTACTTAGCTGCATTTTGGAATGTAGTGAATTGGTCTGTGATTGCTGATCGTTTTGCTGCTGCAAAATAATTGAACAAAAAAATATACTCAAAACCGTCTCCAAAAGGGGCGGTTTTTTATTTGTAGTACGATTCAACTGACCTATGGCACTGGGTCATAGCCGTGTCCTCCACCTGGCCTGCATTTGCTAATTCTTTTCATACCCATCATAATCCCTTTAATGGGGCCATATTTTTGGATCGCTTCTGCAGTATATTGAGAACAGGTAGGTGTGTATCGACACTTGCTTCCTCCTAAATAAGGGGATAGAGCGTATTGATAAAATCGTATCAATACAATAAATGGGAAGGCAATGATTTGTTTAAGCTTGTCCATAAATACGTTTTACCAATTGATTCAATATCAATTTCATTTTTATATTGAGCTCTATTTGTGGTAATACATTTTCTTCCATGTATAAAATAAAGATACTTAAGCGTTTGTCTTGCAATGAAAGCTGTGCTTTGAAAGCAGGCAGTTCTAAACGATATGCTTCTCTCAATAATCGCTTTACTCGATTACGTTGTACTGCCTTTTTAAATTGTTTAGTGGGCGCGCCTACCCCAGCTTGTATAATAAGTGGTGCTGGATTTGTTGAATGTTCGTCGGCAATATTTTCTAAAGTATAAATTAACCTAAGCGGCGAATTAGACATGGATTTGCCTAAAGCAAACAAATTTTGCATTTGCTTCCTGCTCTTTAATTTATCCTGTTGTTGATATGTAAAAATCTTTGCCAATGATGAATTTACTTGTTTACGATTTTTATGGATGATACATTAAAAAAGTCCACCCGAAAACGAGTGGACTTTAAAATTATAAGTTTCTACGAATAGAGATTAAATTATTTTAACCCTTTCTCGCTAGATACAGTTAGTTTCTTGCGTCCTTTCTTACGGCGACTTGCTAATACTTTACGACCATTAGCTGATTCCATACGCTTTCGGAAACCATGAACTGATTTACGACGACGTTTATGAGGTTGGAATGTACGTTTCATAATATACTTTTTTTTGCGGGTTATTAGG
>JBILCS010000022.1:0-24518 GCA_044353005.1 Sediminibacterium sp. | reverse complement strand
ATAATAACAACTGCGTTTTCTATCTAAAATATTAAAACATGATTTCCATTAAAGTACCTACAGTAGGAGAATCTATCACAGAAGTAACTTTGTTAAAGTGGACTAAGCCAGAAGGCGCTTGGGTAGATCGCGACGAAGTAATTGCTGAATTAGAGAGTGAAAAAGCAACTTTCGAAGTGAACGCTGAACAAGCGGGTACTTTGCATCATAAAGCAAAAGAAGGGGATAGCATTTTGATCGGTGCTATTTTAGCAGATATCAATGAGACAGCAACTAAGCCAGCTGGTGAAGCAGCAAAGCCTGCACCTGTGGCAGCTCCTTCAACTCCAACGCCTCCAACAGCTCCAATGTCAAATGCACCTGTAACAACTGTTCCAAATAATGTAAAAACAACGCCTGTTGCTGCTGCCATCATTGCAGATAAACAAGTAGATACCAATCAAATTAAAGCAAGTGGTTATGCTGGAAAGATTACAAAAGTGGATGTATTAGATGCTTTAAATAATCCTGGTAAAATTCAGTTTGCTGGACAAGATTTATTCTCTCGCAATGTGCGTCCAGAGAAAATGTCTAACCTAAGAAAAACAATCAGCCGTCGTTTAGTGGAGGCAAAAAATACGACTGCTATGTTAACTACTTTCAATGAAGTAGATATGACAGGCATTATGCAAATCAGAAAACAATACAAGGATAAGTTTAAAGAAGCACATGGTGTGAATTTAGGATTCATGAGTTTCTTTGCTAAAGCTTGTTCGATTGCATTAACTGAGTGGCCTACTGTAAATGCTTTCATTGACGGAGACCAATTATTATACCATGACTATGCAGATATTAGTATTGCTGTTAGTACCCCAAGAGGCTTGACAGTGCCTGTTATCAGAAATGTGGAGAGCTTAAGCATGGCAGGTATAGAGAAAAAAGTAATAGAATTAGCAGGTAAGGCAAGAGATAGTAAATTAACCGCCGAAGAATTAACAGGTGGTACATTCACCATCACCAATGGTGGTGTATTTGGTAGTTTAATGAGTACGCCAATTATTAATATTCCTCAATCTGCTATTTTAGGAATGCATAAAATACAAGATCGTCCAATGGCGGTGAATGGTGAAGTTAAAATTTTACCAATGATGTATTTAGCATTAAGTTATGATCACAGAATCATTGATGGTCGAGAGAGTGTAGGCTTCTTAGTAAGGGTTAAAGAGTTATTAGAAAATCCAGCACTTTTATTAATTGCTAAAGATCCTGTAGCAAGTTTATTAGAATTATAATTCAAGAAAAACGAATATCAGAAAGTCATGTTTTGCATGACTTTCTTTTTTATAGCATGACGCATCAAAATCAACATCAAGAAACTGCTCAAAAATTAATATCAGCTTATCAAGGGCCGGAGCCTTTGGCTGCCTATTTAAAAAAATATTTTGCTGCCAATAAAAAACATGGAAGTAAAGATCGTAAGAGTATCAGTGCTTTTTGTTATGCGCATTTTAGAACTTTGAATGCAAACTTTCCTTTAAAAGAAGCTATTTCAAAAGAAATAGATATCCCTAAATTCATTCATTCGCATACCATTCAGCCTTTATTGTTTATTCGAATTAGACCATGGCAAAAGGAAAAAGTGGTGGCTGCATTACTAGCAGCATCTATTGAATATACCCAGGTCCATGAATATTGTTTTGCATTTTCAAATACCACTGCTTTACAAAATGTATTGGCATTGAATAAAGAGGCAGTGATTCAGGATTTAAACTCACAAGCACTTGCTGAATTACTGCAATTTGTTCCAACAAGTATGGAAACACCCATTCAGGTTTGGGATGCCTGTGCAGCAAGTGGAGGTAAAACTATTTTAATGTTTGATACCATGCAGAATATTCGAATGCATGTGTCTGATGTGCGTGAAAGTATTTTATTCAATGCAGATAAACGCCTAAAGGAAGCAGGTATTCGTCCAGCAAGTGTTCAGGTGATTGATTTAACGGAGCCATTTGATATCAAGAAACCTTTTGATTTTGTATTTGCAGATTTGCCTTGTTCTGGTTCTGGAACATGGGGTAGGACACCAGAGCAAATTGCTTTTTTTAAAAAGGAAAACTTAGATAGTTATACTGCATTACAAGCTAAAATCATTGCTAATATTTTACCGACTGTAAAATTAAATGGGCATCTACTACTTGCAACTTGCTCTGTATATGCTGCAGAAAACGAAGCACATGTAAATGCAATTTTAGCGCAGGGTCAATTTGAATTAGTGGAGCAAAAATATTTCATAGGCTACACGCAACAAGCAGATACGCTATTTGGGGCTATACTAAAACGCCGCTCTGTATAATGCCTCCAGCAACCACATCATCGCCTTCATAAAACACAGCGCTTTGTCCGGGTGCAATGCTCTTTACATTTTCGTAGAATCTTGCTTGCACGCCCATGTCGGTATGGGATAAGGTACACAATGCACCAGTATCGTGGTACCTGATTTTTGCCATCAAGTCCATAGATGTTGTAAGATGATCGTACTTGATCCAATTCATTTTCGCGACTAGCATATCGTTCTTATCTAAATCTGATTCCTCTCCAATCACCACAATATTTTTTTCAGGATCAATCGATGTAACATAGACAGGATGACCCATTGCTAGTTCCAAACCTTTTCTTTGTCCAATGGTATAAAATGGATAGCCTTTATGTTTTCCTAATCTTTTTCCTTTGGTATCTACAAACCATCCGCCATTTACTTTTTCTTCTAATCCATCTACACGACGTTTTAGGAAACCTCTATAATCATTGTCAGGCACGAAACAAATTTCGTAGCTCTCACTTTTTTTAGCGAGTTCTGGATAGCCCATATCAATCGCCATTTGTTTGATATCTTTTTTGTGCATGCCACCGAGTGGAAGGATGGTACGCTTTAATAAGTCTTGATCCACACCCCACAAAACATAGCTTTGGTCCTTTGTTTCATCCAATCCTTTTGAAATCACATAACGTCCATTATCGTGTTGACGCACTTTAGCATAATGTCCTGTGGCAATGAATTCGCAACCCAATGCATCTGCTCTTTTGAGTAAGGCGCGCCATTTGATATGGGTGTTACACATCACACATGGGTTGGGGGTTCGGCCAGCCAAATATTCTTCTACAAAATTCTCAATGACAAAGTCACCAAATTCTTCTCTGATATCTAATATATAATGTGGGAACCCATGGTTCACCGCCGCCATTCTAGCGTCGTTAAATGAATCGATATTGCAACAGCCTGTTTCCTTGCCATTGGCATTGCTGGTGGAATAATCCCATGTTTTCATGGTAATCCCGACTACTTCATATCCTTCGTTGTGTAAGAGAATTGCAGCGACTGTGCTATCTATTCCGCCGCTCATTGCGACGAGTACTTTTCCTTTTTTGCTCATTTTTCAGTGGCCAGTTAAAAGTTGGCTTGGCACAAAAGTAATAAAAAATTACTACCTTCATACCCTTAGAAAGTTAAAATATACAATATGATAAAGTTACAAGTGATTGGAAATTTAGGTAAAGACGCCGTGGTGAATAATGTAAACGGCAAGTCTGTCATTAATTTCAACGTAGCGCATACAGAAAAATATAAGGATGCGCAAGGGGTACAAAAGGATAGAACTACTTGGGTAGATTGTTCTTATTGGACAGATCGAACTGCTGTGGCGCCTTATTTAAAGAAAGGAACACAAGTGTATGTAGAAGGTACACCAGATGTAAGATCTTATACCACGACAGATGGTCGCCAAGGGGCTTCATTGACCTTAAGAATTGTTTCGGTACAATTATTAGGTGCTAAGCCTTCAGGAGGATCAGGTGGAGAACAATCGAATTATGGTGGTGAAGCCAATCCAACACAAAGCTACAATCCAGCACCAAGTGCAGGAGTAGAAAGCAATGAAGCAATGGATGATTTACCATTCTAAGATAATTTAAGCAATAGCGTTAAGGGTGTACCAATCAGTACACCCTTTTTTTGTAAATTTGTACCATGGAATCTAAGAATTATACTTATCAAGCACTTGCTGCATTTTCAGAAGCTGTTTTTTTAAAGATGGGCTGTCCTGCATTAGATGCGGCATTGGCCACTAAGGTTTTGTTATCTGCTGACTTAAGAGGAATTGATAGTCATGGAATAGCAAGATTGATTGGTTATGTAAGATTATGGGAAGTTGGGAGGATTAATACTACGCCCAATATAAAGATCGTCCACGAAACGCCTTCTACGGCTGTGATTGACGGTGACAGAGGTTTAGGATTGATTGTGGCTCCAAGAGCGATGGAAATTGCAATGGAGAAAGCTAGGCAAGTTGGAACGGGCTGGGTCAGTGTCAAAAGCAGCAATCATTTTGGCATTGCTGGTTACCATGCGATGATGGCTTTGGAACAAGAAATGATTGGTATTGCAATGACCAATGCAAGTGCTTTAGTGGCACCGACCTATTCGGCAGAAAAATTATTAGGCACCAATCCTATTGCAGTGGCGATACCAGCTGGTGAAGAAGCACCTTTTGTGGCTGATTTTGCGACGACCACTGCTGCAAATGGTAAATTAGAAATTGCACAAAGAAACAATTCATCGATTCCATTTGGTTGGGCACAAGACGCCGATGGCAATCCAACACAGGATGCCAATATTTTAAAAAATGGTGGAGCACTTTTACCATTAGGTTCCGAAAAAGAGCAGGGTAGTCATAAAGGATATGCATTAGGTTCTATTGTAGATATATTTTCTGCAGTTTTAAGTGGTGCAAGTTTTGGTCCATGGGCACCACCATTTCCAGCCTATGTCCCAATGCCAGAAAATATGCCTGGCGAAGGTCTTGGCCATTTTATTGGTGCAATGCGTATTGATGCTTTTAGACCTGCGGCAGATTTTAAATCCAATATGGATCTTTGGTTGAATCGTTTTAGAAATGCCACTCCAGCAAAAGGACATGAACAAGTTTATGTAGCAGGAGATATAGAACGCAACATAGAAAATGAACGCATGCAAAATGGAATTCCATTAGTGCAAACTGTTCAACATGATTTAAGCGCATTAGCAGAAAAAATGAATTTATCTTTTACAATTTAGCACCGATTGAAACAAAAAAGTTTCGTCCGTCTGCTGGTAAAGCACCTGGTCCAGGATATCCTCCAGCACGTCTAGTGAAATACCTAATATCCTCCAAATTATTGACACCTGCTTTTAGATTCAAGCTTTTAGAAAATTTATAGGATGCAGTTAAATCAATGATTGAATAAGATGGAATGATGCCTGTATTGCCGTTTGCTGATGGAATAATGGTATTATTGGCATCGCTAAATGCAGCACCAACATGACTTAACTGTGTGGTGATTAATAAACCTTTATAGCCAAAACTAATTCCAGCTCTTAGAATATCTTGCGGTGCATTTTCTACTTTTTTACCTTTCGTATTCGCATCTTGATGGTTGCCACTATATCTAGCATCTGTATAGGAATAGGAGCTAAACAAAATAATATCTGAATGGACGCTATTTGAGAATGCCCTTATTGGATTGAATTCAATATAAGTTTCTAATCCTTTGCTGGTGCTTGCTCCCACATTTGTGACAAGTCTATAATTAGTGCCAGATGGAGTAATGGTACCTACACGATTATTGTATTGTAAATAAAATCCGCTAACATCAAATTGAAGGTAATTTTTTACTTTCCCTCTATAGCCTAAATCGATATTATAACCTTTAGCGTCTTTTAAATCTGGGTCAACTAAATCGGTTGTAGGAGGCGCTTGTAGATTTGCAAATTGAATCGGTCTATATGCCTGAGAAAAATTTGCATACAATTCGGTGTACTTTGTTAAATGATATTCTGAACCAATTCCACCCAAAATAAAACTTCTGCTTCTTGTAATATTTTGAAGATATATTAATGCGCCAGTTGAGTTAAATCCATTGCTTCCAGATGCTGCACCTTCTAGCCATTCATATCGAATACCAGGAATGATCAATAACTTTTCTGTAATTCTAAAAATATTTTCAAAAAAGACAGCAGTATTATTTGATTTAAAACGAATATCTCTTGGATAAAGTCCTTCGATACTGATATCATAGTTTGATCCTGTAGTACCTTTCCCGTCTGCTAATCTGTGGGTATTGCCTGTGTAAAGCCTGATCCCAGCGGAAATGGTGTTTTTCATTTTCCCAGTAGCATAATCGGTTATGATTCTACTCTCAAGTCCATAGTTCCTGTATTGATCTACATTAACAAGGCGGTTATTAAATTGATTAGTAGCATTATTGATACTATCTTTTACTAAGATAGATTGCAAAAATCCAACACTATTTCGGTCGCCAATGGTTCCGAAAAGTTTTGTATTCCAACGACTATGGTCATTGATTTCATATTCAATTGTGATGGCCGGTGTGGTCCATTTGATATCCATCCAATTCCTGTTCCTAAAACTTTGTTGGGCATTTTGTTTAATTTGATCATCTGTTAATCCGCCCGCTTGTTGACTTCTAGTATGTGAATGCATTAATTCGAAACTAAGTGATAGTTGCTTGGTGAAATGATAGGTAATAGATCCGAATCCTGCTTTTGAAAAAAAATGACTGTTATTTCTCCAGCCTTCACCATTTCTTTGATCATAAAATGAATAATAGTTCACTTTTCCTTTTTTTCCACCAATAGCATTGTAACTATTTAATAGACCATTGCTTCCAATAGTTTGTTGTGTTTCAAATTCAAATGGTTGATTCATTTCAGTTCCATTTTTCAAGACATAGTTGACCATGCCTCCAAACTGTGGTCCATATTGAAGTGCACCTTGTCCTCTCACAATTTCAATTCTTTGAACAGCTTGGAGTTGAGGATTGTAATAAGCCTCTGGATACCCAAATGGATCTGCAGCTATATCATAACCATTTTGTCTAACATTAAATTCCCAACTTCTATTGGGGCTTAAACCTCTTGCAGCTATACCAATTTGAATACCACTTGGGTCACTTTCCCAAATATGAATACCTGGTACTTTTGCCAATACTTGACGCATGGTATTATTAGCAATATTGCCTTGCACATTATCAATTACAATTAAGGCATTTTTCTTTCCTGCATATATATTGGTGCCTACAATTTCAGGAATTTGTTGATAATCGCTTTTACTATTGCGCCCAACAATGGTCACATCTTTTAAATTGTGCCAATGCGTACTATCTTCTTGAACTTTAATTTTTGGGGTTATTTGGGCTTGCGTCATTTGCGCGAATCCCAAAAATATTAAAAGGAATAGCCTATTATTTTGCACCCTTATTTTCATGCCGCAAAGCTAGGCCGACTTCTTAACCTTGATTTACAGATTCGGGAAACGAATTTATCAAATCGGGAAAAATAAAAAAGGGGACAGATTTAATATCTGTCCCCTTTTTTAAAACTTTATAAACATTAATAAATTGTTACTTAATATGTTTATTTAATTTTTAGTTTTATTGAAATTAAATAAACAGAAAAAATCTAACTGAGTATTATTTATTTAATTTTTAGTTTTACTAAAAATTAAATAAATAATAAAGCATCTCCATAAGAGAAGAAACGGTATTTATCTTTAATCGCTTTTTTATAAGCTTCCATAGCCAATTCATATCCTGCAAAAGCGCAAGACATAATTAATAAACTCGTCTTAGGTAAATGAAAGTTAGTTACTAAGCTATCGGCAATATTAAAATTATAAGGAGGGTGGATAAAATGATTTGTCCACCCTTCTGCTGGCTTCAATAAACGTTGAGCTGTAACACTACTTTCCATCGCACGCATTCCAGTGGTTCCAATAGAACATACACGACGACCATTTTCTTTAGCAGTATTTATAATCTTACAAGCTTCTTCATCTATCTTGAAATATTCAGCATCCATTTTATGTTTGCTCAGATCCTCAACTTCAATTGGTCTGAAAGTACTTAAGCCAGTGTGTAAGGTAACTTCTGCAAATCGGATACCTAAAATTTCTGAACGCTTGATTAACTCTTTACTAAAGTGTAAGCCTGCAGTAGGGGCAGCCACCGCACCTTCATGCTTTGCATAAACGGTTTGGTATCTTTCTTTATCTTCTTCATCTGGCTTACGCTTGATGTATTTAGGCAATGGTGTTTCTCCTAAAAATTCTAACATTTTTCTAAAGCCTTCATCATCACCTTCCCATAAAAAACGGATGGTACGTCCACGGCTAGTCGTATTGTCAATGACTTCTGCCACGAGTTCTTCGTTTTCTCCAAAATACAATTTGTTTCCTACACGAATTTTTCTTGCGGGATCAACAATCACATCCCATAAACGGTTAGGCTTATTTAATTCTCTTAATAAGAACACTTCAATTTTTGCACCTGTTTTTTCTTTACGGCCATACATTCTGGCAGGGAATACTTTAGTGTTATTTACTACAAATACATCCTTGTCATCATAGTACTCTAATAAGTCAGAGAAATGACGATTTTCCATGTGACCGTTTTTACGGTTTACCACCATCAGTCTACTGTCTTCTCTTCTTTTTGTGGGATACTGGGCAATCAAGTTTAAAGGTAGGTCGTACCTAAATTGGGAAAGTTTCATTTGTGTCTATTTTTAAATGATAGCCACATTAAGTTTACTACAGCCTTACGGGGCAGTTCGCTTCATGTTACGGCATGAAAATTATGGAGGCAAATGTACAAAATCGCCGTAAATTTGCCAATATAAGATTTGCTCTAAAATTAGGAGGTTCATTTAAAAGCTGTAATTTTGCCAAACAGCCGTTAGTTTTAGAGCTAATCGATAAAATATTAAGAAGCTATGCTGCATAAAAAATGGTGGAAATTGTTGTCTTTTATTTTGCTTTTGTATACTTGTACCTATGGTTTTTTGGTGAAAGTACCTAAGTTAGACGACCGCATGCAGGAGTCCATCCGTAATTTCTTTTTTCATGTGCCCATGTGGTTTGGGATGATGATATTATTATTTGTTTCTTTAGTCTATTCCATTAAATACTTAAGGTCATCTAGTTTAGTGCATGATGTCTATGCGCAAGCTTATGCGGCCATGGGGTTAATTTTTGGTGTTTTAGGCATCATTACTGGAGCATTATGGGCCAATTATCAATGGGGTAGTCCTTGGGTAGGTGATCCAAAACAGAATGGGGCTGCCATCGCATTACTAATTTACTTTGCCTATTTTGTTTTAAGAGGAAGTTTAGTGGATGCAGAAAAAAAAGCAAGACTTTCTGCAGTTTATAATATATTTTCATTTTTCATGTTGTTTCCTACACTTTGGATCTTGCCAAGATTAACAGAGTCTTTGCATCCAGGTGGACAGGGAAGTGATGGTAATCCTGGTTTGAATGGTAAGGATATGTCCGCCAATATGCGCACTGTATTTTATCCAGCAGTGATTGGATGGACTTTATTGGGTGTTTGGATTACCACCTTGAAAGTTCGTGTGCAAATGATTCAATTAAAAAAAGAAGGCATCTTATAACCTTACAATTATTAAATATATGTTAACCTTATTACAAGCACAACAAGCAGTTCCACAAAGTATTATGTTGCAGAACGGAAAAATTTTCTTAGTCATGGCAGTGGTATGTATTGTGCTTATTGGCCTTTTTGTATATGTCGCATCTATTGATAAAAAAATTAAACAACTAGAAAAATAAAAGGATATGTCAACAACATCAGAGTACAGTTTTTTTCAGAGTGTAGAAAAAAGTTTCGACAAAGCATCTAAGTTCACCAATTGGGAATCAGGATTGCTTGAGCAAATTAAAGCTTGTAATAGTATTTACAGCATGCGTTTTCCAGTAAAAATGGATGATGGCAGAATCGAAGTGATTGAAGCATACAGAGTGCAACACTCTCAACATAAATCACCTTGTAAGGGTGGTATTCGCTTTAGCATGGCAGTGAATCAAGATGAAGTGATGGCATTGGCCGCTTTGATGACTTACAAATGTGCTATTGTGAATGTGCCATTTGGTGGCGGTAAAGGGGGTATTAAAATTAACCCAAGAGCTTTAAGCACGTATGAATTAGAAAAAATCACTAGAAGATATACGGCAGAATTAGTCAAGAAAAACTTTATTGGTCCTGGTATCGATGTCCCTGCACCAGATTACGGAACAGGCGAGCGAGAAATGGCTTGGATTGTAGATACCTATCAATCATTGAAACCAGGTGAGATTGATGCAGCTGGTTGTGTGACTGGTAAGCCGGTATCATTGGGAGGTGTGAGAGGACGTAAAGAAGCAACCGGATTAGGTGTATTTTTTGGAGTGCGAGAAGTTTGTTTAATGGAAGATGTGATGAAGAAATTAGGATTAACAGTAGGTATTGAGAATAAGCGCGTGATTGTTCAGGGATTGGGCAATGTAGGTTATTTCTCAGCAAAATTCTTTAGATCAAATGGGGCTAAAGTCATCGCGATTGCTGAATTTGAAGGGGCTATTTACTGTGCAGATGGGTTAGATGAGGAAGCAGTTTTCCAACACAGAAAAACAACAGGTAGTATTTTGAATTTTCCTGGTGCAACCAATATTGAAAAGAGTTCAGATGCATTGGAAATGGAATGTGATATTTTAATTCCTGCAGCCTTAGAAAATGTAATTGATAAAAACAATGCACCAAAAATAAAAGCTAAAATTATTGGCGAAGCTGCAAATGGACCTTTAACACCAGAGGCAGATGAAATTTTATCTAAAAATGGCGTGTTGGTTATTCCAGATATGTATTTAAATGCGGGTGGTGTAACGGTATCTTATTTTGAGTGGTTGAAAAATTTAAGTCACGTAAGATATGGTCGTTTAGAAAAACGTTTTACAGAAAATGCAAACATCAATCTCATCAATCAAATGGAAGAGCTGACTGGTAAAAAAGTAAGTCCTACAGAAAGAGCAGTGATTGCACACGGTCCAGATGAAATTGACTTAGTGCATAGTGGATTGGAAGAAACGATGATTAATGCAACAAGAGAAATTATGGATATATGGAATGCAAATCCATCTATACCAGATATGAGAACTGCAGCTTATGTTTGTGCAATCAATAAAGTAGCACACTCTTATACGGAACTAGGTATTTTCCCTTAATCTTTTTTAAGGTTAGGGTCCACATAATTGGGGAACTGTTGCAACATATGCAGGTTCCCCATTTTTATTTCAGCTCCAATTGTGGTAGGTCCGTTGGATGCGATTAAATAAGTGGCATTCAATACTTGTTGGTATTGTAACAATTGCAGAATGGTTTTTTCGGTAAGTAGCGTATTCGCTTCCTTGCATTCAATAATTATCCATGGTGTGGTCCCACGATATACAAGGATGTCAAATCTTTTAGTGAGTGCTCCTAATTGTATTTTTTTCTCAATTGCAATCAGTTCAATAGGGTATTTGCAAACTTGTATCAGGTATTGCAACATGTTTTGTCTAACCCATTCTTCTGGGGTCAATACCACCCATTTTTTCCTACAAGGGTCAAAGATTTGATCTTTTCCACCTATTGATTGGACTTTGAAGTCATATGAAGGGAAATCAACTAAAATCATGAATTGAAAAAAATATGGTATTTTTATAGCGTCCTCGATCAAAGATAAGCTTATGAAAACAAAAGAAGAAATTGTAGAAAACTGGTTACCAAGGTATACTGGAGCAAGTTTAGATCAATTTGGCAAGTATATCCTATTGACCAATTTCAGCAATTATGTCAAGATGTTTGCAGAAAGACACCATGTTGAAATCATAGGTTTAGATCGTCCAATGCAGTGCGCCACAGCAGAAGGAATTACCATTATTAATTTTGGAATGGGTAGTCCAGGAGCAGCAACTGTGATGGATTTATTAACTGCCATTCAACCCGAGGCGGTTTTATTCTTAGGGAAATGCGGAGGATTAAAGAAAAGAAATAAAGTTGGGGATTTAATATTACCTATTGCAGCTTTAAGAGGAGAGGGAACTTCGAATGATTATTTCCCTCCAGAAGTACCAGCCTTGCCTGCCTTTGCTTTACAAAAAGCAATTTCAACAACTATAAGAGATAACAATGTAGATTATTGGACTGGAACGGTATATACTACCAACCGAAGAGTATGGGAACACGATGAAGAATTTAAAGCCTACTTAACTAAGGTAAGGGCATATGCCATTGATATGGAAACTGCTACTATTTTTACAGTAGGATTTTACAATAAGATTCCAACTGGTGCATTGTTATTGGTGAGTGATTCTCCAATGGTGCCTGAGGGTGTAAAAACAGAAGCGAGTGATAGTAAAGTCACTGCTGAATTCGTGGAGCGTCATTTATCTATTGGAATTGAATCATTGAAACAATTGATCAATGACGGATTGACTGTGCGACATTTGCAATTCTAGATTATCCTTAGGGATGGTTTTAGTCTTTCCATAAGAATGGAAAAAGTATATAAGCAAGTGCGATAATCATGATATCAAATCCAACCAATAAACCAACCAATTGAGGTAAGCCGTTCTGTACAATATCAGAGAAAGCAATATTGGCAATTTTCATCAACAAAAGTAGTTGAGGTATAATCAAAGGAAATCCTAAGATGGCCATGATGGCGGAGGGCTGTTGTGCTTTTGCGGCGATGGCTGCTAAAAAGCTAAATACCAAACTTAAACTTATTCCACCTAAACAACTTATTCCAAAGAATAATACAATATGCGTTAGTGGATTGCCAAGCAAAACCATGAATAACATCAAACTCAAAGCACTCATGATACACATGAGTAAACTATTGAAAATGAGTTTTGATAAAATAAAATTAACTGGGCTAACAATCGAATAAAAATAGAGCATTCTGCCTCGCCCTTCTTGCAAGAAACTTCTTGCCACAGCATTGATACAAATAAAAAGTAAGGTGATCCAGTAAAGCCCATTCCAAACTTTATCTTCTGGTAGGCCCATGGTTAAGTAAATGACAAAAGTAGTCGATGCTAAATAAATCAAGATCCCAAAAAAAGTATATTGCTGTCTCCATTCAAGTAGCAAGTCTTTTTTTAGTAAGGCGGCGATATGTTTTATGGATACATTCATGAAGCTAATAGGCTTATTTTGCTGCGCAGATTCTACATCTAGGTTCATAATTATTTTTTTCACCCAACACTACAGTACCTTCCTCGGCACTAGTTCTGTAAGATACATTGGCTAAATGACCACATTGTACACAAATGGCGTGCAGTTTAGTGATGAAATCGGCAATGGCTAAAAGTTGTGGCATAGGCCCAAATGGCTTACCTAAATAATCCATATCCAAACCAGCGACAATCACTCTTTTACCTTGCATAACCAATGTTTCACAAACAGAAATAATTCCATGGTCAAAAAACTGTGCTTCGTCAATGCCTATCACATCTGCATCTTTAGAAAGTAATAATATATTATTTACGTTCTCAATTGGAATAGAAGGGATTGAGTTGGCATCATGACTAACTACTTTCTCTTTATCAAATCTGGTATCCGTAGCAGGTTTGTATATTGCTACTTTTAAATTTGCGATTTGAGCTCTTTTAAGTCTTCTAATCAACTCTTCGGTTTTGCCACTAAACATACTACCGCAAACGACTTCCAACCAGCCTCTTTTTTCTTTTGAAAAGTTTTGTTCAATAAACATAGACAATATTGCAATTTCTTTTTCGTTCTTAAATAAAATCCTATTTCTTTAATTCCTTCAAAAGTAGACATTCCTATGGAAAGAGTTGCCGCTTTGGTTGAAAAATTAACCAATCAATTGACCGAAAAGGCAGACAAAAGCCAATTAAAAGAAACGGCAGTCCAATTGCTAGCAGCATTATCAGAATCGGATCATTTTAACAATCTACCTAATAATGTATCCGTGATGATTCCTGGAGCGGATGAAGTAGAAGTGTCGATTCCAAATACGGAACTCCAAGAAAAATTAGCATTAGACCCCATCAAAGATTTGAAAGCGGCCATTGGGGTCAACGATAGATTTCAGTTTATATCAACCCTTTTTAATGGGGATGAAAAAGCTTTTGAAATGGCAGTCAAAACCATCAATGGGTTTAAAATTTTTGCAGAGGCGCAATTTTGGATTAAATCTAATTTAAGGGAACAAAATAAATGGGACGAAACAGCTGAAGCCGTTAAAGCTTTTGATTTGTTGGTGAAACGTAGATTTGCTTAATACAATCAATCGTTTTTTGGGTAGCACCTGCATGTTCTTGAACATACTTAACAGCAGCATCTCCTGTAGCTTTAGAAAAAGCGGTATCATTAAAAAGTTTTTCTAAGATATTATTTAAACCTTTCGCATTCTTTATTTTGATACCCCCATATGCGTTACGCAATCCAATTGCTTCTTGGTATTTTGAGTCATTCGGTCCCCAAATTACCGGTTTACCAAATACGGCAGCCTCAAGAACATTGTGAATACCATCCTTCGTAAAACCACCACCTATATAAGCTATAGTTGCGTATTGATATAAATGACTTAATAAACCAATCTGGTCAACAATTAACACCATTGGCTTTTCCATTTGATTAGATTGCGTTAACCATTCAGATAAGCAAATTGAATTGGGAAAATGAGATTGACAAGTTTTTATAGCTGCCACATCTACATGATGTGGTACAATAATCCAATTGCATCGATTCCAACTATCTAAAATGGATTCAATCATCACATGGTCTTGTTCCCATGTACTTCCAGCGACTATCGTTTCAACATGAGCTAATCTTGATATCCAATCAATGGATTCTTTTGCTGCTTCAATATCTAAAACACGATCAAAACGAGTATCTCCACTGATCGCTAAATGCCCATGCTTTAAAAGAGGACTGATTAATGTTTTTGAAGTGAAATCTTGTACTAAAATCCCAGTGAATAATGGTAACATGGAACGATAAAATCCACCATAGAATTTGAAAAAAATTTGATCCGGTCTAAAAATTGCGGATACTAAAAAAGTCGGAATTTTTTGAACTGCTGCTTGCTTTAAATAATAGTACCAAAATTCATACTTTATAAATAGGATGCATTTAGGTTGAACCATTTGCATCCATCTGTTTGCAGAGATTGGACCATCTAAAGGCAGATAAGTCACAAAGTCAACATCTGGATGATGCTTTTGGTGTAAGTATCCTGAAGGTGAAAAAAAGGTCACCCATATTTGATGTGTTGGATAAGTTTTTTTTAAGGCACTGATGATTGGAAGACCCTGTTCAAATTCGCCATAAGAGGCGCAGTGCACCCAAATAATGGGTCCCTTAATTTGACTGCTCAATAAGTTAACTTCTTCCCAAACCTTTTCTTGCCCCTCCACCCAATACTTAGCCTTCTCATTAAATGGACTAATAAGCTTTGCTAGAATTGGGTAAAACAATAAAAACAGTCGGTATAGTATCATAATAAAGGGCTATTACAAAGATGGGATACAAAGGGGGTATTTCCACCTTTTTGGCCATTTTATTGTAATTTTGGCAAAATTCATTGGATGCGAAAAATACAAATGGTAGATACAAAAAATCAATATCTAGCCATCAAAGAAGAAGTCGATCAGGCCATACAAAATGTATTGGACAGCGCTGCTTATATCAATGGTAAAGCGGTGCAAGATTTTTCAAAAAATTTAGGCGAATATTTAGGAGCACAATATGTGGTGCCATGCGCCAATGGAACGGATGCGCTTCAAATTGCGATGATGGCATTGGACTTACAACCTGGGGACGAAGTCATCACGCCTTCATTTACTTATATCGCTACCACAGAAGTAGTGGCTTTGTTAAAATTAACACCTGTTTTTGTAGATGTAGACCCTGTGACTTATTGCATGGATATTGAAAGCTTGAAAAAAGCAATTACACCAAAAACAAAAGCGATTGTACCTGTGCATTTATATGGACATGCTGCACCCATGGAGGAAATTTTGGAAATTGCAAAACAACATCATTTATATGTGATAGAAGACAATGCGCAAGCAATAGGTGCAGATTATACTTTCTCTGATGGGACTGTTAAAAAAACAGGTACCATGGGGCATATTGGTGCAACTTCTTTTTATCCTAGTAAAAATTTAGGTGCATATGGAGATGGGGGTGCTATATTTTCAAATGATAAAGTATTAGCAGATAAAATGGCAATGATTGCGAACCATGGTCAGTCTGCACGTTATTATCATGATGTAGTCGGTTGTAATTCAAGATTGGATGCGATTCAAGCAGCTGTCTTAAATATTAAACTAGCTAAATTAGATGTGTACAATAAAGCAAGACAAGCTGTTGCTGCTTATTATACGCAAGCATTTGCTGGTATTCAATCTATTGTAACACCGACGATTGCCAATTATAGTACGCATGTGTTTCATCAATATACCATTCAATTAAAAGGAGTAGATAGGGAAAAGTTCATTGCACATTTAGCAGCTAAAGAAATTCCATGTATGATTTATTATCCTGTTCCAGGGCATCTACAAAAGATGTTTGCTTCAGACCAACAAGATCATTGGGATTTAAAAATAACGGATCAATTAACACCATGTGTTTGTTCTTTACCAATACACACAGAAATGGAAGAAGCGCAATTAAAATATATTACAGAAGGGGTTCAATCTTTCTTTAATTAAAAAAATAAATAGATGAAAATAGCAGTAGTAGGCACAGGATACGTAGGATTGGTTACAGGAACTTGTTTTGCAGAGACGGGCAACAAAGTGACTTGTGTAGACATTGATAAATCAAAGGTGGAGAAACTAAGTGCAGGTCAAATCACGATCTACGAACCAGGACTAGAGAAAATCTTTTTAAGGAATATCAAAGAGGAGCGTTTGAAATTCACAACGCAGTTGGAAGAAGTGGTGGAAGAAGCAGAGATTATTTTTTTAGCATTACCAACCCCTCCGGGTGCAGATGGTAGTGCGGATTTAAAATATGTGTTGGGTGTTGCGGATCATTTAGGAAAGATTTTAAAAGGCTATAAAGTCATTGTTAATAAGAGCACGGTACCAGTAGGTACAGCAGATAAAGTGAGTGCTGCGATTGCAAAAAATTATAGTGGTGAATTTGATGTAGTGAGTAACCCTGAGTTTTTAAGAGAGGGTGTTGCGGTGGATGATTTCATGAAACCAGATAGAGTGGTGGTGGGTACAAAATCAGAAAGAGCTAAAAAATTAATGAGTGAATTATACGCACCATTTGTAAGACAGGGTAATCCTGTGATTTTTATGGATGAGCGTAGTTCTGAATTAACAAAGTATGCTGCGAACTCATTTCTTGCCACAAAGATCTCCTTTATGAACGAGATTGCACAGTTGTGTGAGCGCATGGGCGCGGATGTGGATATGGTACGAAGAGGGATTGGTTCGGACGATAGAATCGGAAAGCGTTTTTTATTCCCTGGCATTGGTTATGGAGGATCTTGTTTCCCAAAAGATGTACAAGCTTTAATTATGTCATCGGACGAAGTCAAATATGATTTTGAGATATTAAAAGCAGTAGAGAAAGTAAACGCCAATCAAAAACTACATTTAGTAGAAAAGATCAAGGCGTTTTATAAGAACGATTTACAGGGCAAGCATTTTGCATTATGGGGCTTAGCGTTTAAGCCGAATACAGACGATATCAGAGAAGCACCGGCACTTAGTATCATTGACGCTTTAACAGCAGCAGGTGCGACTGTAACGGCTTACGATCCAGAAGCCATGCCGAATGTAAAATCACAAATAGGAGATAAGATACAATATGCTGCAAACCAATATGAAGCATTGCAAAATGCAGCAGCATTGATTATAGCGACAGAGTGGAGTGAGTTTAGAACGCCTGATTTTGAGCGCATGGAAAAAGAGATCAAGCACAAAATCATTTTTGATGGCAGAAACTTATTTGATGTAGCTAAGATGAAAGACTTAGGCTATCATTATGAGAGTATCGGAAGAGCAGACTCTAATACAACCAATCACTAAAGACTCAACACACAAAGCGCTAATTAACAAAAATCAAGATGAGTCAAAAAAGAATATTAATAACGGGTGCTGCCGGATTTTTAGGATCGCATTTATGTGATCGTTTTATCAAGGAAGGCTACTATGTGATTGCGATGGATAATTTGATTACAGGGGACTTAATGAATATTGAACACCTAAGACCCAATCCAAATTTTGAATTCATCCACCATGATATCACGACCTTCATTGATATCAAAGGCGACCTGGATTATATATTACATTTTGCATCCCCAGCAAGTCCGATTGATTATTTAAAAATCCCTATCCAAACTTTAAAAGTGGGTGCGATGGGTACGCATAATTGTTTAGGCTTAGCTAAGGCAAAGGGTGCAAGAATATTGGTTGCAAGTACAAGCGAAGTTTACGGAGATCCGCTCGTGCATCCACAAACCGAGGAGTACTGGGGCAATGTGAATCCAGTGGGCCCAAGAGGGGTGTATGATGAAGCAAAACGCTATATGGAATCCATCACCATGGCCTACCATACTTTTCATCATGTAGAAACTAGAATCATCCGCATCTTCAATACCTATGGTCCTAGAATGCGCCTAAATGATGGAAGAGCACTGCCTGCATTTATTGGACAAGCCTTAAGAGGTGAGGATATGACGGTGTTTGGAGATGGCTCACAAACAAGAAGCTTCTGCTATGTGGATGATTTGGTAGAAGGAATTTATAGATTGTTATTAAGTGACTACTCAAGTCCAGTGAACATAGGTAACCCAAATGAAATTAGTTTAAAAGATTTTGCAGAAGAGGTGTTGAAGCTAACGGGCAACAGAGTGAAGATCGTTTACAAGGATTTACCAGTGGATGATCCAAAGCAAAGACAACCAGATATCACTAAAGCTAGAACGATTTTAGGATGGGAGCCCAAGGTAGATCGTGCAGAAGGATTACAAAAGACCTACGATTACTTTAAAGCATTACCACCAAGTGAGTGGACGAAGTTGCCTAAAGAATTTATTTCAAAATAATTCAATATGGCGATACATACAATTTTAGTAACAGGCGCGAATGGTCAATTGGGTTGGGAGTTGAGCCAACTAGCTGCATCTTATCCTGCATTTAAATTTGTATTTTTTGATCGAAGCCAATTGGATTTAGCCTTTCCTGAAACATTTGAAAAAATCATACAAACTATTGCGCCTGATTGTATTGTTAATACAGCGGCATATACCGCAGTAGATAAATCTGAAACAGAAAAGGAATTATCTTATACAGTCAATGCCACTGCTGTTCAAGCATTAGCAAGTATCTGTAAACATTTAGAGATCCCTTTTATTACTTATTCAACAGATTATGTATTTGATGGAGAAGCCACAGAGCCTTATGCAACTTCAACAAAAGTAGATCCTGTAAATTATTATGGATCTACCAAAGCTGCTGGGGAAACAATGGCTATGGAAGCCAATGAGGACACAATTATTATTAGAACCTCTTGGGTTTTTAGTAGTCATGGAAATAATTTTGTAAAAACCATGATGCGTTTGATGAAGGAGAGAGATCAACTAAATATTGTTGCAGACCAAAAGGGGAGACCCACTTATGCAAAAGATTTAGCCCTTGCGACAATGAACATGATTGAGGCAATCAATACTGGTAAGGTAATCAAAGGGGTATATCATTTTGCAAATGAAGGAGAGACTACTTGGTTTAATTTTGCAGCCAAAATAAAAGCCATTGCTGGTTTATCTTGTGATCTACAACCCATTGAGACTAAAGATTTTCCAACACCTGCTAAAAGACCTGCTTATTCAGTATTAGATACTACTAAAATTGAACAAGATCTATCGATTGATATTCGTCATTGGGAGGCTTCTTTAAAGTATTGTATTGATCAAATAAATTTAAATGTGTTGTAATGTATTAAAAGGATGGACCTTTCCATATTGAAAAGGATGGACCTTTCCATATTGAAAAAGATGGACCTCCCTTCGGTCGGTCTTCCTTTTTGATGGAAAATCCCAGCATCAAATAAAGAAGCTACCACTAGTAACGCTAGTGGTTTTTTTATGCCCTCACTGCTCCCTATGAATATGGAGCAAATTGCTTCGCAATTTTACAATGTTACTCCAATCCAAAAATCAAGCGAGCTTGTTTTTGCCTTGTCGACACATTGTGCTCGTTGCACTCGCTGCTCCATACATCCTCTTCGGGCATAAAAAAACCGCAACTCACGTTGCGGCTTCTTTTTTGTTTGGTTGCCTGACCAGGATTCGAACCTAGACAAACTGCACCAAAAACAGTTGTGCTACCGTTACACCATCAGGCAATCCTCTAGCCATTCATAGAATGGACTGCAAAAATAGGGGTAGACACAAATACTTCCAAATTTTTGTTGGCTTAACTTAGCAATATCTCCGATTTGGCTTAACTTAAACCTAGATTTTTATTTTAAATATTAAACAACTGACCTATGCGTTTTAAAATCATCTCCTATCTATTCATAATTGCCTCTTTCTGCTGTTTGTCTTTTGTACAAGATGGAAAGAAGAAGATTGTTTTTTTTGGGGACTCCATTACAGAATTGGGGGTTAAAAAAGGCGGCTATATCGACCTTTTAAACAACCGAATTGCAAATAATGGACAAAGCAATCAGTATGAGTTGTTAGGAGCGGGTATTGGTGGAAATAAAATATATGATTTATACTTGAGATTGGAGAAAGATGTACTCAATAAAAATCCGGATGTGGTGGTTGTTTGGGTTGGTGTCAATGATGTGTGGCATAAGTCCATGATGGGAACAGGCACAGATTATGATAAGTTTGGTTTATTCTATGATGCAGTGGTTCAAAAAATGCAAGCAAAGGGAGCGAAGGTCATTTTGGTCACCCCTGCAGTGATTGGAGAGCGTAATAACCAATCCAATCCTCAGGATGGCGAACTTAATTTATACTCCAATTGGATTCGTCAATATGCAACTCAAAAAAATATTGCTTTAGTAGATTGCAGAAAATTATTCTTAGACTACAGTGCTAAAAATAATCCTAAGCAAGTGGATATGGGTATCCTGACTTATGACAGAGTGCATTTAAATGATGCGGGGAATCAATTGGTTGCAGACGCGATTTGGGAAGCAATAAAGTAAATGATAAAAAACCAATTACTTTTTTATTCGGCAATCACTAAATAATATTGCTTCTTACCTTTTTGAATCAACATATATTTTCCTTGTAATAAATGTGCAGTATTGATATGTGTTGTTTCAGTACTTATTTTTTCTTTATTGATACTGATCCCTCCACCTTGCCACATTTTACGTGCTTCGCCTTTGCTTGGAAAGATAGCCGTATCAGCCAATAAATTAATCAAATCATAGCCTTCGTTAAGAGCAGTTAAAGGAATAGTGACTTGAGGCACACCTTCCATCACTTGTAATAATTGAGTTTCATTTAAGGACTGTAAAACTTCAGTGGTCGCATTGCCAAATAAGATCTCAGTAGCTTCAATGGCAAATTTTAAATCCGCCTCACTGTGCACAAATTTTGTTAGTTCAGCTGCTAAAGCTTTTTGTAAAATTCTTTGTTGTGGTGCAATGGCGTGCTCTGCAATCAATGCATCAATTGCTGTTGGTTCTAATAATGTAAATATCTTAATCCAACTATTCGCATCTTCATCACTTGCATTTAACCAGAATTGATAAAATTGATAAGGAGAAGTTTTAGAAGCATCTAACCAAATATTGCCTTTCTCTGTTTTACCGAATTTACCACCATCCGCTTTTTTAATCAAAGGGCAGGTAAATGCAAATGCATCTCCACCAATTTTTCTGCGGATTAATTCAGTGCCAGTGGTGATATTGCCCCATTGGTCACTTCCGCCCATCTGCACTTTACAATTTTTATTTTTGTATAGCCAATAGAAATCATATCCCTGAATAAGCTGATAAGTAAACTCCGTAAAGCTCATACCAGTATCACCTTCGATTCTTTTTTTCACACTGTCCTTCGCCATCATATAATTTACAGTGATGTGTTTTCCAACTTCTCTGATAAAAGAAAGGAAATTAAAATCTTTGAACCAGTCATAATTATTCACCATTTCAGCAGCATTTGGTTGCGTGCTATCGAAATTTAAAAAATGGGATAATTGTTTTTGTACACCAGCAATATTATGCGATAAAGTTTCCTCGCTTAATAAATTACGCTCCTCGCTTTTTCCACTAGGATCACCCACCATACCCGTTGCGCCGCCCACTAAAGCATAAGGCTTGTGTCCTGCTTTTTGTAAATGCACTAATAACAAAATAGGTACGAGGCTACCAATATGCAAGCTATCAGAAGTTGGATCAAAACCAATATAGCCAGATACCTGTTCTTTCTCGAACAGTTCTTCTGTACCTGGCATAATATCTTGAATCATACCTCTCCATCTCAGTGCTTGGATCAATGTCATAATGGTCGCTTTCGACAAAAATAACTACTTATCAGCAATTCATTCCTAATTTCGCAACCTAAAAACTGCGTTGAGCTAGTAAATTTGTAAAATTTCATACATGGCTAAAATAGGCATCAATATCGCAACAGGCAGTTTACAACAACCAGAAATGATTGTGGGGATTGACTTGGGGACTACCAATAGTTTAGTTGCCATTATCCATCCAGAGACCAAGTTGCCAATTGCGCTAAAAGAGTTTGATGGCAGCAGTATTGTGCCAAGTGTAGTACATTTTGATGCATTTGGTAATGTAGAAGTGGGTGCGGCTGCAAAGCCTTATTTAGAAACAGATCCAGCGAATACTATTTTTAGTGCCAAGCGTTTGATGGGTAAGAGTTATAAAGACATACAAACGCATCAGGACTTTTTTGCTTATAAAATTATTGACGACAACAATGACAGCTTAGTTAAAGTGCAAGTGGGGGATCAGTTTTATTCTCCTATTGAATTAAGTGGACATATTTTAACTGCATTAAAAAATAGAGCAGAACATATTTTAAAAACACCTGTTTCCAAAGCGGTGATTACGGTGCCTGCTTATTTTAATGATTCACAAAGACAAGCCACAAGAGACGCAGGAAAGTTAGCCGGATTAGATGTGCTAAGAATCATCAATGAGCCAACAGCGGCAAGTTTAGCGTATGGATTAGGGTTAGACCCTTCAGAAGAAAAAACAATTGCAGTCTATGATTTAGGTGGAGGCACATTTGACATTTCAATTTTAAAAATAAGTGGCGGTGTATTTGAAGTGTTAAGTACCAATGGAGATACCTATTTAGGAGGAGATGATTTAGATAGAGCCATCATAGAATACTGGATGGGGTTAATGAAAATAGATACATTAGAGGATCAAAAAATATTAAAGCAACAATTAAGATTAGCAGCTGAAGAAGCAAAAATAGCTTTATCCAATGCATCGCATTTTGAAACGAATTTTGCTGGTGAAAAATTAACCATCACAAAAGAATTATTTGAAAATTTAATTGCATCTATCGTTGATAAGACAATGGATTGTTGTGCGAAAGCTTTGAAGGACGCGGGTTTGAAAGTAGCAGACATCAATACTGTATTGATGGTTGGAGGCAGTACGAGGGTGCCACTGGTTAAAAATACTGTGTCAAAATATTTTAATCAAGCAGTGAATGATACGGTGAATCCAGATGAAGTAGTGGCATTAGGGGCTGCAGTGCAAGCAGATATTTTAGCAGGCAATAATCAATCCATGTTGTTATTGGATATCACACCATTGAGTTTAGGCATTGAAACCATGGGTGGATTGATGGATGTGTTATTACCAAGAAATTCTAAAATTCCAACACAAGCTGGAAGACAATATACCACACAAAAAGATGGACAGTCAGGTATTCAAATTGCGATTTATCAGGGGGAAAGAGATTTAGTAAAAGACAATAGAAAGTTGGGTGAATTTACTTTATCAGGCATCCCATCAATGCCAGCAGGTTTACCAAAAGTGGATGTGCAATTTTTAATCAATGCAGATGGCATCCTCCAAGTGCGCGCAAAAGAATTAAGAACAGGATTGACCCAAAGCATTGAAATCAAACCACAATATGGTTTAACAGATCAAGAAGTGGAACAAAGATTAATGGATAGCATTACCTATGCAAAAGAAGATATTGCCACAAGAGCATTGGTAGAAGCAAAAACAGAAGCAGAACAAATTTTAGCAGTGACCGAAAAGTTCATGTCAAAAAATATAGCGTTATTGTCAAAAGAAGAATTGATGCAAACTGCAGAAGCCATGCAGGCATTGCAATTGGCAATCACGATGGAAGATAAAAATTTAATCCAGGGCAAAACCGAGGCATTGAATGAATTGACCAGGCCATTTGCTGAACGTGTGATGGATCAGGCTATTTCTGGGGCACTAAAAGGGAAGGGGATTATGGATTAATTGGCCAAAAGGCCCTATTTATAGATTTGTGGAGACAAAATGGGTCAAAAATTTGTTTTTTTAATTTCAAGCCCTATCTTTGCTCTCCAAATTAAAACGCCTGAGGAGGTATATATTATGTTAATTATTGATTCAAAAGACTGCGAGAACATTGACAAGGCCCTTAAGAAGTACAAAAAGAAGTTTGAAAA
>JBILCS010000021.1:0-24573 GCA_044353005.1 Sediminibacterium sp. | reverse complement strand
TCCCGCATATCTACGGTCCATTGAATTTAGACAGCGTGGTTGAGGTGATACCAATTTAACAATATGATTCATTTAAAACGAAGACCTATGAAAAAATATATGATTCAGTTGTTGGTTTTCGCTTATTTTTTATTGTATAGTGTGCCCATTCTTGCACAACAAGTTTATACGAGTTCACTCACTACAAAAAACTATTTAGATAGTGTCAATATCAAACGGTATAAAAATAAAATTGATACCAATAGAATTAAAATCGAAATCAATCATATCATAGGCATTTCGAGTTTTTATAGTAGCAATTTTAATGGTACAAAAACCTCCACAGGAGAGCGGTTTTATAATAATAAGTACACCGCAGCTTGTAATTTATACAAATTAAATACAATTGTCAGGGTCACCAATTTACGAAATGGGAAGACTGTACTGGTAAGGATCAATGATCGTATGCACCCCAATATGTTAAGAAAGGGGAGGGTGATAGACTTAAGTCAATCTGCAGCTAAACAGTTGGTTTTCAAATCAAAAGGAATTGTAAAAGTATCATTAGAGGCCATTGGGTATTCCAAAAAGAACCCTAAATTGGATGAAAAATAGATCTTTAAAAAATTTTAATAATTCACGATTAAGGCCTAAATTTGTGAGACATTTAACAAACAATTAATATGAAGAAATTATTATTTTCTCTATTCGCATTGGGTTTTATTTTTTCTGCTCAAGCTCAAACTAGCATGGGGGGTAAGAAAAAAACGTCCATTGCAATAAGATTCAATGCTTTAGATTTTGGAACTGGTGAGAAAGTACAAAACGGCACTATAGGATCTGTTTTAAATGCAAAACAATGGGGTCAATATGCATCTACAACAAAATCATTAGGTGTGAACTACACAAGTCAATATACAGATCAAGTGGATATCTATTCTAATTTAGATGTAGCAATTGCCCGTACTCCTTTGTATGCGCCAAACGCATTAAGAAGATCAAACGAAGATATTATGGCGTCTGTTGAGACTGGAGTAAATATCAAAATGTTCAAAGGGGATTATAGAGTAAATCCATATGTATCTGCAGGTTTGGGTGTTCGTGCTTTCGCGTTAAGAACTTTTAGTGCATACGCACCAGTTGGTTTAGGATTACAGATTAAGACTTGTAAAGGTTCAAATTTGAATCTTACTACAACATACTCAACTAAGATGTCTAAGTCTTTTATACCTTCTTATAACTATGGTATAAGCTATAGCTTCTTATTGAACTAAATAAATCAAATGTCAAAAAAAGTAATTGGGGTAACCTTTATTTTATTTGCTTCACTGTTAAGCAATGCGCAAGATCAAAAAGTAAATAAAAATAAACCAGCTTCGATTGCTTTGAAAGCATCTATACTGAATTTTAAGAAAACCCCTCTAACAGAGGGGTTAACTGTTTTTACACCAGCTTTAGGTATTCAGTTCTTCAAAGGAGTAGCTCCAAAATTGGATGCATTAGTGAATTTGGATTTTAGTTCATTAAAATATCCTTATTACGTTTCTTCTAAGCAGCCAAAAGCAACTACAAATTCAATATATGCTGCTATTGACGCTCGTGTTCATATCAAGTTAGCTACTGATGATAAAGCTGTTTTGCCGTATGCTATTCTAGGACTTGGATTGGCAAAAGATGCGACCAATTTTACACCATATGCACCGATGGGCCTGGGTGTTCAATTTAAAGCCAAGCAAGGATCATTTTTTCATTTATTTGCGACACATAATGCAGAGGCTTCTAAGTTGACTAAAATGCATCAGAATTATGGGGTTAGTTATTCTTTCCCTCTAAAGTTAAAAGAGAAAAAAGCCATTGCATTACCTACAGCGCCAGTGCAAGCAGACCAAGATGATGACGGCGTTTCTAATGAAATAGATGACTGTCCAGAAAGAAGTGGCTTATTAAAATACAAGGGTTGTCCAGTGCCAGATGAAGACGGGGATGGTATCAATGATGAAAATGACAAATGTCCAAACGCAGAAGGAACAGTTCAATACAGAGGTTGTCCAGTGCCGGATACTGATAAGGATGGCATTCCAGATGATCAAGATAAGTGTCCAACACTTGCTGGTTTAACTCGCTACAATGGCTGTTCTATTCCTGATACAGATAAAGATGGTGTTAATGACGAAGCCGATCTATGTCCTACTATTGCAGGAATTGCTGGTAATAATGGTTGTGAAGATCTTCAACCTAAGCTAAATAATATTGCTGCTGCATTAAAATTTGAAATTGGTCAAGTGAATATTAATGCTAAGTCATTACAAGATTTAGATGCATTGTTACAAATCATGTCACAATATCCAACTTCAAGTTTAATCATCACTGGCCATACTGATAATACAGGTACAAGAAAAATCAATGATCGTTTATCTATATTAAGGGCTAAAAAAGTACAGACTTATTTAGTTAAAAAAGGACTTGCTGAAAATAGAATAACCTTAATTGGGATGGCCGATTCTCAACCTATTTCAAGCAATGCAAAAAAAGAGGGTAGAGCTCAAAATAGAAGAGTAGATCTGACTATAAAATATTAATGGCTCTTTCTAGTGCTATCCCAAATTTCACTTGTACAGATTCAATGATTGCTTCGGAGAAACCCAAGATGGTCTTTCCTTCTATTGCACCATAATTCACTATCACCAATACCTGGTCTTTGTAACAGCCTACTTGATTTTTGATAATACCTTTCCATCCACAAGCTTCAATAAGCCATCCAGCAGCAATCTTATAAGTATGGTCGTTAATAGGATAGGCCATTAATGTGGGAAATTGGATTATTAGCTGATCATATTGAGTTGTTGTAACCATAGGGTTCTTAAAAAAGCTACCCGCATTACCTATTTTTTTTGGATCTGGCCATTGAATAGACCTTAAATAAATCACGGCACCCGCTATAGATTCCACACTTGGATTACTGATGCCTCTTGCATGCAATACTGATTTAATACCACCGAAGTCAGTTCTTAATAAAGGCTGTTTTGATAATTTAAATTGAACAGCACAAACGATATATCGATTGGCTTCTTTTTTAAAGATGCTTGTACTATAACCAAATGCACAATCTTGTTTTGGTATGGTTACCCATTCATACTTCATTGTATCAAATGCATCCACACTTAGGATATGCTCGCTTACTTCTACACCATAAGCAGCAATATTTTGTATAGGTGCAACACCAACCGAACCAGGAATCAAGCTAAGGTTCTCCAAACCGCCCCAGGATTTTTGCACACAATAACTTACAAAATGCGACCAGTTTTCACCTGCCCCAACTTTTAGAATTACATCCGAGGCTGTTTCTTGTAACTTTTGGATACCTGTGAATTCCATCTTAATCACCAACCCATTGAATTGCTGTGTAAATAAAATATTTGTACCTAATCCAAGTATCAAGTAGGGTTGATTGTTTTCCTTTGTCCAATCAATGGCTTTAATTAAAGCTTCTTTTGTTGAAACTGTAGTGAAAAAACTAGCAATCTCTTCACAAGCAAAACTATGGTAGGGTTTTAAGGCTATATTTTGTTGAAGCTTCATTTAGTTGGGGTCGATATCTATGATGATCTGAACTGACTTATATCTTGGATGTACTTCGATTAAACGAATAAAATGCAATAACTGTTTTTTTGCAATTTGCAATTGCTTAGGTTGTTTGGTTATTTTGACGCAAAGTTCCCAAATATATTTATTTCTTATTCTATTAATAATAGGTTGAGCTGGCCCCATGACAGTTTTTTGTATCATTGGGTCTAATGATTTTAGAAAATGATTTGCAGCTTCTTCGGCGATATGATTTTCTTTATGTTTAAAGAGAATACTCATTAACCTACTAAATGGAGGATAAGCAAAATGTTTTCTATTGTTGATCTCAAATTCGTAAAAAGAATGGTAGTCATGGTCTTTTACAAATCCAATTACTGGATGATTGGTCTGACTTAGTTGTACAATCACTTTACCTTGATCATTTTTTCGACCTGCTCTACCACTCACTTGTTCCATCATTTGAAATGCCCTTTCATTGACCCTGTATTGATTGAAATTTAATAGGCTATCAGCATCCACAATACCAACCAAGTCCACATGTTCAAAATCTAGCCCTTTTACAACCATTTGAGTACCTACCAATACATCAATTGCTCTTCTTTCAAATTGCTGGATTAAATGGTCATGTTCATTTTTACCTTTTACATTATCTAAGTCCATTCTAGCAATACTGAGTGTTGGTAAAGCCAATGCTAATTTTTCTTCAATTTGTTCGGTACCAAAACTCTTTTGTTTAAAACTTTGTTTGCCACAAGCTTCACAGGTATGCACGACTGGATAGGCGGCTCCGCAGTAATGGCAAGACAGTAAATTTTTTCCTTTATGTAAAGTTAAACTGACATCACATTGCTTACAATGCGGTATCCATCCACATGTTTCACAAATCATATAAGGTGCGTAGCCTCTTTTATTTTGAAATAAAATAACCTGTTTATTATTTGCAACAGTCGCTTTAATTGCTTCTAATAATTCAGGGGTTAAAATGGCAGATTGGTCAGTTTGTTTTTTTGTGTCTAGAATGAACATTTGGGGCAAGGCACCTTCGCTAAATCTTTCCTTTAAGTGGTAATAGCCAAACTTATTTTGCATGGCATTATAATAAGTTTCGACAGATGGCGTCGCAGAACCCAATACTACTTTAGCACCCAGCTGATTGGCATAATAAATGGCAGTATCTCTGGCTTGATATCTTGGTGCAGGATCTTGTTGTTTATAAGAAGCATCATGCTCCTCATCAATAATGATTAAGGATAAATTTTTATAAGGTAGGAATAAGGCAGACCTAGCACCTAATACAATCTTAATTTCACCAGATTTTACTTTATTCCAAATTTCAACTCTTTCGTTTGGATTGAATTTTGAATGGTAGATAGCAATTTTTCCTCCAAAATATTGTTTAAGTCGGCGAATCATTTGCGCAGTCAATGCAATTTCTGGCAGCATATACAATGCTTGTTGATTGGACTGAATGGCCTGCTCTATTAATGCTGCATAAATCTGTGTTTTACCACTTCCGGTAATTCCATGCAGTACATTGACCGAATGTGTTTTCATTTGTTCAAGAATGGAATCATATGCCAGCTGTTGTGCTGCAGACAATAGATGCAAGTTGGCATTGCCCATACTTGCATCAACAGCTAAGCGATCTATTTTTCTTTTCTCAACTACAAGAATCCCTTTATCAATCAATGCTTTTAATTGTGCATGCGTAGCGTCTGATTTTTCTAACAAAGCCTTTTGTTGCACAGATCCCTCTGTTTTTTGCAGATGCAAGAATGAAAGTAGGAGAGCCAATTGTTTTGGCGCCCTGGTCCAATCATTTAACAATTGCTCTAATGCAGCTTCAGAATGATAATCGGGATGTAAATGCAATAAATTTTCAACTTTGATGGTATACTTATCATGCATTGTTTCCTCTACCGAACAAATGCCTTTTTGGATGAGTTTGTTAATGATAGGGTAAACCGATTTTTTATCTAACAACTTCTGTATTTCAACTAAGCTGAGTTGTTTTTTGATTTGTAAAGCTTCTGAAACAATATATTCAGTATCACTTAAGTGTTGACCATCTACATTGGCGGATTCGTTCAAAATAAAAATACTTTCACTTGATATTTTTAAATGACTGGGCACGGCAGCTTGCATCACTTCCCCTTCAGTACACATATAGTAAGCAGCTATCCATTCCCATAGTTGTAATTGGGCAGGATACACGATGGGCGCTTCGTCTAGTACACCTAAAATTGGTTTGGGGTTAAAGCCAGCAGGTTTTTCGGTGAGAATACTTTTTATAATTCCGGCATAACGCTTATTGGCTCCCAGCATGACTTCTACACGCATACCAATCATCACACCCTCGGCCAATTCAGTGGGAATGGCCCAGGTATAGTTTTTAGGTAGGGCTAATGGTATGATGATTTCGGCGTACATATAATGGGCTACAAAAATACATTAAGAAGCTGGATAGTTGCGATATCTTCTTAATCCATCATCCATCATTTGGTGTACCTGTTGCTTCAAAATTTCAAGATCTTCCAGCTTATAATTATCCACATAAACAGTAGGTAAATAGACGACGCGACAGATGCCTGGGCTGAGGGTAAAGATGCTACTAAAATGCATCCTGTCAACAGAATCAACCATTAAAACGGGTTGTATTGGAACCTGCATCTCAATAGCTAGTTTAAATGCCCCATTGTAAAAATCTTTCAATGGCTTTTCATCGGTCATGCTAAAAGTCCCTTCGGGGAAAATAAAAATTGAAATTTTATTTTTTAAAGCTTCTTTTAAATTACGAAGACTTTGTGCTCTTTTTTCTGGGTCAGATCTATCCACCATGATCACGATATGCCTATAAAATAAACCGAAAAGTGGAATTTTTGAGGATTCGAATTTCCCCAATGGTTTGATTGGCTGATGTTTTAATCGTACAATAGGGGGGATATCCATGTAAGAATTATGATTGCCGACAAATACATGCGCTTGATTAAAATGATGGATGCCCTCGTAAATTTCTTGATGGCGCATACCTATGAATAGGTAGAGTGTTTTAGAAAAATAGCGACCAATTTTATAGATACCTATGGTTAAATATTTATCACCGAATGGGAGGATGAATAGCATGGCAAACAGCGATATGATTGTCAAGCAGGCAAAAATGAATAAAGCGTAAATGCAATATAAAATTTGGAAAGGGCGAATGATTTTCTTCATGATAAGCACTAATATAATTAAAAAGGCCCGATTGAATTAAAAATCTATATTAAGTCAATACGTAAGGCATGCTCAATGGACGGAGCGACTTTAAAATGACCCTTTGGGAAGATGCCAAATAAGGAACTTCCTGATCCACTCATACTTGCGTAAATCGCGCCCAATTCGTAGAGTTGATCTTTAATTTGCAAGAGTGTAGGTTCCGCTTTAAAAACAGGCGCTTCAAAATCATTGATCAAATATTTTTTCCAATCGGTGATAGGTTTTTCAATGATGGATTGTATGCTTTCTGATTTTGTATTTGGGTTCAATTGTTGGAATGCCCATGCTGTAGCAATATGTACGCCTGGGTGCACCAGTAAAAATTGATAGTTGGATAAATCTAATGCAATAGGTTTTAAAATTTCACCTCTTCCTGTGGCATGACATGCTTTATTGTAAACAAAGAACGGGCAGTCACTTCCTAGTTGACTTGCATAATCTATCAATTGTTGATCATTCAAATCAAGATCAAATTGTTGATTCAACATAATCAATGCAGCTGTTCCATCACTTGATCCTCCGCCTAAACCCGCACCCATAGGAATATTTTTATGTAAGTGCATTTGAACAGTAGGTAGAGTAGGAAAATCTTTTTTGAGTAAATGGTATGCTTTTAAACAAAGATTTTGTGCTGGGTCTCCTGGAACAGCAATGCCTGTTTGTGTTAATGTTAAATTTGTTGCGGGTAAAATTTCTAGGGCATCTGAAACTGCAATAGGATAAAATACTGTTTCAAGTTCATGGTAACTATCTGCTCTTTTTGAAAGGATAGAAAGACCAAGGTTGATTTTGCAGTTTGGGAATTGAATCATCCTAGGGCTGCTTTGGTTCAATGCGTTTATTGATTTCATCTCTGATATCAATCGCGCGGATATAGTCTTCTTGTTCTAACACTTCACTCAATAATTGATTCAATTCTGCTAATGAAAGTTTAGCCAAGTCACTTCGCTCAGATGTTTTTGTAATGGTAGCAGGCATATCTATTTTATCTGCTTTCTCGTTGGTCAATCCTGCTTGATCCAGTATATGTTCGTAGACATAAACAGGGCAACCAAAACGAACAGCTAAAGCCAATGCATCGCTTGTTCTACTATCAATTTCAATCGTATCGTTCGCATTGAAACAAACTAATTTGGAATAGAAAATACCTTCTTGTAAATCGCAGATATACACTTCCTGTAATTGAAGGTTAAAAGCAGTCATGAAATTCTTCATTAAATCATGTGTCAAGGGCCTCGAAGGATGCATGTTCTCTAATGCCACTGCAATCGCCTGGGCCTCGAATCCACCTATCACAATAGGTAAACGCCTCAATCCATTCACTTCTCCTAAAATAACTGCGTAGGAGTTAGATTGGGTGATACTATGAGATAGTGCAACAATTTCAAGTTCAATTTTTTGCATAAGATAATTTGCTTTACAAAGTTAAAGCAAAAAAGCATTGATTTGAATTAGGCCTTTGATTTTTGTATGGCAGCTATTAGGGCTGGTAATACTTCAAATGCGTCCCCCACAATACCATAATCAGCAGCTTTGAAGAAAGGCGCTTCTGGGTCTTTATTGATGACCACAATGGTCTTACTTCTATTGACTCCTGCAAGATGCTGGATGGCCCCAGAAATGCCCACTGCGATGTATAAATTAGGTGCCACTTGAACCCCTGTTTGACCCACATGTTCATGGTGTGGTCTCCAATCTGAATCAGATACTGGACGACTACAAGCCGTTGCAGCGCCTAAGACTTTTGCAAGATCTTCAATAATGCCCCAGTTTTCTGGTCCTTTTAATCCACGTCCACCACTCACTACAATATTGGCTTCGGTCAATGGAACTTCACCATCTACCTTATGCGTTGCAGTGACTTTAATAGATGCTGCAGGTATCGCAATAGACAAAGCTTCCACGGCGCAGGCGCCTTCGTGCATATGCACACCAAAACAATTTTGGTTGATAGAAATCACTTTAACAGGTGTATCGATATTGATTTGTGCAAATGCCTTTCCAGAAAAAACAGTTTTAGTCACAGTAAATCCATTGCTTGTATCAGGCAAGCTATTCGCACCTGTTACAATACCAGCATTTAATTTTATAGCAACAGCAGGAGCGATTGCTTTTCCATTTAAATTATGTGCAAAAACGAGTACGGATGCATTAGCGGCTTTTGCAGCTTCAGTCAAAACTTGCGTGAAAACTTTGGCATCAAAATGATTCAAGTTCGCATCTGCTACTTGATGGATTTTTTGTAAGCCATATTTTCCTAGGCCTGCTAAATCATCCGTCACAGTTCCTAGTAGGATACCTTCTGCTGATACCCCTAATTGCTTCGCAAGGGCAGCGCCATAAGAAATGGCTTCTAGAGAAGATTTTTTAATTTGTTGTTCTGCTTGATCAATATATATAAGTACCATTTTTTTCGATTTGAATTGTTTAGAATGCTTTTGCTTCTTCTTTTAATAATCTTACTAGTTCATCCACATTGTCTGCAGCAACTAATTTTACGCCAGATTTTGCAGGAGGTAAATCATAAGTTTTAATAGAGGTGGTTGATTGAACAGCAATTGGTTCAACCACTTTCAATGGTTTTGTTCTTGCAGCCATGATACCGCGCATATTTGGAATTCTTTGTTCTGCCATTCCTTTTTGACAACTCACAATTGCAGGAAGGGTGAGTTCGCAAGTTTCTTCTCCACCTTCTATCTCTCTTTTAACACTTGCAGTGTTGCCGTTCAATACCATATGATTTGCAAGGGATACGAATGGCAAATCCAATAAACCAGACAACATGGAACCAATACAAGCACTGTTGTAGTCAATGGTTTCTTTACCAGTCAGGATTAAATCATAAGCACCTTCTTTTGCAATTGCAGCAATTTGACTTGCTACTACAAATGAATCATTGCTTTGCATATTGACACGAATCGCTTCATCTCCACCAAGTGCTAAAGCTTTTCTAATAATTGGTTCAGCATCTGCTTCGCCCACCGTAACAAGGTGAATGGTAACAGCAGGATCTTGTTCTTTCATTTCGATCGCCTTTACTAAGGCATACCACTCGTCGTATGGATTGATGATCCATTGTACGCCGTTTTCATCGAACTTTGTATTACCTTCGATGAAGGCAATTTTAGATGTGGTGTCTGGTGTTTTGCTGATGCAAACTAATAACTTCATAGTCTAATACTTTATGGTTGTTTATGCAACTAATGCAAATATAAGATAAGATGCAACGAATTGAAAGAATTATTGAATTTTTAAATCAACAACCTAAGGATAAGTTTTTAAGACATGCTTTAGCCTTAGAGTATATTAAAATAGGGGACTTCCAAAAGGCAAAAGCCTTGTTTACTGAAATCTTGACTGAGTCACCGGATTATGTGGGTTCTTATTATCATTTAGCAAAATGTTTAGAAACGCTTTTAGAAAAGGATGCAGCGATTGAATGGTATGAAAAAGGGATGGCAGCTTGTAAATTAGCCAAGGATGACCATGCTTACAGAGAATTACTAGCAGCTTACGAAGATCTTGTTTATTGATCTTGTTTATTAGATTCATCTTTTTTATTGCAATTCCATCAACGTAAATTTTATGTTTCTTTTTAGTTTTATAGACCTAGCCTTTGACTCAATTTTTGGTCAATGAATTGAAAAAAATGTTCAGGCTTATAAGTGCGCCATGCGCTAATCTCCATTAGCTCGATGTAGCGGTTTAATTTTCTCAATAAAAAATCATGTTGGGCTGTTGGATGGAAATTAACCAAAACGGCCCATCCATCTTCGTCGGATAATTCATCATACAACTCTTCGTAATAATCTTTATCCCCACTATGAAAATTGAATACATTTTCGGCAATCAAAATAAATTTAATGATGCCCTCTGCCATTAATTTATCAAGGACTTCTCGTTTCAATTCCATGATATCATTTTCAATCGTATCATTCCATTCCCCTATGAGTTCTATGATGGCAAATTTTGCATCATAGTCGGTGTACAAGATTTTTAAGTACAAAGTTTTGCTACCAAATTCATCCCATTGGGGATGGATATAATAATTGTACACAGTTTGTGAAAATTCAAATTCACTATAGGTCCTGCCAAAAAAGATAGACCTTGGATCTGCTTCTGCAGTATATAAATGTCGCCAATAATAATAGGGTTCTATATCGTGCATGATGACCTAGTGTTTGCTATGGTATTCAATCAAGCCATCCATTGGGGATTTCACAATTTTGCCTAATTCAATTTCATAACCTTCGGCTAATTGTTTTAAGACATCCTTAAATCCATAAGCAACGCTACCCACAAAATGAATAGGATGCAACCAAGATTCATTTAATTTATTCAAATGGGTAAAAAAGAAATCGTTAAGCCCATCTTCAATTATATTTTCAATCATATAATGACCTCTATTTTCGACCAAGAAATCGGTGAAGCTGGCGATAAAACTATTTGGCGTAGGTTCTTTATAGACTTTGTTTAAAATAGCAGCGCGATCCAACTTGTATTTCTTTTCAAACATATTCATCAATTCTTCGTCAAATGTCTTGTATAAAAAATACTGCAATACTTTTTTGCCTAGATAAGCACCGCTTCCTTCATCTCCCAATACATAACCTAAACCTGGACTATTTTTTGTTATTTGTTTACCGTTGTAAAATCCAGCATTGGAACCTGTACCCAAAATACAAACCACTCCTTTTTTATTTTGACATGCAGCTCTTGCTATGGCCATTAAATCTGTTTGGATATCTAATGCTGCGTTCTTAAAAACACTTTTTAAGGCTTTTTTTAAGATGACTACATTATCTGGATTGCTAAGGCCTGTTCCGTAAAAATAGACTGCATCTACTTTGCTTAAATCTACCTTTTTCTGGAATGACTTTTCAATCAATTGCACAATGTCTTGAAGACTTAAAAAATAGGGGCTAATGCCAGTTGTTTTAATGGTTTGACGCTTGCCGTTTTGCACTAAAGTCCATTGGCATTTTGTGGCACCGCTATCTGCAATTAAATAAGTCTTTTTCATGGTGGTTGAACTAGGGCATGAAATTAGCCATTTCATTTTGAATTGATGTAAATTTGCCAAGAATTCATACAACATGCAACAAAATCAACCTCGTTCTACCCAAACAAGTTGGGTCACCCCAATTGCCTATGCAGTCATTCTTTTATTGGGTATTGGTATAGGGATTTTTTTAAAAGGAAGTTTCTCCATTGGCTTTCCTTCACTTGATTCAAATTCAGCGATGGACGAGATCATTGAATTGGTAAAATCAAAATATGTGGATCAAGTAAATGTGGATAGCACTCAAACCAAACTAGCCGATTTTTATTTGGGACAATTAGATCCCCATTCTGTCTATATCCCACCAGCAGATTTGGTAGAGGCCAATGAGCAATTACAACCCAATTTTAAAGGGATAGGTATAGAGTTTCAACAATTCAGAGACAGCGTTTTTGTAGCTTATGTCATGCCAGGTGGTCCGGCCGAAAAAGTTGGATTAAAGACAGGTGATATTTTATTGACGGTGGATGATAGCGTTAAATTATCCGGCAATAAATTAGATGGAGAAGCCATTAAGCGAAAAATAAAAGGCCCAGCAGAAGAAAATTTAAAATTAAGCGTGCTGCGTAATCAACAAAAAATGACTTTTAATTTAAATAGAGCATCTGTTCCAGTTTCTCCAATTGATGCTGCCTATATGTTGAGCGATACCATTGGATATATTAAAATTGACAAATTTGCAGATAGAACCTATGAGGCTTTCATGCAAGCATTGGAGCCTTTATTAAAAAAAGGAATGAAATCTCTGGTGATTGATTTAAGAGGCAATGGTGGCGGATTGTTATCAGAAGCGGTAGGGATTGCAGATGAGTTATTAGCAGGCAATAAATTAATTGTTTACACGGAAGGCTTACATGCTCCAAGAGTCAATTATTATAGTAAAAGAGAAGGTTTATTTGAAACAGGTGGATTGACGATTTTAATGGATGAAACATCAGCTTCTGCAAGTGAGGTGTTAGCAGGGGCTTTGCAAGATTGGGACAGAGCGAAAGTGGTCGGAAGAAGGTCTTATGGTAAAGGATTGGTGCAACAACAATTCAGGTTATCCAATGGCGGTGCATTAAGATTGACCACTGCAAAATACTATACACCATTGGGGCGTAATATCCAACGTCCATATCAAAATGGAAAGACGGCTTATGAGCATGATTTTATTGAAAGAATGACAGCATCTAGTAATGGAAATTTAGATACAGCATCTATTGGCAAAGCATATAAAACGCCAAAAGGCAATACCGTATATGGTGGTGGAGGTATTATCCCTAATCAATGGTTGCCAAGCAATGCATTGTATGCAGACTCGAACTATGCCAATTTATATGTACAAGGCTCGATGAATGAATTTGTATTACAATATTATCTTTTAGTACAAAAGAGTTTGAATCAATATCAATCTGTTCAAGCATTTGTTGCGGATTATGCCAAGCAAGACCTCACAAAATCATTGGATCAATATTTACAAAAGACAAAACAAAAAGGATTGCCTGCATCAATGATGCAAAATCCACTTTTACAACAACAATTGGTGGCTTATTTAGCACGTTGTAAATGGTATAAGCAGGGGTATTATGAAGCTATTAATTTAATGGATAGCAATTTTAAGTCTGTAGCAAAAAATTAAGTTATTTTTTTAATCTTCTAAGGTAAAAAAGGAAGAAATTTTTCTGTTTGAATGGTTGTTAAAACTGGTGCAGTATCATTTAAATGTTGACCATTTAATGCAGTTTCATATTTCTTTAAATAATTTACTGTCATTTGCGTACTTGTGAAATTGTCCATCACATATTGATGACAGATTTTTGTATCAAATTGACCTGCATGTTGAATGCCCTCTACAAGTGTACTCAATGAATTACTTGTGATGCCTACACTTGGGTGAATGATTTCTGTTAAGGAGCCATAAGGCGTGCCAAAGACGGGACATCCAAAATAGAGGCTCTCCACAATGGATAATCCAAAAGGCTCATTCCATAGGACTGGAAAAATCAAACCTTTGGAACCTTTGAGTAGGTTATTTTTTTCTGCACCGCCAACCATCCCATCAAAATGTATGTGAGGATCAAAGGTCAGTCGAATGCCTTGGTTGAAGTTGAATCTTTTGCCGCCCAATATCCTTAATTTGATTTTTGCATCTTGTGCGATCTTAATAGCGCCTCTTACATTTTTTACCCTCCATGCTGCGTCACCTAAGAAATGAAAATAATTTCTTTTTTGATCTAATCCTGGATCTCCATAATCATCCGGATCAATGCCATTATGTACATAAGAGACACTGCCGTATCTGCTTGCATGATTTTTTGACACAAAGACCGTGTTGATATCCATTGGATTTTGGTCATTGGTATTGCCATGTAAGGTGAAAATATAAGGGATCTTAGGGGTCTCATTGACCTTGCAGTTTAAATGCACCAGATCCACCCCAGCGGGTATTTGTTGGTTAAATGGAATGTCATGATTTAATACATGCACACTCGTTGCAAAATCGCAATAGGAACCTGGACCAACCAAGTAGGAGACTTTGTGCCCCATATGCACCAATTGCTTTCCAAGCCACCAAATAACCCTTTCGGTCCCCCCATATTGCTTTACTGGAATGCTGGTATTGTTAACGATTAGAATATGCATGCCCAATATTACGAAAAATTGATAAAAAAGGGGGTGAATACACGCTAGTCATTTTTTTTATGATTGCTTTTGAAAAAGTCTTAACTTCAAAATCTTAATAAAAATTTGATTACATGAAAAGACTTTTAACGATCTCGGCCCTTTTTTGTGCTTTATGCTTACAAGCACAAATTAAAGCGACATCCGCTCAAGAAAGATTAAAAACAATTGACCAAAGAAAGCAATTGTTGAGTCGATCCACTTTAAATGAAACTAGTTTCAGAAATATTGGCCCCTCTATTATGAGTGGTCGTGTGGTGGACATTGAGGTGAATCCTCAAGACCCTACAGAATTTTATGTAGCATATGCTTCGGGTGGTTTATGGCATACAAAAAACAATGGACAAAGCTTTGTATCTATTTTTGACTCAGTGGATGTTTTGACGATTGGTGATATTGCAGTGAACTGGCAGAACAGACATATTTGGGTAGGTACAGGCGAAGTCAATAGTAGTCGTTCTACTTATGCAGGTTTAGGCGTGTATCGTTCATCTAATAATGGCAAGTCTTGGGAATATCTTGGATTGCCAGAGAGTCACCATATTGGTAAGATTCAATTATCTGCCAAAGATCCTAATACTGCATGGGTGGCTGTGCTAGGTCATTTATATTCAGAGAGCAAAGAAAGAGGGATCTATAAAACAACAGATGCTGGTAAAACTTGGAACCAAACTTTAGCATTGGATGCCAATACGGGCGCAGTTGATTTAGATATGGATCCAAGTAACGAACAAGTGTTGTATGCTGCAATGTGGTATAGAACAAGAACAGCTTCCAATTTTGAAGAAGCAGGAAAAACTTCAGGTATTTATAAGAGTACAGATGGTGGTGACAAATGGACTTTAATGTCTACGCCAACAAGCGGGTTTCCTTCTGGGGATGGAGTTGGTAGAATTGGTTTAGCAGTGTATCCAAAAAATCCTTCTATTGTGTATGCAATCGTGGATAATAATTTTCAACAACCGGATACTGCGATGCAAAAAGCAGCAGACACCACAAGATATGTATTAAGAGATTTTAAAGCATTGACTTTAGATCAGTTCCTTGCTTTAGATGATAAAAAATTAAATGCTTTTTTAAAGTCACCAAGAAATGGCATCCCTACAAAATACAATGCAGAAAATCTTAAGCAAGATGTAAAGTCTGGTAAATTAGCACCTAATTGTATTTGGGATTATTTATATGATGCGAATACTGCTTTATTTGAAACACCAATTTATGGTGCGCAAGTATATCGTTCAGACAATGCGGGTTTGAGCTGGGTTAAAACACATGTTAAGCCAATAGAATTGTATAGTACTTATGGCTATTATTTTGGTAAAGTATTTGTGAGCCCAAGCAATCCAGATAAAATTGCCATCACGGGCGTAAGCGTTTTATTAAGTACAGATGGTGGAAAAACATTTAGTTCAATTGGCAAGGAGAATGTGCACGCGGATCATCACTTTGTATGGATGAATGGACAAAATGATAGCCATATGATTATCGGTAATGATGGTGGATGTAATATTACCTATGACAATGGAGCACATTGGTTTAAAGCCAATACACCAGCTGTAGGACAGTTTTACAATATTGCAATCGATATGGCGAAGCCGTATAATGTGTATGGCGGATTACAAGACAATGGTACTTGGTTTGGATCAAGTACAACAAAGGAAAACTATGATTGGTATGATGGAGGACAAAATCCATATACAATGATAGGTGGCGGAGATGGTATGCAAGTGCAAGTAGATTGGAGAGATAACAAAACTGTTTATAGTGGTTCTCAATTTGGAGCTTATAGCAGACAAAATTTAGTGTCTAAGGAACGTAAAAGTGTGCGTCCAACACGCGATTTAGGTGAGCCTGCAGTGAGATACAATTGGCAGTCACCCATTTTATTGAGTCGTCACAATCAAGATGTGTTTTATTTTGGTTCTAACAAATTCCACCGCTCTATGAGTAAGGGAGATAGTTTAGTGACATTAAGCAATGATTTAACCACCAATCCTATTCAAGGAGATGTGCCTTTTGGAACAACCACTACAATTAGCGAAAGTCCAATTCGTTTTGGATTGATTTATGTAGGAACAGATGATGGCAATGTGCAAGTATCCAAAGATGGTGGCAATAGTTTTACTATGATTAGCCAAAAATTACCAAAGGGTTTATATGTTAGTAGAGTGATTGCGAGTAAGTACAATGTTGCAAGAGTATATGTAACATTGAATGGATATCGTAACGATCACTTTAATGCGTATGTATATCAAAGTGATGATTATGGAACTACTTGGAAGCAAATCATGAAAGACTTACCATCAGAACCAGTGAACGTCATTAAGGAAGATGCTGTTTCGGATCAAGTATTGTATGTAGGCACTGATGGTGGATTGTATGTGAGTTTGGATGGCGGTAATAGTTCTATGGCATGGACGAAAGGCTTGCCAGCAAGTGTTCCTGTGCATGATTTAGAGATTCATCCAAGAGACCATGAAATTGTTTTAGGTACGCATGGCCGTAGTTTGTATGTAGGTAAATTAGATGCTTTAAGAAAGCAATTGAAATAAATTGAACTGATGAAGAAAAAAGGGTTAACTAATTTTTTATGAAAATTAGTTAACCCTTTTTATGTTTAGAACTATACGTTTAGTCTAATAAATATTTTTTCTTTCTTTATGCTTTTAAATATGCTTGTTCTTTTTGAACCAGTAAATCAAATACTTTTTGTAAAATAGGGGAGTCGTTTGGAATCGTAGTTGTATCAATTTGACTAATTGGAATGATACGTTTTGTAGAACTGGCAATGAATGCACCTTTAGCGGTCTTAATTTCATCAAGGGCTATTGGTCTTTCTTCGACTGTGATGCCATTTGCAGTGGCTTCTTCTAAAATATTTTTTCTAGTGATCCCTTTTAAGATTTGGTCTTTAGCAGTTACAATATGTCCTTTCTCTGAAATCAAGAAAAAATTGGATCTAGGACATTCTCTGATCATCCCCTCATGCGTGTATAAAATATCTTGACCCCCAAATGCTTTCAATTGAGGTTGTAAGTAAATCGCCATTAAGTAATCCGTTGTTTTAACCTGTGGCAATTGGCGTTGAAACGGATGACTCATCAATGCAAAAGGACTCACCGAAAATTGATTGGAAGGAATTGGTAAGAGTTGTTGAATAATCGTCAACCTAGGTTGCTCTAAAGTATAGCCATCCGAACTGTCTCCTCCAGAAACAATCAATTTTAGTCCAGAATAGGGCATATCATTTTTTGCCACTAATTCCATCACAATCTTCAAAATCGCCTCCTTGGATTGAGGCACATCCATATGCATCAATGCTGCCGACTGGTACAAACGGTCTAAATGGTCTTGAACAAACAAAGGCTTATTTTCCACTACCCTTAGGTAGTCGAAAATGCCATAACCTCTTTGAATCAATAAGTCGTTCAATGACATGCCGGTTTGGCTAAAAGGACTTATTTGTTCGTTGTAATAGCAGCTAATGTTTTCCAAAATGGTTGATTTAGAGTCTAAAATTACTTAAAAATTGCAGAATGGGGTTTAATTCAAGGAATTAGGTTGACAAAGTTTAAATTATATTAATATTATAAAAATATGTTACTTTTATTTACCCCAAGAGTATATAAATTATTTTTTAAATATGTTTTTTCAATGTTTCAGAAATTTTTAATTAGTATACTTTTTGCTATCATCTTTAATGATGTACATGCTCAAAAGTGGATTGTAAAAGATAGTATTTTAGTTTTTCCTCAGGGGTTTTCGTCATGGTTACAAAGAAATAATGGTGGGGTTGATCCAGCAAACCCAGGTCCTGGAAATCAACAGGGTCCTCTTGGTAATATTGGGACGAATCAAGGAGTAGATTTTTTTGATTTTAATAAAGATGGTTTACCAGATTTAACCTTCCAATTATTTCCAAGTAATAATATTACAAGAGAATATGTTAAAGGAATATTTATTCAAAATTCTGAAGGTAAATTTATCTTAGATACAAATTATGTTATAAAGGCAAAAGGTGATATGTGGCTTGGTGGTTTTGGAGATTTTAATGGAGATGGGCTAACAGACTATCATTACATTATACAAAATTATCATGGTGCGGACAGTAATAGAAAATATAGTCCAGAAATGATCAATGATCATTGGCCAGAGAAGGTTTTTATGAATAATGGAAAAACCTTTGATACTTTAACCTTAGATGTCAATAATTTATTTGTAGAATCAACCTATACGGCAGATATTGATCAAGATGGAGCTGATGAAATTATTGCTACCGGAAGATATCCAGCTGTAATGAATGTTTATAAGTACGATAAGTCAAAAAAGCAATTTTACAAAATGCTACCTGATTTATCAAAAACATGGACTACAAGATTTGATCCAAATATAAGCAGATATCCTCTTTTTAATGTGGCTAATTCAAATAATCAAAATGAATTTGCAACAATTTTATCTGATAATTCTAATTCAAAAGAAATCGGACAACCAGACTGGCAGCCCTATAATTTTAAAACTTTTACTTATGCAAAGTATGATTTTAAAACAAATAAAATTCAAACATTTAGCTTAAATAGAGACTCTATTTTAATTCCTGTAAAATATTCAAAACAAGATGCGGATGATTACTATAGGTTTTGTATCCATGAAAAAATAACTGCTTATAAAATGGATATTGATAAAAATGGTGAAGAAGAAATTGTGGTTGGTGGATTTTATATGAATAATTATTATGTAAAAAATGTACAGAGATATGCATATGGCTGGAAGGTTTTAAGCTTAAATGGCAATGACCTTACCACGAAATTTTTCAAAGACAGTGGAATTGATAGGGGTACAGAGTTACTCCCTCTAGGATTAGATATTGATGAAACAGCTGATGGTATGGAAATGATACCAGGTACTTGGGGCTTAGGATTACAAAATTACATAGATGGAAGTCCTAGCTTAGGATATTACTATAAAATCGTTAATGGTAAATTTGAAAAAACTGTTATCAGTGATCTAAAATTAGAATCGGGAAAGAAATTAGATAGCAGCTATTTTAAAGGAATGCAACTTAATAAATATCCTAATTTCAAAAAAAATAAAAATGCACTCTTAATGTATGATTTTAATAATATAAAGAGAGCTTCTATTTTGTTTCAAGTGAGTTGTTCAGAAGTAACTAAGCCAATTTTTGAAAAAACTAAATATAGCATATGTGGCATTGATAGTAGTATTGTTAAGCTCACTAACTATACAAAATCAGATAGTACAATTTGGTATGTGAATAATAAACCAAAAGCTATCAATACGGATCAATTAGTCTTTAAGTCTAATGATACATTTTATGTTACCAGAATTGATACAAATGGTTGCACTAAAACTTCTGATGTTATCGTAATATTAAAGTTCTCTAACCCAGTTACGCCTATACTTTCTCGAGACACTTCTAATAGTTTAATTTCAAATGCATTAATTGGCAATACTTGGTTTAAAGACGGCATATTAATTTCAGATACTACTCAAAAATTAAAACCTTCTAGTCCAGGTTCTTACTCGGTTAAAACAACTCAAAATGGATGCATTAGTGCAATGAGTAGTCCTTATTATTATCTAGTTACAGATATTGTACAATTTAATAATGGGGAGTTTATAAAATTAATTCCAAATCCTTTCATTAATTTTGTGAATATTGACTTTGTTGTCAAAGGGCATCAAAGATTGAATATCGAAGTGTTCTCTTTTACAACAGGGGCAAAACTGGCAACAAGAATTGGTATTACAGCAGGATCAAGATTAACATTCAATGAATTAAATCCAGGCGTTTACTTTGTAAGAGTAGCTTCTCCTGACTTAAAAATAGTTCATCAGTTTAAAATGGTTAAATTATAATTTATGAAAAGTAAAAAAATCGTCTTTAATAAACTAAGCATCCTAGCATTTGCTTCCTGTCTTTTTATATTTGCTGGTTGTAGTAAAGGAGGAGATAGTCCTACACCTACACCTACACCTCCAACACCTCCACCGGTAGTTGTTGCAGAGTCTGATATTGTGTTTAAAGTTGATGTAGCTGGTGCAGAAGTGAATTATACCACTGTTTATTCAGTGGTTGGAACTACGTTGCTGATGAATACAAATATTACCTCTACATTACCAAAAGATGGTGTGACAATTGATGTGACTGTAAAAAAGAAATTGGATAATTCGGTTGTATTCAGTTCAAACATCTCTTCTTCTGCAGCTAGCAATCCAGTTACGATTACTGGATTAACATCTGGTGTTTTATGTGCTGCAACAATCACTGTTACCTCAAAGTCAAAAGCGTCCAATACAGCTTTTAAGACATTTGAATTAGCCTCAAAGTAGCCCCCCTTTTTTATTCCCTTTTAAGACCGTCCCTTTACTTATTATTGGGACGGTTTTTTTTGTACGATTGTCTTATCTTTAGGCTTAAGAATACGAACTTATGAGTCAGGTAGCAAAAAATACATGGGGTGCTGGCTTTTGTACCTTTTTATATTTAATTGTCCATTTTATCCCTGATTTTGGAGGGGCGGATGTGATGGGATCCCAGTGGTTGTATGTTAGTTTGGTTGACTTTACCATACTCTCTTATATTTTATTCAATCAACAACAGTATAAAACTGCCATAGAGGCAATCTTAAAGTTAAAATTCACGATTGTATATAGCTTCTTAGTTATTTGGGCATTGCTTTCCATTACCTATTCTATTAATGCCATTGAAAGTTTGGTTTGTTTGGCTAGGCTATTAAGTACCTACTTAATTTTTATCAACTTATCCATCCTATTTTATAAAAAAGAACTGACAACCCTTTTTAATGTAGTTGCTATTTTAGTAGGGGTGGTACTATTTTTTGATGCACTCTATGTGATCACAGGGTTCTCTAAGAATATGATGGATATGAATTTGGATCAGAATATTCTTAGCTTAACTGGCAAGAATGGGAATAAGAACGTGATGGCAGCTAGCTTATTAATTAAATTTCCTTTCTTACTTTTTGTGATTGTACATAATCAATTAATTGGAAAAATTGCTGGCTTCATTGTTTTGTTTTTAGGGATGATGGCCTTATTTATTTTAAATACAAGGTCAACCTATGTGGGTTTAGGGGTCTTGTTTTTATTGTTTAGTTTAGCCATTATTATATTGAAAAAGAAAGAAGGTTTTAAAACAATTGGAATTAACCTTGCTTGTTTTATCCTTCCTTTACTTTTATCCTTTTTTGCCGCCAATGGCATGTTGACTAAAGCTGTTGATTTACAAGGGTTTCAGGGCGGATATGGTACCATTACAAAAAGAGTAGGGGATATCAGCTTAGCAAGCGAGCAAAATAGTAGGATAAAATTATGGAAAGCTGCTATTGATTATTCCACCAAACATCCATTCTTAGGTGCAGGTTATGGCAACTGGAAATTGGCGTCTATCCCTTACGAAAAAGAGTATACCAACGATTTATTTGTGCCCTATCATTGTCACAATGATTATATCGAAATGTTTGCAGACCTTGGGATTATTGGAGGTATTAGTTTTGCTGCTTTATTTGTATTACTTGGCTTTACTACAATTCAATTTTGGCGACAATCAAAAGACAATTACCATAAATTGATAACAGCAATTGCATTCATGGCTATCGCTTGTTATTTTGTAGATGCTTTTTTTAATTTCCCTGCCGAGAGAACTTCCATGCAGACGATGTTTGCCTTGTCTGCCGCTCTATTATTTTTACCAATTTATTTTACAGGTACAAATACGAGTAGCCAAAAGAAAGATTTTAAATTTTCCATATTGTTATTCATCCCATTATTGTTACTTGTAGGCGCTATTTATGTGAATTATCAAACCTATACCTCGTTAAAAGTTCAGAAGTATGTAATGGGGGAGATCAATGAAGACCCTAAAATGGCATTAGACGAAGTGAAGGATGCATTCCCTGCAATACCTAATCTATCTACCTCTACACTCCCTATTAAAGCATTAGTAGCCAGGTATTTCTTAAGAGATAAGATGAATGATGAAGCCATGCGCTTATTGAATGAAAGTGAAAACGTGAATCCATACTTGCATTATAATGACTTTATCAAAACCGCTATTTTTTCGACCCAAGGCAAATTTGATAGTACTTTTTACTATGCAAAAAAAGCATTTTACAATTGGCCAAGAGCAACAAGCTATTATAAGAATATGATTTTCGCAGCGGCTAAAATGAAAGACACAGCAGAAGCTACCAAGGCTTTTAAGACTTATATCAAATACAGAAATAGTGGAGAAGGATGGAACCAATACATTTTAGGATTAATTGAAATCAACCAAACACCAATAACTGTTACAAGGGCTTTATTAGATACAGCGATTTCAAGATTCCCAGCAGATAGTGCAATTTTTGTGAACACAAAATCATTATTGTACGGCACTGCAATATCAAGAGGTAGTTTGCCTAATTATGCTGCATTAGGTGCACAGGCTTTTCAGAACGGTAAGTATAAGGTAGCTGCAAATTATTATTTGCAAGCAAGTGCTGCAGACCCTGGTAATTATACACATTTTGAAAATATAGGGATTTGTTATTACACTGCTAAGTCTTATGAAAAAGCGATTCAATACTTTAATAGAGCAATAGATTTACCATCCGCCAATACAGGCAAGTCTGAATTTTTTAAAGCCATGTCCTATATCGCTTCGGGTAATAATGCAGCAGGATGTAGTGCTTTACAAGCTGCAAAGCGTAAAAATTATCCTGGAGTAGATGCTCAAATTGCACAGTATTGTAAATAGATTACAATTAATAGCTATTTTACTCTAGTCCATACATCTGTTCTGCCAATCACACTAATGCCAATATAGCCTCTAACATTTAATGTGTTTTTATCTTTAGCGGTAATGGTGCATTTATATTCTTTACCAGATTTTGGGTCGTAGATATGTCCATTCTCCCATTTGCCATCGCTTTCATTAAATGAGAAACCCCAAAGATTAATTAAGCCCAACAAAGGTCTACTGTGTAAAGATGCATTAGGATGTTTGGTATCTGTTTTTGGCTTGTTGGTTGTTGGATCTATTGGTTCGCTTAACCAAACAATTTTACCCTGAAAGGTATTTGCATTTTTATAGATCTCCACTCTTGCATTGCCTGTGCCTGTTACCCAGGTTCCAAGAATCTGGTCTGCATCTTTTTGAGCAAATAGGGACTGAGTGGTTAGGATGAGAACGAATAGGAATAGAAGCTTTTTCATACGCAATTTTTAATTGATAATTAATTTAATATTAATGCTTCAATTGGAGTGGTTTTGTTGAAGAAAACTATTATTTTCTATACCAATCTAGCCACAAAGGGAATAAAAAAACTCCGATTTCGTAAGATTTTGGAGTTTTTTTAATACAATATTACTTTGGCATGTTTTTTTCGCCCATTTAATTTTACGATCCAGTATTGATTGTAAACACGCTCATCTAGATCTTTGTATTCATCCTTACCTAGGAGCAAGTTTACCAATCTTGGGCTTGTATTAGAATGTCCTACAATTAATATAGTTTTTGAATGATTTGCTTCTGCTTTTAGTTCATCAGCAAAAGTTTTTAATTGTTTAGGGTCATAGTTATTGATGGATAATCCAACAGCATTAGCTAGGGGCATAACAGTTGATTTGGTTCTGTTATAATTAGTAGAATATATTTTACTAATTTTATATTTCTTAAATTCTTGAATTAAAGATTGTGCTCTATCTTGGCCTTTTGCGTTTAAAGGGGGATCTACTTGCATCATTTGAGAGCCAGTAACTGTATTGTCTTTTTCGGCATGTCTTAAGATGATAAATCTTTGTTTTTGAGCATTTAAAACTGATGTAAACAATAGCAGGGTAATGATGGGTAAAATAGGAGACTTAGACATATAGTATGATTTAGATCTAAAAGTAGTTATATTCTGCCTGTTTAAAACATGTAAATAAGGCAATAATTTCAAATTTGGTTCAGTATTTTAGTTAAATTCAATGATGAAAAGAATATTCTTTTGCTTTATAACAGG
>JBILCS010000080.1:0-7685 GCA_044353005.1 Sediminibacterium sp. | reverse complement strand
GATTTAAACATCTAAATAATTCATTAAATGATGGTAATGCGCTTCGATATCATTGTGCAAAGGTGTTTTACCAAAATATTGTACTAGTTGATAATCGTAACGCTGAAAAGTAGCAATGATCGCCTGTGCCTCATCTTTATTGATTTTTAGCGTGATGATCATGGCCCCATTTGTTTCGTCAAAATAACTGTTCAGTTGTAAAATTTGAGCATTATTGGATTCTACCAATCTTGACATTTCGGCTAATGAGTATTGGTATGGTGCAACAGATAAAACGATAATTGCACCTGGCGAATCAACGCCTAAAAATTTAGCCAAGGCGTCGTTTAAACTTTTTTGAGGAATCATTCCAATACATTCCAGTTGCTCATTCAATACAGGCAAAATACTCAATTGGTGTTTTGAAAATAAGTCTAAAGCAGTTAAAAAATGTGCCGTATCTGCAATCATGATTTTTTTAAGCTGATCGGATAGAACCATTAAAGTAGCAGCTTCATCTGTATCCAATAAGTCTGCTTTTTGAACGATTCCTAAAAAATAATCCTCTTTCACTACCGCTAATTCTTGCACATCAAAGTCCTCCATACACTGCAAAGCAAAACTCACCTTATCTTCTAAATGAAGCAGGGGGAAACCTTGTACAGTAATGGTTGCAGCTAGCATAAGACGAATTAAGCTTGTGCTTTTAGGAATTGCTCTAAAATTTCATTGAATGCTTTAGGCACTTCCATCATTGGTGCGTGTCCACATTGATCAATAAAAGCTAGTTCACTATTGGGAATCAATTTATGAAAATCTTCTGCTACAAATGGAGGCGTCACTTTATCATTTTTACCCCAAATTAAAAGTGTAGGCACTTTGATCTGGCCCAATTCTTCGCCTAAATTATTACGAATGGCGCTCTTTGCTAAAGCAATAATTTTGATCACTTTAATTCTACTATTGGTGATTTCAAAAACCTCATCTACCAATTCCTTAGTGGCAACGGCTGGATCATAAAAAGTTTCAGCAGTCTTTGCTCTAATGTATTCGTAATCTCCTCTTTTTGGATAAGAATCGCCCATCGCATTTTCAAATAAACCACTACTCCCTGTTAAGGTCAATGTTTTAATTTTTTCTGGATGGCTTAAGATATAGACCAACCCCACATGCCCGCCTAAAGAATTACCTAACAAATGAATTTGATCATACCCCTTATGGTCAATGAATTGTTGTACATGCTTAGCCAATCCTTTTACAGTGGTGTGCAAAAGATCAAGATCATATAATGGTAAAATAGGAACGATTACTTTATGTGTGTGTCTAAAATGTTCTATTAGGTCAGAGAAATTACTCAATGCGCCAAATAAACCATGTAGAAGCATCAGTGGTTGACCCACTCCTACTTCTACATATTCAAATTTGCCCTCTTTGTGTATTTCGTATTCCATAAAATTTTAACTATTAAGTAGTTCCTATAAAGATACTTATTTAAGATTAAATCAGCTGATTATGCCTTTTGTTGTATTTGATTGGAAAATTGAACCAATGTTTGTTTGATAAAAGGCAGCCATTCACTCAATGTAGCCATAAAAAAGGGCCACCATTTGGCTAAATAGCTATAACTCATAGACCTATCCATTGAGGATTTTTCGACGATCCCCAGTAAAGACATGAAATAGATGAATGCGCTTAAAATAGTGCCATAAATTAAAATATAAAGGACCATGCCTAGTAGTTTGTTCAGCCAGCCTAGCATGAACCAATCAGCTGTTTGTTGTAATAGTCCAGTCATCCATCTTAAGGCTAACATAACCCCTAGTAAAACAATCAAGAACGCTATAAATGGAAGCCAATAAGAAGTGATCTTAGTATATATTTTTAATTGGCTAGCGACAAATCCTGCAAACTGAAAAGCAAGCACCACGCCAATCATTAAAGAGAAAAATGAAATAATGGCTTTGATCAAACCATTTCGATACCCTTGCAATAAGGCTAAAATCAGGATCGTACCTGCTAATAAATCTAACCAGTTCATTAGTTTGTCAATGCATTTTTAGCAACCGCTGCAATAATTTTACCATCTGCCTTGCCTGCTAATTGTTTAGATGCCACACCCATTACCTTTCCTAAGTCTTGAGGACCAGTAGCACCCAATTCCATAATAATAGCCTCTACAGCTACTTTTACAGCTTCCTCGGTCATTTGAACTGGAAGAAATTTTTCAATCACTGCAATTTCTTCTGATTCTTTAGCAGCTAGATCGGCACGATTTTGCTCTTGAAAAATGGCCAATGAGTCTTTACGTTGCTTCACTAATTTTTGTAATAATTTCATTTCTGCATCTTCTGAAATAGCACCGTTGGCACCTGGTTCAGTTTTTGCTTTAATGATTTCTGCTTTAATAGCACGAAGCCCCCTTAACAAAGCTTCATCTTTATTTTTCATTGCGTCTTTCATTAAAGACATCACTTCTAGTTCTAAACTCATAAGATTAAAATTTATTTTTTGATGCAAGATTATTTTGCACCTTGTTCTATTTGACTTGCTCTAAATTGATTGTAAAATGTTTTTGCAAAAGTTTTAAATGACGCTGCAAGTTCTTTGTCTTGTGTTGCTCTTAGGTAAGCGTCTCCCATACCCATTAGATTTTGATAAAAGAAGTCTGCCATCTCGTCTACCATCATATCCTTTGTCCATAAATCAATGCGTAAAGCCGTTTTATCGGTTGGATCCCAGAAAGTCAACATCATTGCCCTTGCAGCCTGTGCTTCTTGAGCAGTGCTATCGGTTGCTGACCAATCTATGGATTGGGGTATTTTTTGTTCGTCTAATTGAATTTTTACCTGAATGGATGATTCGTGCATAGCTTAAAATTATGCCACAAAAATACAATAATATTGGCGAATAAGACCAGCCTAGACCAAGTCCCTTGGCCACACTATGGTTGCTTTTTGTTGAAATTGGCTTATTTCAGTTTGAATGGCCTTTTGTATTTCAATACCCTTGGCCGCACGATACATTTCGTCCTTATAATACAGTTTAAAATGATTCGCTAAAATGTCGGGTTGTTTAAAATCAAAATATTCTCCAGCCTCAGCCATTTCGGTAGCAATAAAATTGGCAGCTGCTTGATCATGGTGCATTAAAAATGGAATCTGATAGCGCATAGAATAGGTCAAAAATTGAAAGCGATGACTATTCATTGCACTAAAAATAGTGAGGTAGGCTGCAGCAATCCATTCTAATTTAAATTTGGATACAGCTACCAATTCAACCGCATCTCTATATTTATATCCCAATAAAATAGTTGAAGCTTTTTCTTTCTCTGCATCCGTATCCATTACAAAAACTAAGGACATGGTACTGAGCTGCCATTTTTTAAACACAGAAAAAGCTTTTACAATTGGTAGGATATCTTGGACACCTACAAATGCAAGCAGGTATTGGTTTCCATCGGTCAATGCGCTTCGCACTGGAGCTAATTGAGACCACTCAAAACTAGGCAAGGGTGCTTTTTCAAAGTATAATCTTTCCACTCCTTGTCTGTTTTGTGCATGCCATTCGTCCAATGCCAATACTTTTTTTGCACTTTGCATTGTTTGATTAAAACGTTTTTTTTCAAGCCAAGATTGAACCCAACTTAAGCGCCCAGATAGATGTGGTATTGTCAATGGAATAAAATAAGAAGGCAGTTGTTTTGCCCATTTGGCTACTGGTCCAAAATGAATCAATGCAGATGCGCTTCTCTCAGCAATCAATGCAGCTGTCGCCTCAGGATGTATCCATTCAACCGCTATATTTTCGGTAGGTTTTGGCAATGCTGAAACAAGATAGATCCTATGCTGGATCTCTATGCTATGCGCTGGTTCGGTAGCAATCATCCCCATTAAATCTAATAGGATGGGCTCCAAAATAGGAAGATTCGGAACATAGACATCATCGAGCTGTATAAAAATGCGCATAGGCAAAATTAATGCATACTTAACAATTTATCCACCAATCATTTGCAGTGGTTAGTTGCGCTTAATAGTACCCTACCTTTGGCTTATGGCAGAACCGCTACAGCAATTGGATTTATTTGGAATGGAGGCATCAACTCCAGTGCATATTGCTGCTCCCAAACAAGCCAAAAGCATCAAGCAAAAAAAAGCATTGCCTCAATATCGCAAGCCTGTTTACCAAAATGAATCTGGTACAACAGAAGCACCCGTTTCAAATTTGAATGAACCCGAGGATGCTGCATTGCCATCTGTGTCAAGAACGCCCATGTCTTATGTCAACAAAAATATATTGCACAAAAGAGGTAGAATGGCATTTGCAGATATGGATCAAGCAATTGGTAAAATCAATGTGCCTGATGCGAGTACCTTAGCAAAGAAATTATATTACCCAATTGGAGAAGTTGCAGGATGGTTTAACGTAAACACTTCCTTGATTCGATATTGGGAAAAAGAGTTTAAACAATTACAGCCTCGAAAAACAAGAAAAGGGGATCGTTTATTTCGTGCTCAGGATATTGAATTTTTAAAACAAATCTATTATTTACTTAGAGAGAAGAAGTATTCTATTGATGGGGCAAAAACCTATTTAAAAAATAATAAAGAAAAAGCCAATAAAGACCTATCCTTATTGAATAATCTAAAAGAAATCAAACATTTCTTACAGTCTTTGAAAGCGAGTCTATAAGCCCTGCAGGCTTACTATTTTTTCCTTATCCTTTTTCTGAAAATTGAATCTGATGTGCATTAGCATACTCAATGGCAGCAAGGTTTAAGCGTTCTCTCAACATTAGAAATGCATCGATATCCATTTGCATGCTCACTAAACATTCTACATGTAATAGATGGTATTGTTTACCCGATTCGGCGATAAAAACTTGGCAACTATTCAGCTCAATTTCAGCTTTTAAAATGGTGCGCATATGATTGGCAAAATCAGTCAATACTTGCGCAGAAGTTGCTACACTTAACTGCAAATCCATATCAATTTTACGTTCAGACCTAAGTGATATATTGTCCACTATAGAATCAACCATTTGTTTATTAGGAACTGTGATAAAGGTTTTGTCTTGTGTACGAATACGTGTGCTTCTTAGTCCAATTTTTTCGATTGTGCCAGTAAATCCACTCACTTTAACTAAATCCCCAACTGTGAAGGGCTTGTCAAAAAAGATGATAAAAGAGGCAATGATATTTTCTAGGCTTTCTCTGGTAGACAAAGCAATCGCAGCACCCACAATACTTAAGCTCGTAACAAGATTGCCAATACTTTCATTAAACACATACCTCAATACCAATAAAATACCAATGATATAAATGATCACTTTAAAGAAATCTCTGAAAAATAAAACCAATTGATCGTCAGATAAATCTTTGGTTAACCTTGCTTTATTCTCTAAAATAATAGAAATAAATTCTAGTGTTCTTAGACTCACCCTTATCAAAAGCACAACAAACATGAATTTAATACCTGAGTCTAAAAACTGCTGCAAACTCAACTTAAATAGCTTCACATCCCATGCTTCAGGAAACTTTAATTCATAGATCGCAATGATGGCCACCAGAAATAATAAGAACTGTTCGATAGGAACGATTAAGCGATGTACATGGTTTTTTCTTAAATCTGAATGATTCTTTTTGTCTACCCAAGTGTAAATCAAGCTTGCAAAAAAACGAGATACCAATCGCTTAATAAGCAGTGTAACTATTAAGATAGCAGCTACAAACAAATAGCTTCGTATAGCATTGCTCAATATCATTTGATCTATATTCATAGCGTTATGTGGTTGCTTCCCAGGTTAACAATTGCAAATCTTTGCCGTCAAAAACTGCATAGGTATTTAAACGAATCCAATCACCTAAATTAATATACCGACTTTTTTCATTGAGCCTTAAATCAATCGCATAATGGCGATGGCCAAATATAAAATAATCAACTGCCATTGTTTTGGCTTGCTCCTTGGTATATAGAATGAGCCATTCTTTATCTTCTCCTAAAAATAATTCGTCTGCATTGCCTGTTTTTGCACGGCTTTTTCGACTAAAATAATTCGCTAATTGGATACCTGCATCTGGATGCAACCATCTAAATAACCATTGACAAATAGGATTGGTAAATATTTTTTTTAAACGCTTGTACCCATTGTCTCCAGGGCCCAATCCGTCTCCATGTCCAATCAAAAATTGTTTATGGTGGATGGTAAATTGTTGTGGCTCAAAATATAATTTTGCATTCAGTTCTTTTGATAAGTAATCCTGCATCCACAAATCATGGTTACCAGTAAAAATATGCAACTGAATCCCTTCGTCCGCCATTTGTGCAAGGGTTCCTAAAATTCTAACAAATCCTTTTGGTACCACTGTTTTGTATTCAAACCAAAAATCAAAAATATCCCCAACAATAAAAATTACACCAGCATCCTTACGCGCATCTTGTAAAAAGCGAACCAAACGATCCTCTCTTTTTCTACTTTCTACTTCATTAGGCGCACCTAAATGAAAGTCGGAAAGAAAATAAACTTTTTTGTCTGTTGCTATTTCCATGGAGGTTGTTTAAATTAAAATTACAACTCTAATGGGTTATCAATTAAAAAACAATATACTTCCTTAGGTCCATGCACGCCCACCACCAATGTCTTTTCAATATCTGCTGTTCGGCTTGGTCCTGTAGCAAAACTAATCATAGAAGGGAACCCTTCTAGGTTATCTTTGAATTTCACCAAGCTATCAGTCATGTCATACACCAATTGATCGGCATAGGCAATGCAAATATGAATGGGCGCATACACACTAGCAGTTCTCCCGCTTGACTCTTTACTGCTTAAAACGATAGTACCTGTTCTTGCCACCAAATGCGTGCACAAGGTAATAGCAGCATCACAATCCGCTAAGTCTTCTGTTGTTATAGGATCAAATTGTAAAGGACGCAATGAATTCAACCATGCTGTTTCTTTTGAATAAATTTTATTCCAACCTTTTGTGATAATCAACGCATTCAATTGTTTGATCAATTCTTGGTCATCGGCACAATACACAAATTTGCCCAAGAGTTCAGTGAACTTTTGAGCAAACTCTATCGCCATTTCTTTTTCGGTTGGGATAAAAACGGGCGTATCCGCCACTTGATCTGGAAAAGGAACAGACACCGGATCTTTCAATGCCTGTTTGATCTTTTGTAATATTTTTTGTCTTGCGCCTTGCGATTCCATTTACAACTTATTCGTGATTATCAGTTGCATCTGCTGCATGAATGGTTGCATTTGCATTTTCAATCACATCATCAGATTGATCTGCAGGCGTTACAACAGTTGTTTCAGTGGGAGCAGATTGATTGGCTGCATCTGCAGTAACCGTAGTTTCTTCAAGGATTTTCTTTTCCTCAAATGGACGATCACCAATCAATTCTTCTACATCAGACTTATGTAATACCTCTCTCGTTAATAATGCTTGAGCGACCTTCTCTACTTCTTCTTTTTTAGATTGTAATAAATCTAAAGTTCTATGGTATGCAGCGTCAATCATCTTGCGTACTTCTTCGTCAATGATTTTTCCTGTCTCTTCACTAAATGGTTTTTGGAAAGTGTTCTCTTGTGATGGATCGTAAAAACTAACATTGCCAATTTTTTCATTCATGCCATACGTGGTTACCATGGAATAAGCCATCTTGGTGATTTGTTGTAAATCGTTAGAAGCCCCTGTTGAAAT
>JBILCS010000079.1:0-7701 GCA_044353005.1 Sediminibacterium sp. | reverse complement strand
CGATCTGGTCGATACTGCTGTCTACGGTTTGAAGCTTGTGAAGATTCACTAATTTTTCTTCTACTGAAAAGTCTTTGACTGATGCCATATGAATGTTTTATTTTAAGTAGCTTATTGGTTGCGTTTTCACCTCAGATTCGAGGACGGCAAAGGTAAGGAATTTACGCTTTAAATAGTCAACAATTAGTCCAGGAACTAAATGTTCGCTTTCCCCATGCCCAATATCCATTAGGAGGTACTTGCCGTCTGCCTCAAAAAAATCATGGTATTTAAGGTCGCTCGTGATGAAGCAATCTATATTTTGCGCTTGAATTTGGTCCAATAGAAAGCTGCCACTTCCACCACATAAAGCTATGGTAGTCAATTTTTTATCTATCAATTGAGTATGTTTAATCACCTCCAATTTCAGCTGTTCCTTTACCCATTGAATGAAGGCCTCAGGCTCTGTCTCCAGGGGCAATTCACCTACTATCCCTGCCCCCACGGCCTGTCCATTCATATCAAAAAGACCAGGAATTGGAGCTAAAATTCGTCTATTTCCTAGGTGCAATCGGTCCGCTAGGGTGCTATTGACCCCATGGATCACATTGTCCAAATTGGTATGAATCGCATACAAAGCGATATTATGGTGGATGGCTTTAAGGACTGTTCTATTGACATAATGGTCCCTGCTAAATTGCTTGATGCCTTTGAAAATGATGGGGTGATGACTCACAATGAGGTTGCATCCCTTTTGAATGGCCTCTTCGATGACTGCTTCAGTGCAATCTAAAGAGCACAACACACCTGTGCAATTGGCATTGGGATCTCCAACAATTAGACCTGAATTATCATAGGATTCTTGAAATTGGAGTGGTGCCCACTGCTCTAGGCTAGTGATCAAGGCTTTTATTTGCATGCACTAAATTAATTATTAATTGATAAATTGAGCCCTAGATTCAACTATTTGTATTGTTAAATGTTATTCTCATACTATGCGTCCATCCGTTATTTTATTTTGGTTCAGAAGAGATCTTAGGTTAAAAGACAATACAGGATTATACCATGCCCTTAAGTTGGCTCAAAAACTAGAACTAAAAGTGTTGCCCATTTTCATTTTTGACAAAATGATTTTGGACAAATTAGAAGATAAAGCAGACAGAAGGGTCGACTTTATCCATCAAACCATCACCGAATTACAAGCAATTTTAACTGAAAAAGGCAAATCCCTTTGGGTGCATTATGGCCATCCGGCTGAAGCTTTTGAAGCACTGAAAAAGCAATATCAAATTCATGCTGTTTTCACAAATCAAGATTACGAACCCTACGGTATCCAAAGAGATGCGCAAATTGCAACTGATTTAGCAAAGGATAAGATTGAGTTTCATGCCTACAAGGATCAAGTGATTTTTGAAAAGTCCGAAGTGACCAAAGAGGATGGCAAGCCTTACACTGTTTTTACGCCCTATTCCAGAAGATGGAAAGCCGCATGGGATGCAAATCCTACTAAATTATTGCCATCGGAAAAAGGGACTGAATATTTTTTGGATAGCAAAGCATTGCCTATCCCAAGTTTAAATGCCATGGGTTTTGAAAAAACGGATTTAGTGGTGCCTGCAAAAAAATGGAAAGAAGCCACTGTAAAAAATTACACCGAAAAAAGAAATTTTCCTGCTGTAGAGGGTGGCACTTCGCATCTTGGGATGCATTTAAGATTTGGTACCATTTCAATTAGGCAGTTGGCTTTAGAAACTGTGCCTATCAATACCACTTATTTTAACGAGTTAATTTGGCGCGATTTTTATCATATGATCTTATGGCATTTTCCGCATGTGGCGGAGGGAAAATCTTTTAGAGCGCAATATGATTTCATAGAATGGCGCAATAACGAAAAAGAATTTGAAGCATGGTGTCAGGGACAAACGGGGTATCCAATTGTAGATGCCGGCATGCGCGAACTCAATGCTACTGGATTTATGCATAACCGCGTTCGCATGATTGTAGCAAGTTTTTTGACCAAGCATTTATTAATTGATTGGCGTTGGGGTGAGGCTTATTTTGCACAAAAATTATTGGATTTTGATTTTGCTGCAAACAATGGTGGATGGCAGTGGGCGAGTGGAAGTGGATGTGATGCTGCACCTTATTTTAGAGTATTCAATCCAAGACTACAAACAGAAAAATTTGACAAGCAATTGGAGTATATCCGCAAATGGATACCAGAATTAGACAGCTTATCTTATCCTCAACCCATTGTGGTGCATGAGGAAGCAAGGGTAAGGGTATTGGCTGCTTATGCTAAGGCATTAAAGCCCTAAATAATATTCAATTTTAGCCCAGCAAATTGTTAAGGAATACTAATTTAACGTACTAATTGTGCGTAAACTTCTTCTAATTTTTTGATCGCGTTTTTTCCTACTTCACCCATTTGAATACTATAATCATTTACATACAAATCGATATGTTGACGCATTACTTGTTCTGACATTTCCTGTGCATGCTCGGTTACAAATTCAGGCAATTTTTCGTAATTATTTTTAAAAGCAAACTGCACACTTTCTTGAATCAACGCATCCATCATTTTAATTTCCGCCTGCGGTTGATCCTTTCTTGCTATAATACCACCTAAAGGAATGGGTGCGTTAAAACTGGTTTCAAAAAAATGACCCAAATCCATCCACTTGCTTAAACCTTTAGCTGCATAAGTGAATCTGTTTTCGTGGATGATCACACCCGCATCTACCTTCCCAGAAAGTACCGCTTCTTCTATTTCATTGAAGACTAAAAAAACTTTATTTTTCACATCCTGAAAAGCAAGACTAAATAATAAATGCGCCGTGGTATCCATGCCGGGAATGGCAACGCGCATTGTTTTTTCATCAGGCTTGCCAGATAAATTTGTTTTGTCCTCTTTGTAAATTAATAATGGGCCAACACCTTTTCCTAATGCACCACCACTCTCTAATAACTGGTATTGGTTTTTTATTTTTGGCCAAACACCATAACTAATTTTTGAATAGGGAAGCTTGCCCTGTAAGGCCCACTCATTCAAGGTTTGGACATCTTCCAAATGCAAATTAAAATCATAGCCTTTGGTATCAATTTTATGATTGACTAAGGCGTCAAAAATAAAAGTGTCGTTGGGACAAGGAGAAAAACCGATATCAATGGTAGGCATATAGATAAGGTGTTCGGTTTTAAAAAGCTTGAATAGATAATGCGTCTAGATATTGCAAAACAGTTTCATTTAAATTATAAATCGCTTCCTGCATTTTCCATTTTGCTTTATTACGTTCACCCACATAATTTGACACCGCACGTATTTGTATAAAAGGAATACTTAAATCTCTACCAATATAATGTAAGGCAGCGCCTTCCATGGATTCTATTTTTGCTTTGTATTTTGTACGATACCTCTCCATGATTTTTTTATCTGTAGTAATGGTATTCACTGTCACGCCTTTTTTGGTAGGTAGGTTCAACAGATTATACTGATTCAGAAAATTGTTAGGTAAAGATTTTTTTTCAAAGGGTGCATCATTAGCACCATCTAATTTCAAATCAAATAAATCTTTCCATTGTTTATTTTCAGTCACACCAAGGTCACCAACAATATCATCTTTTATCACAAATACTTTACCTAGTGGCATCTTTGGATCTAAGCTTCCGGCTATACCGATTTGGATGATTAAAGACGGGGTTTCTTGTACCACCATTTTCATTAAAGAAACACTGCTTGCAAGCATGCCCACACCAGATTCATGAAATCCCACAGAGAACTTTTTGTTCGGTGTGACGAACTTTGGGTTGATTTTTTGAAAAAGGGGCATCCACTCCCCATTGGTTGCTGCAGATATAATAACTCTCATGGGATAAAGTTCCATCAAATTTATATCTTTGCAAAAAGAAACGGTGATGGTATACTTAACTCGAGTGGAACATTTTAACGCAGCCCATAAATTATCCAACCCAAATTGGTCTAAAGAAAAAAATGAGGAAGTGTTTGGGGTTTGTGCAAATGAAAATTGGCATGGACACAACTATGAGTTATTAGTGACTATCAAGGGTACGCCCAATCCGGATACAGGTTTTTTATATGATGTAAAAAAACTAAGTAGCATCATAAAAAAACAGGTATTAGATGAACTAGACCATAAGAACCTAAACTTAGATGTACCCTTTATGGAAGGTCAATTGTGTTCAACCGAGAACCTGGCGATTGCCATTTGGAAGCAGTTGCAACCACATATACCTTCGGAAGTGCAATTGCATTGCGTCAAATTATACGAGACCCAACGTATCTATGTGGAGTATTTTGGATAATTTTCACCAAAATAGTTAACACAATCCTTTTTTATCCTTTTTTGCCCATTTTGTTTAAAGTATTTTATGTTAATGTTAAACATTATCAGTGCATCCTTGTTCTATATAATGTAACTTTATCCTCTTAATTTTGAATTATGGAACATCAAGTAGCGGTATATCGAAAAGAGCATTTTAATGCCGCACACAAATTGTTTTGTGCTGATTGGACAGACGAAGAGAACAAGCGTGTTTTTGGTGCTTGTAGTAATCCTAATTATCATGGACATAATTATGACTTGATTGTAAAAGTAGTTGGTGTACCAGATCCAATCACTGGATTCGTGATCAACACCAAGGACTTGAGCAAAATTATTGGAGAAGAAGTTATCGCCCGATTTGACCACAAAAATTTAAACCTAGACACCGAGTTGTTTAATAATTTAAATCCCTCTGCAGAAAACATTGCGATTGTGATTTACAATTTATTAAGACCTCGTATTGCCGAGCAATTGGCATTAAAAATTCGACTTTATGAAACAGAAAGAAACTTTGTTGACTACCCCGCTTAGCGAACAAAAAATTGAATTAAGCCATTTAATTATGGAAGAAATGGGCGATGAGCACAAAGCAAGCTCAGTAGAAACGCCATTGCGTGCAGATGCTTTTGATAAAACAGATGAAGAAAAAATTGCTTTGATAGAGCCGCATTTTAGAGCCATCATGGAAACGCTAGGGATGGACTTAAATGACGATAGCTTAAGAGGCACACCACTTAGAGTGGCAAAAATGTATGTAAAAGAATTGTTCCAAGGCTTGAACCCAGCGAACATGCCAAGCATGACATTGTTTGAAAACAAATTTCAGTACAATGAAATGTTAGTGGAAAAAAATATCAATTTCTATACCAATTGTGAACACCATTTTGTGCCTTTCTTTGGTAAAGCACATGTGGCGTATATCAGCAGTGGTAAAGTAATTGGATTAAGTAAATTAAACAGATTGGTAGAATATTTTTCTAAACGTCCACAGGTACAAGAGCGTCTAACCATGCAAATTGGTAAAGCTTTACAGACTGTTTTGCAAACTCAAGATGTAGCTGTTTTTTTAGATGCGAAACATTTATGTGTTGCAAGTAGAGGTGTCAAAGACGATAGTTCCAATACCATTACCAGTTATTATGGTGGTAAATTCCATGATGAAAATACAAAGGCTGAATTCTTAAAATATTTGGATATCAATGCCTAAACGAATTGGTTTTTAGTTTGGTAAGATAGGTACTAGAAAAATGGCGAAGTTTACTTCGCCATTTTTTATTTGAATCATAATCATCATTTAGCTTAATTCATTATTTAATCATTTGCAGCGAAATACTTCAAGATAAGGCAAATTTTTAATTATACGCCCTTGAATTATATCATAAAGCATTGATAATTATATGAATTAGAAGGTTCGATTACCATGCAGATGCAATGTAATGCAGGTTTAAAAAGTAGAATGAATTTTTTTTATTAGTTTTACAATATGTCTTAGGTTACATTGCTTTAACACCCCCATTGTTAAAGAATTCTATTGGATTTTTAATTTAAATTGAAAGGTCGATTTGTATGGGGGTAAAAAAAATTTTAACAATTCAGGTATTTCAAAATTTATTAGTTAGAAAATCTTATAAAATTTTTCTATTACTAATTATTATATGCCTTTCATCAATATTCAAATTAGTTGCACAGTCAATTACACCGCATGCAATGAATAATGGCGGTGGTTATTCAAACAATGTTGAATGGAGTATTAGCGAATATATTTCTATAGCTAATTATACTGTTCCAGGGTATTCGTTAAATACAGGTTTGTTGCAGCCTATGACTAATATAGTTACATCTATTTTTGAATATGGTCCTATGGTGTTTGGCAATCAAATCTCGATTGGCCCTAATCCAACGACAAATTTGCTTCGTATAAAAGCAAATTTTAACCAAGTGGGTAGTTTAACAATTCAACTTTTAGATGCAAATTTAACTCAAATTTTCAAACACGATGCGGGTATTATTTTTAGCGACTATAATAAAGATATTTTAATGAATAATTATGCGTCAGGTATATTTTATGTTAAAATGTATTATGAGCTAATTAATGGCACAGCTAAAAAAGGTATTTACAAAATCATAAAACTTTAATTCAGTGTATGATTAAATATTTTTTAAACTTATTAGTTAAGAAAAGTATTAATAAAAGAAGTTTAATTCAATTTGCATTATTTTTTTTATTGAACTTAAATGTTAATGGACAAACTGGTTTAAATTTTCAGGGTGTTGCAAGAAATAGTAATAATATTATTTTAGCATCGCAGCCAATTACAATTAGATTGAGTATTTTAAGGGGTAATCTAGATGCTACAAAAACTGAAGAGTATATTGAAACAAGAAGAGTATTAACAAATGCACAAGGGTTATTTACAGCCGTAATAGGAGACACGGGTGCTATTAGTTCTTTAGGGAAATTTGCCAATATAAATTGGAAATTATCCCCCAAATATTTAAAAATAGAAATGGATCCAAATGGGGGTGCTAATTTTATAACAATTGGCACTACTCAATTTCAGTTTGTTGCCTATGCGCAGTATGCAAAATCAGTAGATGCTGATAACATTATTGGTGTTGTTCCAATAGCAATGGGTGGAACCGGAGTTAATAGTTTAACAGGCTTAAAAAATACATTGCTTCTTGATAATGTAAATAACACTTCAGATCTTACTAAGCCAATAAGTACTCTTACACAAACGGCATTAGATTTAAAAGCGCCATTAGCATCACCAACATTTACGGGAACTGTGACAGGAATTACAAAGACTATGGTAGGATTGTCTAATGTAGATAATACAAATGATGTAAATAAACCAGTTTCATTAGCGACACAAACCGCATTGGATCTAAAAGTTGACAAGGTGATTGGTAAAATGTTATCAAGTAACGATTATACCAATAGTGAAAAAACAAAACTCGCTTCTATATCAGGAAATAATACAGGAGATCAGGATTTAAGTACTTATGCTACCATTACATCGATTACATTAAAGGAAAATATTTCTAATAAATCAAATGACGCAGAACTTGGTGGCACAACACCTAGTGACATTTTATTTCCGACTCAAAAGGCTGTAAAAGCCTATGTTGCTGCCAATTCTACGAGTGGAGGAATATCTGATGCGGGTATATCTACAATTAAACTTGCCGATTTAGCTGTTACAGATGCAAAAGTGGCTAATGGAATAAACAAATCAAAAGTAGGATTATCTAATGTAGATAATACGAGTGATGCAAGTAAGCCAGTATCGACGGCTACACAAGCGGCATTAGATTTAAAAGCGCCATTAGCATCACCAACATTTACGGGCACTGTGGCAGGAATTACAAAGACTAT
>JBILCS010000078.1:0-7876 GCA_044353005.1 Sediminibacterium sp. | reverse complement strand
ACACTATACAATAAAAAATAAGCGAAAACCAACAACTGAATCATATATTTTTTCATAGGTCTTCGTTTTAAATGAATCATATTGTTAAATTGGTATCACCTCAACCACGCTGTCTAAATTCAATGGGCCGTAGATATGCGGGAATAATTCATTCAAGTCTTCTGCCAATTCAAATAAAACTGGCCTTTGTACTTTAGCCTTTTCAATCTTCAACTTCACCAAACCGGTTTGTCCTTGATAAAACCTTTCAAGCACCCCTTGTATTTGTCTTTCGATTGAACAATGTATGAACCCATCTTTTACAAAATCTTTAGGTAAATAGCTTTTTTTTACTTGTGCTTCTTCCCATTCTTTACTTGTAGTCACATGATATATAAATTCGCTTTCCATTTTTTTCTAATTTAAATTATTAAATAATTCTTGGTATACGTTGATCGATTAGCATTAAATCTGCTATCACCACCGCCGTTACCGCTTCGAGTACTACAGGTACTCTTAGTGCAATGCATAAATCATGCCTGCCTTTTACCGAAAAATCTTCCTGAGTATTGGTTTCCCAATTCAAAGTATGTTGCAACTTAGGTGTCGAAGAAGTAGGCTTCACCGCAATCCTAAACACGAGTTCATTGCCATTGGTATATCCACCTACCACACCACCTGCGTGATTTGTTTTTGTTTTACCAGATGCATCAATAATGGCATCATTATGCGCTACGCCAAACATTTTTGCTGCTGCAAATCCTGTTCCAAATTCAATACCTCTGATTGCTGGGATCGCAAACACTGCATGGCTAATCAAGGACTCCACTGAATCAAAAAAATGTTCTCCTAGTCCAATTGGTAATCCTTTGACAACGCATTCAACAATTCCACCCACACTGTCTTTTTGATCAATGGCATTTTGCAAGCCTTTCTCTAAATCAGTCTCGCCACCAATACTTAATATTGTAGCATTAATTTCAATACCTTTTAATAATTTTTTTGCAACTACGCCTGCTCCAACTAACCCTGCTGTTAACCTGCCGCTAAAATGTCCACCGCCTCTATAATCTTCGAAGCCACCAAATTTTTGATGTGCTGTAAAATCCGCATGACCTGGTCTTGGAACGGCTCTTTGTTTTTCATAATCACCACTTCTTGTGTTGTTATTTTCAAACAATAACATGAGTGGCGCACCAGTCGTTGTATCATTAAAAACACCTGTTTTAAAAAAAGGAATATCGTCTTCTTGTCTAGGTGTTGTACCTTTTTGTTTGCCTCCTTTTCTACGCTCCATATCTTCAACAAAATGGGATTGTTGCAAAGGCAGTCCTGCTGGACATCCATCTATTAAAACGCCCACACAATCTCCATGTGATTCGCCAAAAATTTGAACTTTAAATAAGGTACCAAAACTATTCATGAATGTAATTTTATAGTGATTACAAGTTAAGCAATTTAATCCAAATCAACTTTTGCACCTAAATGCTGCAGATGCATAAAAAAATCGGTGTAGGACTTGTTCACCGCTTCTGCATCAGTAATAGTAATCGGCCCATCTGCGCACAAAGCAGCAATCCCACAAGCCATCGCAATGCGGTGATCGTGTTGGGAAAATACTTCTGCTCGATGAATGCCTGTCCCTCCATATACCAACATCGTATCCAGATTTAATTCTATTCGAATACCCAATTTCGCAAATTCAGTTTGTAATGTGAGGCCTCTGTCACTTTCCTTATGCGCTAAACGACTTACCCCATGAATGGTTGTTACTCCATTGCAAACGGCTGCCAATGCAACTAAGGGAGGAAATAAATCAGGGCAATCTGTTGCATCAAATTCAAATGCTTTTAGCTGACTGCTCATTCCAGCACTAGCCTTTGCAGGACCAATCATAATGGTATGCTCCGCAGTGTCTATCGATGCACCAGCAGCTTTTAATGCTTGCATCACGGCTTTATCGGCCTGCGTTGAATTCAATTGTAAACCTTTCACTTCGATAGGACCTGCGATCGCACCTGCTACTAATAAAAAAGCTGCGCCACTCCAATCTCCTTCTACTGTATAATCAATATGTGCAGCTAAAGGCGGATGTGCTAAAAATTTAAAACGCTCATATTGTTGATGTTGTACCTTCCATCCAAATGCATTTAGCACGGACAATGTTAAATCTATATAAGGTTTACTTTTTAAATCTTTTACCTGTATAACCCTGTCTGTTGCATCTGAAGCAGCATAAGCCATTAACAAACCAGTTAAAAACTGAGAACTCAAAGAGCCATCAACCTCAATATTTGCAGGCTGTAAAGGCCCTTTAATTTGGATAGGTAAGTACCCGGCTTTAGATTCTATTTGAATGCCTAAATTTGGAAAAATAGTATCAAAAAAATGCATTGGTCTTTTTAATAAACTGCCAGATCCATTAATAGTTATAGATTGATCACTTAATGCTGCAATAGGTGTAAACATTCGAATGCCTAATCCACTTTCGCCACAATTCATTGATGTACCAATGGGCTTTACGCCATCTGAATGGACAAGAATAGTTGTTGCATTTATTTTATGACTAGCAGATTGTTTTAGTTCAACAACAGCCCCTAGTTTCTGAATAACATCCAAAGCTGCAAGATCATCATTTGAATGTCCAGGATTTAAAATTTGAGTTGTACCTCTATGAAGTAATGCGGCAGCACATGCCCTTTGCATACTACTTTTACTAGCTGGTGCAACCTGCTCCCCTTTGATTGTATTTGGATGAACTGTTGCGCGCATTTTAAGAATACAGTTTAATCAGTTTTTGTAAAGTTTTCATTGGCATAGTTTCATAAACCCCCTTACCAATTTTACTTAAAAGCACATACTGCATGCCAGCATTGGCTTTCTTTTTATCTTTTTGCATGACTTCCATCGCTGTATCTATATCAAAATGCATTGCAGTAGGTAAACCATATTTTTTTAGGGTCTCTACTAGTAAACCAGTACCTGTGAAACCTAGTAATACTTGTGATATTTTAGCAGCATAGACCATCCCAACACTGATTGCATGACCATGTAATAAGGCATGTTCATTTTCAATGGCGTGCCCTAAAGTATGTCCAAAATTTAACAGCTTACGATCTCCTTGTTCAAATTCATCTTTCTGTACCACTTTCACTTTAATTTCTACATTTTTTTGAATCAATGCAGCCAAAGCTTTTTTATTCTTTTGATAGAAGGCTAAATCATTTTGATTTAATTCATGCATCATTTTTGCATCCTTAATAGCAGCATGTTTGATGATTTCTGCAAAGCCATTTTCCCATTGGTAGCTAGGCAATGTATTTAAGAAACTATGGTCGTAAACAATAAATGCTGGCTGACGAATCAAGCCCACCATATTTTTATATACGCCCACATCGATACCGTTTTTTCCACCAATCGAAGCGTCCACCATGGCTAGTAAAGTGGTTGGAACAAACCCAAATTGTATTCCACGCATAAAAATACCAGCCACATAGCCAACCATATCGGTTACGACACCACCTCCAACGCCAATCAAAACGGATTGTCTATTGGCACCAAAGTTTAATAATGCCTCTATCATAAAATCAACTGTTGCTTGTTGTTTATGTGCTTCTCCAGCAGGCATCACAATGGTAGGTTTCCCTTTGAATTGTAGTTGATGCAAGGCATACACATTCTCGTCTGTGATATAAATTGCATTTGCTTTGTCAACCATTTTACCAATCGTTGCAAATTTGCCATCTAACACAAATTCAACTGTGCTGTTTGAGAATTTTACTTTCCAATTTTTCATTCAAGTCCATTTATAATAACCAAAATTGCTGGAAGGTCCAGGCAATTTTAGCTATTCATAATTTTATTTTGTTGTTGTATACTTTCCATATGCACCGCATCCATGTATTTAGTGATAAAGTCGTCACTCAATCCCAATTTATTCCCTTTAGCAACCGCTCTTTCTAAAATTTCGTTCCAACGGTTGGTCTGAAGGATGGTGATGTCGTTGTTCTTTTTATATTCACCAATTTTTTGCGCCACTTTCATACGTGTAGATAAGACTTGTAACAATTCATCATCTAATTGATTGATTTGTTGACGCAGTTTTTCCAATGCCATATGAAATTCTTCGGAAGCAATACTTTCTTTTCTCCAACGAATCGCTTCCAATAGCTCCTTTAATACTTCGGGCGTAATTTGTTGTTTCGCATCACTCCAAGCATTGTCTGGATCAATATGTGATTCAATGATCAAACCATCAAAATCTAAGTCAATTGCTTGTTGTGCTACTTCTTGTAAAATATCACGACGACCACAAATATGAGACGGGTCATTGATCATTGGAATACCTGGATAACGACGCTTCATCTCAATGGCTAGATGCCACATAGGTGCATTACGATATTCGGTATTACCGTAAGAACTAAATCCTCTGTGAATCAGTCCAAGTTCTTCGATACCTGCTTTGGCAATACGTTCCATACCACCCACCCATAATTCAAGATCTGGATTCAATGGATTTTTAATTAACACAGGTACTTTCACCCCTCTTAAAGCATCCGCTATTTCTTGCACACTAAAAGGATTCACTGTTGTTCTTGCACCAATCCAAAGCACATCCACTCCAAAATGCAATGCATCTTCCACTTGTTTACCCGTAGCCACTTCTACTGCAATTGGTAATCCTGTTTCCTTTTTTGCTTGTTGCAACCAAGGCAACCCTTTAGTACCAATTCCTTCAAAGCTACCAGGTCTTGTTCTTGGCTTCCAGATACCTGCACGCATAATGTCGACTCTGCCTGTAGCAGCTAAACGAATAGCTGTTTGCATCACTTGTTCTTCTGTTTCTGCACTGCAAGGACCTGAAATAATCAATGGTGCTTTTTGTAATAAAATTCCCATGTTAACCAATTTTAATATTTGAGATGTTGTGATACCTTATCCTTCGTTGCTACCTCTTTGACCACCACTATCTGCATCATTCATGCGAATACGACGACCCTTATAGTTTTTACCATCTAAAGCACTGATCATTTTCTTTGCAGAACTTGCTTCAATTTCTATCCAACTATTCATGTCTCTCATATCAATTCTTCCTAAGACCTCTTTCTTTAAATCACTCATGTCTAAAATGAATTGTAAGAAACTCGCTTTATAAAAACCATCCTTGGTTCCTAAATTCACGAATAATCGAGTTGCGCCTGCAGTTCCTCTTGATTGGCTTCGGCCGCCTCTATCTCCACGATCAGCACCACGATCTCTGCTGTCATTGTTCATTCTATCTCCACCGCTTCTGCGATCTGAGAATTCGTTACGTCCTCTTTCTCTATTACGATCCTGCATGCCACCAACATCACGACGGCCTTTTTCTGCTGCACGGATATTTAAATCTGCAGCATTTTCATAATACGCTAGGAAACGATTGAACTCTAAAGCAGCTACGCGCTTCAAAATCTCTTCCTTAGACATGTCTGCAAATTTCTCTGCTAACATAGGTACATAAGTTTCATAATCACCATGACTTACATCAGTAGACATTAATTTATCCATTACATGGAAGAATTGTTTTCTACAAACATCTTTACCACTAGGGATATCTAATTTATGAAAAGTACTTTTATTGATATTCTCAATTTGACGCAATCTGTAAGACTCTCTTGCATGTACAATAGAGATACAAATACCTTGGCTACCAGCACGACCTGTACGACCACTTCGGTGTGTATAGACTTCTACATCATCTGGCAATTCGTAGTTAATGACATGCGTAATACCTTTTACGTCGATACCACGAGCAGCCACATCGGTTGCAATTAATAATTGTAATGTTTTATCTCTAAATTGACCCATGACTCTATCACGTTGTTGTTGTGTTAAGTCACCATGGATGGCATCTATATCATACCCTTCTCTTGTTAAACGAGCCGATACATCTTGTGCATCTGCTTTGGTTCGGGTAAAGATGATACCATAAATGCCTGGGTTAAAATCGATGATTCTTTTTAAAGTCTCATAACGATATTGTGCCGAGGTTACATAATATTGGTGATCGATACTTTTATTAGTTGCATTCACTTTGCCAATGGTCACTTCCACAGGCTCTTTCATGTAGCGCTTACTTACTTTTTTAATTTCAGTTGGCATCGTTGCACTAAATAACCAGATACTTTCTCTGTTTGGTGTGTTCTTTAAGATAAACTCAATGTCTTCTTGGAATCCCATGTTCAACATTTCGTCTGCCTCGTCTAAAACAACATATTCAATTTGCTCTAAGTTGATTGCTTTTCTTTCGATCAAGTCAATCAAACGTCCTGGCGTAGCTACAATAATTTGTACCCCTCTTTTCAAATCTCTAATTTGCATACCAATGGATGTACCACCGTATACTGCCAAGACTTGAACACCAGAAACGTGCTTTTTAAATAAGTTAATTTCATTCACTATTTGCATACACAATTCACGTGTAGGACAAACCACCAAAGCTTGTGGATGTTTGTCAGCCGTTTTGATTAATTGAATCAATGGCAAACCAAATGCTGCTGTTTTACCAGTACCTGTTTGTGCCAATCCAATAAAATCTTTTGTTCCGCTAATTAATACCGGAATTGAACGCTCCTGAATTTCTGTGGCATGTGTATAGCCTAATTCAGTCACTGATTTCACCAATTGCTCGTTTACGCCTAATTCAGCAAAAGTTTTTTTAGTCTTTACTGCTTCAATTAATTCATTCGTTGTATTCATCTCTTCTGTCTTCTTCATTTTTAATTTTTAAATTTCTTTTAATTTGAATTTTATTTTAAAATTCTTTTAATACCATTTGCATTTTCAATCAAATCAAATAAGTAGTCACTATTCTCTTTCTCAAGACATGACTTAAATTTTTTCAACTGACTGATATGCTCATTTAGCACATCCAACACATTTTCCTTATTCTGCATAAAGATGGGAACCCACATTGCAGCATTGGACTTTGCCAAACGCACTGTGCTTTCAAAACCACCACTCGCTAATTCAAAAATAGCATCAGACTCTCTTTCCTTCTCTAACACGGTATTTGCCAATGCGAAAGAAGTAATATGCGATATATGGCTAACATAAGCCACATGGATGTCGTGCTTCATTGCATCCATGTATAATATATGCATCCCTAATTGCTCATACACTTGCTCTACTAATTTCAAAGCATCTTCGTCAATTTGTTCTTTATTACAAATCACAGTTGCCTTTTCCTTAAATGCATCTTGTTGAGCCGCTTCTGGACCACTAAATTCAGTTCCCCACATTGGGTGGGTCGGAACAAACCTTCCGCTTTTGGAATGCCCGTTCGCGATTTGTACAATACTCTCCTTAGTAGACCCTACATCAAATACAACCTGCTTGTCAATTAAATCTAAAATAGTTGAAAGCAATTTTTCTGCAATATTCACTGGCGTTGCAATCACAACCAGATCGGAAGATGCAATGGCGTCTTCTAAAGACATCATCTCATCTACAATACCCAATTGCAATGCTTGGTCTTGGTGCAAAGGATTATTGTCCACTCCAATTACATGATCCACAAAGCCTTTTTGCTTTAGGGTCATGGCAATAGAGCCACCAATCAATCCGATACCAATTACAGTTAAACGCATGCTTCAATTCTTTTAATTGCTTCACTAAATTTTTCTAACGACCCACACAAACTCACACGGATATAATCGTTACCAGCAGAACCAAAAATGCCTCCTGGTGTGATAAATACATTGGCTTCGTAAAGCACTTTATCACTCAACGCATAACCGTCTTTGAATGTGGCTGGAATTTTTGCCCAAACAAACATTCCAACTTGTTGTTTTGAATAAGCACATTTTAAAACATCTAATAATTCGAATACTTTTTCGCGACGTGCGGTATATATTTT
>JBILCS010000077.1:0-7982 GCA_044353005.1 Sediminibacterium sp. | reverse complement strand
AATTTGATTCAATAAATTTTTAGCAATAATGGTATTACTTTCAATTCTATCTATTCCGTTTATCGCAGCAATCATTTTGCTATTTGTTAAACCTAATGAAAAGGCAAATTATATTGCAATTGCATCAACTGGTATCACCTTAGCACTTGCATTGAATATTGCATTCAATGGTGTAGCCAATTTTGATGCAAGCTGGATACCAAGTATCAATGCAAGATTTGTTTTATCAGCAGATGGCTTGTCTAAAATTTTACTTTTATTGACAGGGATTAGTTTTCCTGCCATATTCATTGCGACTTCTAAAAACGAAATTAAAAATAGGTCTCAATTTTTGTCATTGATGTTATTTACACAAACAGGCTTATTGGGTGTGTTTTTAGCAGGAGATGCTTTATTGTTTTATTTTTTCTGGGAATTGGCATTGATTCCGGTGTATTTTCTTTGTTCAATTTGGGGAGGAGAGAAGCGTGTTGCAGTGACTTTTAAATTCTTCATCTATACTTTCTTAGGATCTTTATTCATGTTGATTGGCATCATTTTGGTGTATACGCATACTGCTGACCAAAGTTTCGCAATTCAATCATTTAAACAAGCTACTTTAAGTGCTGGTCAGCAATTGACTGCATTTGCATTGTTCTTTACCGCTTTTGCTATTAAGATGCCCATCTTCCCTTTACATACTTGGCAGCCAGACGCTTATGAACAATCGCATACTGCTGTGACCATGGTGTTGAGTGCGGTGATGGTTAAGATGGGTTTATATGGTGTCATGAGATGGTTAATGCCTTTGTTCCCAGATGCATTTAGTGCGCATTCAAATTTTGTAGTGACCCTTTCTGTGATTGGCATTCTTTATGCTTCTTTTATTGCAATCCGTCAAGACGATATGAAGCGTTTGATTGCATACTCTTCGATAGCGCATATTGGATTAATGAGTGCTGCTTTATTTACCAATACCGAAATAGGTGTTCAAGGGGTTTTAATACAATTATTTTCACACGGAATCAATGTATTAGGTCTTTGGATCATTGCCGATATCATTGAGCAACAAACAGGCACAAGATCTTTAAAAGAGATGGGTGGTCTTGCTAAACAAAATCCAACCTTGGGCATTTTACTTGTAGGTTTTGCATTTGCCAATATTGCATTACCATTAACCAATGCTTTTGTGGGCGAGTTTTTAATGTTAAATAGTTTATTTCAATTCAATCCTTGGATTGCAGCTACCGCAGGTATAAGTGTTATATTGGCTGCTATCTATACATTGAATATGGTACAAAAATGTGCTTATGGAGAACCGAGTGAAAAAATGAATAAGATGCAAGCGCCCAATATGCCTGCACAGTTTGTATTGATTGTATTGTTCATTGTAGTAATTGTTTCTGGAGTGTATCCTGCTCCATTATTTAATTTAACTGCAGATACATTACAACAATTGTTTATCAAATAATTAAATGAATTTATAATGAACGCAATTATTGCTTCGGCTTTTTTAGGTGTATTAATGATGTTTGCTTCTTGGATCTTTGACAACGAGCAAACGCATACACGCATTGCATTGGCAGGACTATTGGCCTTAATTGTAGCCAATGTCTTACAATTAAATGGCATCTATACCATTCCAGTGGATTACAAGGGGCTGCTTTCCTTTACGCAGTTTGGATTATATGTGAATACAATTTTATTTATTTTAACTTTCTTATATGTATGGTTGAATGGAGATGAGATTGCAAAAATTGGTAACCATGCAGCAGATTTTTATGCCTTGTTTTTCTTTATTTTATGCGGTGCGAGCATCCTTACCTCTTTCAATAATTTGTTAATGTTATTTTTAGGGATTGAAATTTTATCTATCCCATTGTATATCTTAACTGGTTCAGACAAAAAGAACCTGAACAGCAACGAAGCCGCTTTGAAATATTTTTTGATGGGGGCTTTTTCCACAGGTATTTTTTTATTAGGTATTACATTTATTTATGGTGCAACAGGCACCTTCCAATTGACAACTCCAAGCGTGAATCCAGCAACAGGCATGGTGAGAGAACAGCTTATGCAATCTGCTGGTTTAATTTTAATTTTTGTTTCATTTAATTTTAAGGTTTCTGCCGCGCCTTTTCATTTTTGGACACCAGACGTATATGATGGTGCACCAACCGTGTTTACTTCTTTTATGGCGACGATTGTTAAAGCCACTGCAATCATTGCGTTTGTGGTGTTGTTTCATAGTCAATTTAAAGCACTAGGCTATGCCTGGGAATTATTGTTAACTTTTGTCTTAATCTCAACCTTGTTTATAGGTAATATTACTGCTGTTTTTCAGCGCAGTGTAAAGCGCATGTTGGCCTATTCAAGTATAGCGCAAGTTGGTTTTATGCTTTTTGCTTTATATGGTCCTAATAATTTTGCCAACGAAGGGATCTTACTCTATATCATGGCCTATTCAATTGCAAGTATTGGCTTATTTGGGGTATTGATTAAAATGAAAGATTATAGTTTTGAAGCATTCAATGGCTTAGCTAAAAAAGAACCATTATTGGCAGGCATGACGACCCTATTCTTAATGTCATTAGCGGGCATTCCACTCACTGGTGGATTCTTTGCCAAGTACTATATGCTCAACGCTGCGGTTCAATCAGGCATTGGGCTTTGGTTGGTGGTTGTGGCCATTCTTTTTGCTGCTATTAGTATCTACTATTATTTCAAATTGATTCAAGCAATGTATTTTGCCGAAGGTGAACCAGCCATACAGGAAATGGGTCAGTCCTATCAATACAAATTACTTGTTTTTGCAATTTTGATACTGGGACTAGGTATTTTACCCAATGTATTCCTCTCTTATCTTTACTTTTAGCCGTTCCTCAAATAGATATGCCTATAAAGGGGCGCCTTATTTAATCTGTACTACCTTTAGGTACAGATAAAAAGAACTTATGACCTTACAGGACTCATTTATACTAGCTTGGCGCACCGTAAAGGGCAATAAGCTTAGAACTAGTATTACCGTAGCAATTATTGCTTTTGGTATCATGGCGCTCATAGGCATTATTACGGCCATCTCTGCAATGAACCAAAGTTTAAAAGAGAATTTCTCTTTTATGGGTGCGAATGCATTTACGATACGTTATAAGGAAATGAATGCAAGAATGGGTGGACCGCCACAGGACGAAGAATTTTCCAAAACCAAGAAAGGGCAGAAAGAAAAAAAATCAAATTTAGACAAGCCATTTAAATTAGAAGAATCGCAGTATTTTAAAAACAATTATAGTTTCAATAGAGCCCAAGTCAGTGTGTATAGAAGAGCAAGTGGAGGCAATGAAATAGTCTATAAAAATTTAAAAACGAATCCACAGATTGGCATGTGGGGTGCAGATGAAAATTATTTAACAGTCAATGGCTACCAGCTTGCAGTGGGTAGAAATTTAAATGCAGTGGACATTCAGTCAGGACGAAATGTTTGCATGATTGGTAATAGTGTGGCCACAAAGTTGTTTCCTAAAAATCCAGAAAAAAGTATTGATAAAATTATTTTAGTTCAGGGTAAACCATATCGTGTCATTGGCTTATTAAAAGCAAAGGGATCAAGCGCGATGCTGAGACAGGATGATGTTGTAGTGACTTCATTGAAAAATGTGCGACAATATCAGAACAGCAATCCTTCTTATCAATTGGGTGTGGCGGTAAACAATGTAGTTGAATTAGAACCTGCCATAGACGAAGCGATGTTGCAGATGAGAAAAGCAAGAAAATTAATCCCAACAGAATCAGATAATTTTATCATAGACAAGAGCGATAAGTTTGCGCAATTGTTCATTGGCTTTTTAGCAGGCATTAGTGGTGCAGCAGGTGCCATTGGAATGATTACCTTAATTGGGGCTGCAATAGGCCTTATGAATATCATGTTGGTTGCTGTGAATGAAAGAACAAGAGAAGTGGGTTTGATTAAAGCCTTAGGTGGAAAGCGAAAAGATGTGCGTCGACAATTTTTATTTGAAAGTGTCATCATCAGTTTATTGGGCGCGGTATTTGGCATCTTATTGGGGGTGCTTGTTGGAAATATATTTAGTGTTGTCTTAAGTACGGGCTTTGTCATTCCTTGGTTCTGGGTGATTACGGGTATTGTCATTTGCTCTGGGGTTGGATTGGCAGCAGGGATTTATCCAGCCATGAAAGCAGCTGCATTAAACCCAATTGATGCATTGAGATACGAGTAAACAATAAAAATTAAACGATATAAAAACGCCTCCAAAATTTGGAGGCGTTTTTATTAGAATTTATTAAATCAATTAGAAGAAATAATGCATCTAGTTGATTTATTATTTTGGATCTAATGCTTGTTTGATTCTGTCTTGTAAGTCAGTGATATGATTTACAGCATTTGCGTCTGTAGCAGTTGCTTTAGCAGCTTGCAATGTAGCAGACAATTTTTTCAATTGTGCTTTTGCTTCAGATACCACATCTGTATTTTCTACATCTGCACTTGGTGCGCCGAAACGAATCCCACTTGCAGCAGCTGCTGCTGAAGCCGATGGATTCAGCATTTCGTCTATTTGACTCACAAATGTTTTTTGTAAATTTCTACGATAGATATCTGCTTTACTTACATCACTGAATAATCCTTTTCTTAAATCGTCCATCATCTCATTCAATGCATAAGAACTTGCACCAAATCTTGTTTGACTTGTGGTGATACGATACAATCTATTTTTATCCAACAATGATTTTAAAATACTTGTTTGAATAGATTGTACACGCTCATTACTTACTGGGTTTGCAAACTTATTTAAAATAGATGCATCTAATAACCACTTAGGTGTGGTAAATAATTGTGTATGGAAAAATTGCATTGCTTGTTTTTGAGCTGCAACCGTTGTTGGGGTATACACATCGCCTTTTTCTTCTACACTTTTAAATGTTTCTTGAACACCACCCACATTTCTTAACACATGGCCCATGTATCTATTGAATTGACCAACTACTTGACCATACATTTGACTTAAGTTTTCATAACGATCCCCTTCTTCCTTTGTCCACTCTGGCAAGTTCACTAAAATTCTTTTCAAATTCTTAATACCATATTCACTTGCCAACATTGCATTATCACCTAAATCTTCTGTTTGAGCTCTAGGGTCATCATTTCTACCTTCACCACCAAACCATACTCTTGGGTTCTTGCTTAAATTGTCAATAATCCATTTATTATTGATCTTGCGATCTTCTTGCGCATCATTGATGCCAGTGTAAGTATAACCCCATTGAATCGCCCATTTGTCATAGTCACCTATTCTTGGGAACAATCCAGATTGTGCAATCTTATCTTCGGGTTGTGCTACATAGTTAAAGCGCGCATAGTCCATGATAGAGGCAGTGTGACCATTTGCTTCTACCCAAGTTTTATCTCTTAATTTTTCTACAGGCGTTTTACTTGAACTACCCATATTATGTCTTAAACCTATGGTATGACCAATTTCATGAGAGGATACAAAACGAATTAAGTTCCCCATTAATTCATCATCAAAATGCATTTTTCTTGCTGCAGGATCTACTGCTGCAGTTTGCACCATATACCAATCGTGTACTAAGCTCATTACATTGTGGTACCAACCTACATGGCTTTCTAAAATCTCACCACTACGAGGGTCATGCACTTGAGGACCATATGCATTTTCAATATCTGAAGCAAAATAACGAATCACAGAAAAGCGCGCATCTTCTAAACTCATCGTGCTATCATTAGGCCATTCCTTACCTTGGATGGCATTTTTCCATCCTGCTTTTTCAAATGCTGCATTCCAGTCATTTACACCAGCGATCAAATAAGGCACCCATTTTTTAGGGGTTGCAGGATCCACATAATAAATAATTGGTTTGATGGGCTCTACTAATTCGCCTCTCTTATATTTTTCAAGGTCTTGAGGTTTTGGCTCTAAGCGATAACGAACCGCAAAAACTTGATTTTTTACTTTTTGTTGGTCATCAGAATACTCCACAAAATTATCCGCAAAATAACCCACTCTTGAGTCAAATAAACGACGTCCCATTGGTGTTTTAGGCAACAATAAGATGGATGTATTTAGCTCAAAGGTAACAGCACCAGCGTTTGCAGCTGCTGGAATAACACTGCCACCTGCAGGACTTCCAGGCATTGGAGCACTTGCGTTATAGGTTTTAACAGTCTTCACTTCAATATTAATTGGGTAAGACTTAATGGTTTCGATATAAGAGCGATCAGCAGCAAGTCCTGATAGGTTAAAGTTTCTCTTTTCAAAACTGCTCAAACTCACGGCTTGATTGTCTCCTTTAAAGAAGTCAGATACATCAATAATGGAACTACTAGAGTCTTTGCCATAGGCTTTTACGTCAAAAGCAGCTACAATTGGGTCTAAATAAGAGTTTTTAACTGCTTTTGCAATGGTTTGAGTAGAATCCGCCCTACTTATTAGGGATACCACACGCATGAAAATACGGTTATTAGGCCCTTTTTCGAATTGGATGGTTTGCTCATTCACTTGTTCACCACCATATTTTCTGGCACCGCCAGCCACTTTAGCATATCGCGTTACCGCGATCAACTCTCTACCCAAAAGGCTGTCTTGGATATCAAAGTAGAACTTATCGTCTTGCAGATGCACTGTAAAGACCCCTTTTTGGGTTACAGCCTTCTTGGTGATGAATTCTTTAAAGGATTTTGGGCCTGTTTTTGCAGGGAGCTCTTTTTTAGCGCCTGCTGCAGCACTGGTGTCTGCCACGGGTGATAAAGGTCTTTGGGCATTTACAAGGCCTGTAAACATGACACAAAGACTAATGATCGCTAGGTTTTTTTTCATATTATATAATTATTGTTTTTTGAAAAACGTCCCTAAATATATTCATTTCGGGCTAATTTTTTTGTTAATCATTTATTTACTTAAAAAAAATGTCTTGAATATTGTTTCAATCAATAATTTACTTATTTTGTAAGCCCTTAGAAACCGAAGCGTTAAATTTTTTTTAAAAATTAGCTTTAGTTTCAAGGATTAAATCACTTTTTTATAAATTTAATTTAAAACCAAAAATCAATTGAATCATGGCTGATTTATCTAAACCAACTGCAACTGCTGCTTCAAAACAAGCTGCACCGAAAAAAGGCGGTAACTTGTTTGCATCCTTAGCACCACTAGCTTGTATCGTAACAGGCTATGTAATCTGGCGTTTTTTTCTAGGTAACGCAAGTAATTTCACGAATCCTGATCCAAGTGGTGGTTTCTGGCCAGCGCACAAAGGACCAATAGGTTCAATTACAAAAATGTATGAGGGTGGTATCGTAGTACCTATTTTAATTGGTTGTTTATTGATTGTTTTAACTTTCGTAATTGAAAGATTAATGACGATTAAAAAAGCTTCTGGAAATGGTAATATTACAGAGTTCATTCGTCAAATCCAATTCCATTTAGCGAATAAAGAAGTGGATAAAGCTTTAGCTGCATGTGATAAGCAAAAAGGTTCTGTAGGTAATGTAATGAAGTCTGGCTTGACTAAATACAAGGAGATGATTACCAATACAGAATTAGATACTGATCAAAAAGTATTGAACATTCAAAAAGAAATCGAAGAAGCAACTGCATTGGAATTACCAATGTTAGAAAAGAACTTAGTTTTCTTATCTACCATTGCATCGGTTGCAACCTTATTAGGTTTGTTCGGTACGGTATTAGGTATGATTCGTTCTTTCTCTAAATTAGGTGAAGAAGGTGGTGGTGAAGCTGCACGTGAATTGTCTCAAGGTATTTCTGAGGCATTGTACAATACTGCATTAGGTATTGGTACTTCTGCTGTAGCAATCATTATGTACAATGTATTTACGACAAGTATTGATGGCATCACTTACGGAATCGATGAGTCTGGATTTACTTTGACTCAAAGCTTCGCAGCGAATTATAAATAAATCATTCATTAAGGCCTGGCCTTATAAATATTAAAAGACTATACAATGGGTAGAGCCAAAT
>JBILCS010000020.1:0-25753 GCA_044353005.1 Sediminibacterium sp. | reverse complement strand
TGATTTTTAATTTTTCGAGGACAATTAAATCTAATTTTTCTTCTAGCATTTTTAATGGCACTTCGTAAATGGTAGATGCATCTGCTGCTTCAATCACTCTTCCTGCTTTAACATTACAAAACAATGCAATTTTTCTTTTGATATCATCATTTAAAGGCTCTTCTGCTCTACATACAATCACATCTGGACGAACTCCTGCTTCACTCAACATACGCACACTATGTTGTGTTGGTTTTGTTTTTAATTCTTTAGCCGCTTTTAAATAAGGCACTAAAGTTAAATGTACCACCATCACATCCTCCTCTGGTAATTCCCATTGGATCTGTCTCACAGTTTCCACAAAAGGTAAACTTTCAATATCACCCACTGTGCCACCAATTTCGGTAATGACTACATCATATTTTCCATCTTGACCCAATAAAAGCATTCTACGCTTAATCTCATCTGTAATATGCGGTACCACCTGCACTGTTTTTCCAAGAAATTCACCCGCTCTTTCTTTATTAATCACAGTCTGATAGATACGGCCTGTAGTAACATTGTTCGCTTGGGAGGTAGGGGTATTTAAGAAACGCTCATAGTGGCCCAAATCTAAATCGGTTTCGGCACCATCTTCAGTGACATAGCATTCTCCGTGCTCATAAGGATTTAAAGTACCTGGATCGACATTAATATAAGGGTCAAACTTTTGGATCGTAGCAGTGATGCCACGGGCCTGTAATAATTTAGCTAGAGAAGCGGCAATAATGCCCTTTCCTAAACTACTTGTAACGCCACCCGTAACAAAAATATACTTTGCCATAACTTTAAATTCATCTAATATTGAAAAAGGAATTCCAGCAATAGTTGCCTATTGAGGAGGACCCATTCAAATGGTTTTTAATGTGACCGTCTTGTTTGTTGGAAAAATGCTTAGAGGTCATACAAAAATAAGCTAAAAAACACCGGCTACAAAATGTATAAAACGACCTAAACAATAAATGTTTATAACTGTTACTTAAAAGTGAACATCTTAAATCATATTAAAATAAAATTCATGAAAAAGACCCTTTATACCTTATTTGCGCTGCTTTTAACGGCAAGTTTAATCAGCTGGCAATGGGAAAAAACACAGCATCCAACCCTGGACAAAGGAGAAGTGATTGAATGCCTTAATATGGAGACCCAACAAGCATATCAATTAGAGGCAAGCCAGGCAAAATTTGCGAATCTGCATATTGCACCTGCTCTAGTGAACCCAGCAGATTTATTGGGTACGATCGTCCCATTTAATGCCGCTGACGGAAAGTCAGGACAAGCCTATTTTATTCCTGCTAAAAAGAAATCAGATAAGTGGTTGATTGTGATCCAAGAATGGTGGGGATTGAACGACAATATTAAAATGGAAGCAGATCAATATTTCAAAGACTTAGGGGATGTGAATGTGATGGCGGTGGATATGTATGATGGCAAAGTGGCTGCTACCCCAGATAGCGCAATGAAATTAATGCGTGGTATAGATATGAACCGAATGGTGGCCTTGATTCAAGGTGCAGTAAAACATGCTGGATCAAAAGCATCTATTTATAGTGTGGGTTGGTGCTTTGGAGGGATGTGGAGTTTACAAACTGCCATCATTGCTGGACCACAAGCAAAAGGATCTGTGATGTATTATGGTCGTCCAGAAGCCAATATGGAAAAATTAAAAACGATCCAATGTGATATCATTGGCTTTTTTGGAAATTTAGATCAATCTCCTTCTCCTGCCATGGTGAATACATTTGAAGACAATATGAAATTAGCTGGGAAAAACTTAACTGCTTATAAATACGAAGCTGGTCATGGATTTGCGAATCCTAGCAATCCTTCTTATAATGCTGCAGCTAAAAATGATTCTTATAGTAAAGCAATTGCTTTCTTGAAAGCGCACTAGTTCTCTCAACTTAATAAAAGAGAAAATATACTATTCCTAGGCTCTCTAAAAACGATCGCTACGGAATAGTATATTTTCTCTTAATCTTTTTTGGAAACAAATTCAACTTACCACTCAGCCCTCAAGCAAGAATGATCGCTAGGGAATAGTATATTTCTCTTTGTCTTTTTTGGGAATACTAATATCCTTTTCCTAAAACTAAATAATTAGCTACGTAATCTTGTACTCCTTCCTCTAGCGTCGAGAATGGCTTGTCGTATCCAGCTGTGCGAAGCTTATTCATATTCGCTTCTGTAAAGTATTGATACTTGTCTCTGATATCTTCGGGCATATCAATGAATTCAATATTAGGTTGTAAACCTTGTGCAATAAATGTATTGGCGGCTAAATCATAAAAGCTTCTAGCTTTTCCTGTGCCTAAATTATACAATCCATTTTTTGATGCCATCCATTCATGGGATAACATTTGTTGCATCATCCAATTGATCACTGCTACTAGATCTTTCACGTAAATAAAATCACGCAATTGTTCTCCGTCTTTATATTCTGGTCGATGACTTTTAAATAACTTGACAACACCTGTTGCTTTAATTTGATTGAATGCATGAAAAATAACACTCGCCATACGTCCTTTATGCCCTTCATTAGGCCCATACACATTAAAGAATTTCAAGCCCGTCCATAAAGGAGGTTGCTCGATTTGCGTAGTAGCCCATTTATCAAATTCATTCTTACTAATACCGTATGCATTGAGTGGTTGAAGTTGATTTAAAATGGCATGACTATCTTCATAACCATGTTCTCCACTTCCATAAGTGGCAGCAGAAGATGCGTAAATAAATGGGATTTGTTTTGCTGTCGCATATTGCCATAGCGATTTTGAATATGCTAGATTCAGTTCCTCGTGAATAGCATAATTAAACTCAGTGGTATCAGTTCTTGCGCCTAAGTGGATGATGATATCAATTTCATATTCATCATTTATGAGTTGATCTAAAAAAGCCTGACGCTCAATCACCTTTGTATATGTTTTTTGCTCCCAGTTTTTTCTTTTTTCTTCCACACCAAAATCATCCACCAATAATAAATCAGTCAACCCATTTTCATTTAAATACTGCACCATCACAGAACCAATAAAGCCTGCAGTGCCAGTAATGACTATGGTAGGTTGTTTGGTCATTTATTTTGAAGCTAATTTATTTTCAATGGAAGTGTCATAACTGTTTTTCCAGCTAGCAATGCTTCCCCAATTTTCTCCATCCACAGTTATACTACCTTCTGTTACTTTACCTAAAACAGTAAAGTCAATCTTGAATTGCTTAGCAGCCGCTTCAATGCTTGCCAACTGCGCAGTTGTAGATGAAACCACGACTCTTGATTGCGCCTCTCCCATCCAAAAAGCGTCTTTTCTTAAACTACTTGCATTAGCACTAACTTCAAAACCTTTATTGTTAAAGAAAGCCGATTCTAATAATGTAACAATTAATCCGCCCTCACTAATATCGTGTGCACTAATAATGGAGTGATCTTTAATTAATGAAGTCACTAATTGTTGCAAAGTAAATTCTTCTTCTAAATCAAAATGCGGTGCTGGAGAAAATGCAACCCCTTTTAATTTATTTAAGTATTCAGAGGATCCAATATCATTTCTTTGTGTACCTAGTAAAACAATCGTATCGCCGTTGTTTTTAAAATCTAAAGTCATTCTGTTTTTCATATCCTCTATAATTCCCACCATACCAATGGTTGGCGTTGGGAAAACAGGACCATCTGGATTTTGATTATAGAAACTTACATTACCACCTGTTACAGGCGTATTGAATTTTCTACAAGCAGCACCCATTCCTTCAACCGATTTTACAAACTGATAATACACTTCTGGATCATAAGGATTCCCAAAATTTAAACAGTTGGTCACGCCAATAGGCTCGCCACCAGAACAAACAATATTTCTTGCAGCTTCAGCAACTGCAATCATAGCGCCTACTTCTGGATTTGCATAAACATATTTGCTATTACAATCTACTGTCATCGCCAATGCTTTACCTGTTCCTTTTGCAATCACTATGGATGCATCACTTGGCGCATTGGTAGATGTATTCGCAGCACCCACCATGCTATCGTACTGTGTATAGATCCAACGCTTAGAAGCAATATTTGGAATTTGAACTAACTGTTCAACACTTGCTTTTAAGTTAGTCGTGTCTGCAACCGAACTCATATCAAATGCATTCACTTTTGCTAAATAAGCAGGTGCTGAGTATTCTCGCGTGTATTGCGGAGCACCTCCACCTAATACTAATTCATAAGCAGGAAGTGATGCTTCTAATACACCATTCATATAAAAATCTAATAAACCATCATCGGTTACTTCACCAATATTAGAACAAGACAAATCCCATTTTTCAAACACTGCTAATACTTGCGCTTCTTTACCTTTCTCTACCACCATCAACATTCTTTCTTGGCTCTCACTTAATAATAATTCCCAAGCCTTCATGTTTTGTTGACGGGTAGGTACTTTATCTAAATCAATACGCATGCCCACTTGTCCTTTGGCACTCATCTCTGCGGTGGAACAAATAATACCTGCGGCACCCATGTCTTGCATACCTACTACACCACCGGTTTCTATTACTTCTAAACAAGCTTCTAATAATTTTTTCTCTTGGAAAGGATCACCTACTTGCACTGCTGGTAATTCTTCAACGCTATCTGCAGTAATTTCTGCAGAGGCAAAACTTGCACCCCCAATACCATCTTTTCCTGTTGCACTTCCTACAAAAAATACAGGATTGCCTTTTCCTAATGCAATCGCACTAACTGTTTTACCAGCTTTTACAATACCCACACTCATTGCGTTCACTAAAGGATTAGTATGGTAACATTCTTCAAAATAGATTTCACCACCCACAGTAGGTACACCAAAACAGTTTCCATAATGTCCAATGCCATGCACCACTCCTGCTAATAAACGTTGTGTTTTTTTATCTTCTAATTTTCCAAAGCGTAAACTATTCAATGAAGCAATTGGTCGCGCACCCATAGTGAAAATATCTCTTTGAATTCCACCTACTCCTGTAGCCGCCCCTTGAAAAGGTTCCAATGCACTTGGGTGATTATGTGATTCTATTTTAAATACCACACCATAATCATTTCCAATATCCATCAAACCTGCATTTTCTTCACCAGCTGCCACCAACATTCTTCCTCCATCACGCGGTAAAGTTTTTAACCACTTGATTGAATTTTTATAACTACAATGTTCAGACCACATTCCACTAAAAGCACATAGCTCTGTGAAATTAGGGGTGCGTCCTAGTTTCGTTTTTATACTTTCAAATTCTTCTTCGGTAAGTCTTAATTGTTGGGCTGTTTTAACAGTAATTTCCATGGTATTGGCTTATGCTTAAATTGATTTGGCGAAGGTACAAAACCAGGGACTTAACCTGCCATGGATTTACCAACATTCAAAGGCCTTGTTGTTAGTAGTTAAAAAATGAATGAATGTGATTATCAATAGTTTGTAGCAGAATAACATATATACAATATTTTAATATTTATATTTTATGCACATTTTACAATTTTTTCATGTTTGTTTACCAAAAAATAGAACAAAAGAGGATATCTTTGAACTAATTATTTATATTCTAAATTAATAATATATGTCATTAAGAACCGATGCAGTCAACCATGTAAGTCATTTTAAGCCTGATTCACCAGATATTAAGAGTGCAAAAATTACTGGTGTATTTGGAGAAAGTGTTTTCACCACAAAAACAGCAAGAGAATACCTAAGTGACGAAGCTTACAAGAGTTTAATCACAAGTATCAAGGGTGGTAAAAAAATTGACAGAACTGTGGCTGGTCAAATTGCATCAGGGATGCGCGCTTGGGCAGAGACCAAAGGCGTAACGCACTTTACACACTGGTTTCAACCATTGACAGGTGCCACTGCCGAAAAGCATGATTCTTTCTTTACATTAAAAGGAGATGGCACTGCGATTGAAGAATTTGATGGCGCTACTTTAATACAACAAGAACCAGATGCATCTTCATTCCCAAATGGTGGATTGAGAGCTACATTTGAAGCAAGAGGCTATACTGCCTGGGATCCATCTTCTCCCCCATTTATCATTGAAATTGGTAACGGAAAAACTTTATGTATTCCTACCATCTTCATTGCATATACTGGAGAATCATTAGACTACAAAGCACCATTGATGAAAGCAGTGGATGCAGTGAATAAAGCTTCTGTGACTGTTTGTAATTATTTTGACAAGAACATCAATAAAGTAATTCCAACATTAGGTTGGGAACAAGAATATTTTGTGATTGACGAGGCCTTGGTGAATGCAAGACCAGATTTATTACAATGTGGCAGAACCGTATTTGGTTTCACACCTGCAAAAGGACAACAATTAGAAGATCATTATTTTGGATCTATTCCAGAAAGAGTGTACGCGTTTATGCGTGATTTTGAAAATGAATCTTATAAATTAGGTATTCCTTTAAGAACAAGACATAATGAAGTAGCACCCGCTCAGTTTGAGTGTGCACCTATTTTTGAAGAAGTGAATATTGCAGTCGATCATAATATCCTATTGATGGATGTAATGACACGTATTGCAAAAAGACACCGTTTAGTGGTTTTATTACATGAGAAACCATTTGCAGGTATCAACGGTAGTGGCAAGCACAATAACTGGAGTTTAGCAACAGATACTGGCATTAATTTATTGGCACCAGGTAAAACACCTAAGACCAATTTAATGTTCTTGACTTTCTTTGTAAATACAATCAAAGCAGTACATGATTATGCAGATATCTTAAGAGCCTCTATTGCTTCTGCATCTAATGATTTCCGTTTGGGCGCGAACGAAGCACCTCCAGCAATCATCTCTGTATTCATTGGAGATTATTTAACGAAAGTTTTAAACGACGTGGAAACACGCGTTGGCAATAAGTTTGATGAGCAAGACGAAGCGATCTTAAAATTAGATTTGCACAGAAGTATCCCTGAATTGATGATCGACAACACCGATAGAAACAGAACTTCCCCTTTTGCATTTACAGGAAATAAGTTTGAATTCCGTGCGGTGGGTTCTACAGCAAACTGCGGACATCCAATGACGGTGTTGAATACGATTGTGGCTGATACATTAACAAAGTTTGCTGCAGAAGTAGATGCTTTAATTGCAAAAGGTGAGAAGAAAGAAATTGCAATCATGCAAGTGATTCAAAAATACATTGTATCAAGTAAGAAGATTTTATTTGAAGGTGATGGTTACAGCGAAGCTTGGCATAAAGAAGCAGAAAAAAGAGGCTTACCTAATTTAAAAACTACACCTGTTGCTTTAGACGCGATGGTGTCTGAAAAAACAAAGCAATTATTCAAAGACAATGGCATCTATACGCATGGTGAATTAGAAGCAAGACATGAAATTGAATTAGAGAAGTACATTAAGAAAGTACAAATTGAAGCACGTTTAATGGGTGATTTAGCTACCAACCATATTATACCTGCTGCTATTAAATATCAAAATGTATTGTTACAAAATGTAAACTTATTGCGTGAAGCTGCTTTACCTGAAAAATTATACAAAGGACAAATGACTTTGTTAAAAGAAGTAAGTACGCATATTCAAGAGGTATATGACAATGTGCATGAAATGGTAGAAGCAAGAAAAGTGGCGAATAATATTGAGGACACAAGAGCAAAAGCCATTGCTTATGAAGCCAAAGTAAAAGCGCAATACTTTGATAAAATTCGTTACCATGTAGATAAGTTAGAAGAATTGGTAGACGATGAATTATGGACCTTACCTAAATACAGAGAATTGTTGTTCTTGAGATAAATGAGATAGTAGATATCAAGGATGATCCCCAAAGGTGAACCCCCCAACAAAAAGGCTCCAAGAAATTGGAGCCTTTTTAAAATTATTATTGTTAGTTTTATAGGTGCTTAAATTATAAAGTAAGCACCTATAAAACTATTAAGTCCCGAGCAATCGGGACTTTTTTAATACTATTACTTTATTCCTCTAATAAAAGAAGGGACTCCTTTACGGGGTCCCTTCTTTTATTTCATTAGAGAATTTTTAGACTGTGTTTATTTTGCGAAGCAAAACGCAGTTTAAAAATTACTTCATTGTAAATGTTTCAAGGAATTTAGTCGTGAAATTTCCTTTTCTAAAATCTTCGTTTTGCATCAATTGCAAGTGAAAAGGTATCGTTGTTTTTACACCCTCAATCACATATTCACTTAATGCACGATACATGGTATTGATTGCTTCCTCACGTGTTTGTGCCACAGTGATTAATTTACCAATCATTGAATCATAATAAGGCGGAATTACATAGCCTGCATAAACATGGCTATCTACACGAACACCATGTCCACCTGGGGTGTGCAATACAGTTATCTTTCCTGGTGAAGGTCTAAAATCATTGTATGGATCTTCCGCATTGATACGACATTCAATCGCATGCAATTGTGGTTCGTAATTCTTACCAGAAATTTTTTCGCCTGCAGCAATTTTAATTTGCTCCTTAATTAAGTCATAGCTCACTACTTCTTCTGTTACACAATGCTCTACCTGAATTCGGGTATTCATTTCCATGAAGTAGAAATTACGGTGCTTGTCTACTAAGAACTCTATGGTACCAACACTCTCATAATTGATTGCAGATGCAGCTTTGATGGCAGCATCCCCCATTCTTTGACGAAGATCTGGTGTCATAAATGGTGAAGGAGATTCCTCTACTAATTTTTGGTGTCTTCTTTGAATCGAACAATCACGCTCACTCAAATGACAAACATTTCCAAATTGATCCCCCGCTACTTGAATCTCAATATGTCTTGGCTCTTCCACAAATTTCTCCATGTACAAACCATCATTTTTAAAACTTGCAGCCGCTTCCATCTTTGCATCATTGAATGCTTTTTCAATCTCTGATTCATTCCAAACTACACGCATTCCTTTTCCACCACCACCAGCAGTTGCTTTGATGATGACAGGATATACAATTTCTTTTGCTAATATTTTTGCAGTATCCACACTCTCTAATAAACCTTCTCCACCTGGCACTACTGGAACACCTGCTTTGATCATCGTTTCTTTTGCGGTGATCTTATCCCCCATTTTATTAATCATCTCTGGGGTAGGTCCAATAAATTTAATCCCGTGGTCTGCACAGATTTGCGCAAACTTGGCATTCTCTGCTAAGAAACCATAACCAGGATGCACTGCATCTGCGTTGGTGATTTCACAAGCCGCCATGATATGTGGAATATTCAAATAAGATTCTTGGCTCTTTGGACCACCAATACAAACAGCTTCATCTGCAAATTTTACATGCAAGCTATCTTTGTCTGCGGTCGAATATACTGCAACCGTTTTGATACCCATCTCTCTACAGGTTCTTATGATACGCAAAGCAATCTCGCCTCGGTTGGCAATCAATATTTTTTTAAACATCTTTTAAATTTAAGTTAAACAGGTTGGGAGGACTGAGTGCAGGACCTTATGCAGGTTGCACTAAAAACAATGGTTGATCAAACTCTACTGGGCTTGCATCTTCCACCAAAATTTTCACAATCGTACCTTTTACTTCTGATTCAATTTCATTGAATAATTTCATGGCCTCAATGATACAAACTACTTTACCTGAGTTGACTTCAGTACCCTCTTCTGCCAATAACGGCTTATCAGGAGAAGCTCTTCTGTAAAAAGTACCAATCATTGGACTCTTAATAGTGATTAAATTGTCGGCAGCTGGGGCAGCAGCAGGAGCAGATGCAACTGGTGCGGCAGCAGATGGAGCAGCTGCATATACTGTTTGGGCAGGTGCAGAGGTCACTGTGATTTTATCTTCTTTTTGCTTAATGGTGACTTTTCCATCTTTATCTTCGATGCTGATTTCTCCAATATTGCTTTTGTTGACTACCTTAATTAAATCGTGAATTTGCTTTAAGTCCATATTTGGTTAATTTGGACAAAAATGGGCTTTTTTTGCCAAAAAGCACAAAAAAAGGGTCATTTTTTATTAAAAATGACCCTTTTTTAAGGAATTTATATATGGCCTACTTTTAAAAAAGAGGCTAAAAAAACCTACTTTACGCGTTCTACGTACTCACCATTTTTGGTATTGATCTTAACTTTCTCCCCTTCATTCACAAATAATGGGACCATGATCGTCGCACCTGATTCAATAGTTGCTGATTTCAAAGCACGTGTTGCGGTATCACCTTTTACGCCATTCTCACAGTAAGTGATTAAGACATCCAATTTCTCTGGTAATTCAGCTCCAATTGGTAATTCGGTCTCTGTATTCATAAATACAAATACTTCTGCCCCTTCAATAAGATACTGAGGTGCATCAATCATCTCTTCGGCCATCACAATTTGTTCAAATGTTTCATTGTTCATTAAGTTATAACCGCTGTCATCCTTATATAAAAACTGAAATGTTTTTTTCTCAACACGCACTGGGTAAACGGTTTCACCGCTATTCCATGTTTTTTCAATAGAGCGCTTATTGTCTACCCCTTTTAACTTAGCCCAAATTTTAGCTGCCGCACGAGCAGTTTTATTTTCTCCAAATTCTACTACAGAATATAAACTATTGTCCAATTTTAGGATCATTCCTCTTGTGATGTCTGATGTTGTTGCCATAAGATTGTTTTATTAAATGACTATGTGAAGCGCAAAAGTAGTACTTGCAAGTCATTTAGAAAAAAACATCAAATTTTTGTTGAGAAATAACAGTAAAAAAACCTCGTTTAGCCTATTTTTGCGCCATAATTAATAAAGCGTAGACTATGTCAGTACTAGTAAATAAGCAATCTAAGATCATCGTACAAGGTTTCACAGGAACAGAAGGTAGTTTCCATGCCACTCAAATGATGGAATATGGAACACAAGTTGTTGGAGGTGTAACACCTGGTAAAGGTGGCACAACCCATTTAGACCGCCCAGTATTTAATACAGTCGCTGACGCAGTTAAAACTACTGGTGCCAATGTGAGTATCATTTTTGTACCTCCAGCATTTGCTGCAGATGCTATTATGGAAGCTGCAGATGCAGGGATTGCATTGGTCGTATGTATTACAGAAGGTATCCCAGTTCAAGATATGGTGAAAGCAAAAAATTATTTAGCAGGTAAGCACACAAGATTAATCGGACCAAACTGTCCAGGTGTGATTACAGCAGAAGAAGCTAAAGTAGGTATCATGCCTGGCTTTATTTTCAAGAAAGGAACAATAGGTATTGTTTCAAAGAGCGGTACATTAACATATGAGGCAGCAGATCAAGTTGTGAAAGCTGGATTAGGAATCACAACTGCCATCGGTATTGGCGGTGACCCAATCATTGGTACAACAACTAAAGAAGCGGTTGAATTATTAATGAACGATCCAGAAACAGAGGGTATCATTATGATTGGCGAGATTGGTGGAAGTATGGAAGCAGATGCTGCTAATTGGATTAAAGACAATATGAGAAAACCAGTTGTAGGATTTATCGCAGGTCAAACAGCCCCTCCAGGACGCCGTATGGGTCACGCTGGTGCGATCATTGGTGGTGCAGATGACACAGCAGAAGCTAAGATGAAAATCATGGCTGCATGTGGTATCCACGTTTGTGCAAGTCCTGCTGATATTGGAAAGACAATGGCTGCAGTTTTAAAGAAATAAGTATAAACCAATTCATTGGAATAAAGGAATCCCTTAGTATAAGATGCTAAGGGATTTTTTATTGTATTTTTGAAAGATGAAAATGAACCTGAACATGAAGATGAACCTGCGCTTTGTATACAGTACCCTATTATTATGTTGTGTTTTATTGACCACACAATCTAAGGCACAACAAAAACCACTCAGTATCCATTTTACTGCACCAACAGCAATGTTTTTAGGCGAAACTTTAAAATTAAAAGTGCAAGTGAAGCATCAATTGACTAAAGAGCAAACAGGCAATCTTCAATTTGCATTGTACAATGCCGAAACAAAAAAATCGGTGGATGGATGGTTCTTGAATTTTTTCCCCTTTCAATATTTTACGACCATTTCGAATGAAATTTTTGAAACTGAATTTCCTTTTACCGTACCGAATGATTATAAAGGAAAATTCACTTTAGAACTAGTCGCCAAAGTAGATACAATACAAGACAGTATCCGCATTGATATACCCACTTTCATTAAGCAATAAAGATTGGAGCAAACCACTTCTCATAAAAAAGTAGACTACTTAATTATAGGCCAAGGCCTAGTGGGAACCTGGTTAAGTTATTATGCTTTACAAGCAGGAAAAACTTGTATGGTGGTGAACGACAGCCATACAGCATCCGCATCACAAGTAGCAAGTGGGGTGATTAATCCAGTTACGGGCAGACGTATTGTACAAACTTGGATGATCGATACTTTTTTACCTTTTGCTTTAAAAGCTTATTCGGATTTAGGTGCTCAATTAAATACAACAATTGTCCGCGAAGCACCTGTGGTATTGATTCATCCTTCTTTGCAAATGCAAGAAAGTTTTGAATACCGTTATGAACACGAGAATGTATATCTGCAAAAAAATACCGCTTCCGATTTTGAAGCTTTCATGCACACGCCTTTTGGTACGGGACAAATTGACCAAACTGTTTGGATCGATTTGAATTTAATGATAACAGGTTGGCGTCAACAATTAATCAAGCATCAGCAATACATTGATACCAAATTTGATATAGCGGATCTACAAATCACAAATGAAGGTGTTACATGGAAAGGCATTCAAGCCAATCGTATCATTTTTAGTGATGGATTAGGCAGCATGCAAAATCCTTACTTTAAAATGTTACCCTTTGCACCCAATAAAGGAGAAGCCTTGATAGTGGAAATGAATGACCTGCCCAATCAAGCTATCTACAAACATAATTTATCCATTGTTCCTTGGAAGGATCAACTATTTTGGGTGGGCTCTAATTATGAATGGGATTATACAGATGCTGCACCTAGTAGTGCTTTTAAAACAAAGATGGAAGATGCACTGACGCAATTACTGAAAATACCTTTTACGGTGGTAGACCATATTGTAGGCATACGCCCAGCCAATCAAGAGCGAAGACCCTTTGTGGGCTTACATCCTGTCTATCCAGCCATTGGCATTTGCAATGGTATGGGCACCAAGGGTTGTTCGCTTGCACCCTATTTTGCCAATCAATTAATCGACCATTGTGAAAACGGATTGCCTATTCATTCAGAAGCAAGTTTGGAGCGATTTGAACAAATTTTGAAAAAAAACCCGGGTACGAATTAAAAACTAGTAATTTTTTTTATCTTTAAATTGAACAACCATTATTTTCTCCTTTTATCCCAATAAAAAAATGACTAAAGACCAACAAGACGATTACAATATTCCCATTGCTTACCGTAAGATGGAAAATTTGCATATTGTATTTTGGATTTTTAAAGACATTGGTTGGTGTATGGGATTTACCTGGCTAGGTATTTCAATGATTGTCCCTACCATGATTGTTTCAATTGTCATTGCGTGGAGAACTAGACAAATAGTATCAGAACTTTGCCACAATATTGCCATCACGGTTTGGATTTCTGCCAACTCTTTTTGGATGTGTACCGAATTTTTTAAGATAGATCATGTTCCTATTGGATACGGACTCACTGTAAAACATTTAGCCATGATTCCATTTTTAATTGGGATGTTCATTCTCTGCTACTATTATATCTGGTATAAACCAAGACATAAAGGGATCTTATAAATTTATAAGTATTTTTTTAATCGATAGGATTGAATAAAAGTCACCAATCCTAAAATGGAGATAGTTAAAAAGGCCCATCTTAAACCAAGTGCGCCTGATAAAAATCCAACGATTGGTGGACCAATTAAAAATCCAAAAAAACCAATGGAGGATACAGAAGCGAGTGCAATACTTGCTTGACCTGGTTCCGCTGATCTACCTACACTGCCATAAATAGTTGGTATCACCGATGACACCCCAAATCCTACCAGCATAAACCCAATCGTACTTGTTATAATGGATGGTTGAAGAATCGCAATCACTAATCCTAGGGTCACCAATAAACCACTTAGCATCAATTGTTTTCTGGGACCCCAATAATTAATGAGCGCATCTGCAAACATCCTGCCAGTAGTCATACAGCCCATGAAACTAATATAGCCAATGGTTCTCTGACTTTCCGACACTTTTACGACCGATTGAAAAAATACCCCACTCCAATCAAACATCATCCCTTCACAAATCATATTGCTTAAAGCAATTAATCCAAATTGAAACATCAAGGGTGTTGGTTTGGTCCACATTTTTTTGAGCGATTGTTTATTGGACGCGCTATGTAAAAGATGTTGCTGTGTTGTAAAAAGAAAGATATAACCCAAAACAAGTATCACAATAAATTGCATAATAGGTGTTAATGACTGTGCAATAAAATAGCTGCCTATTACTCCGCCTACAAATCCAGCTAAACTCCAAAATCCATGAAAGGTAGAGATGATACTTTTCTCAAATAATTTTGCCAATTCAACCGCTTGGGTGTTCACTGATACGTTGAATAAATTACCAATCATGCCAAAAATAAAAAGGGCTAATCCTAAATGCACCACATTGGTGTCCGCTGCCCATCCAATATTGACCAAGGATAAAGGATATAAAATAGATGCAATTTTAAGCATGATGTTACTTCCATGTCTGGCAGTTAAGCTTCCAGAAATAGGAATCCCTAAAAAAGAACCCAATGGCAGAAATAAGAGCATGCCTCCAAACTGCGCATCCGTTAGGCCTAGGGCCAATTTAATGTCGGGGATTCTACTCGCCCAACTTGCAAAACAAATGCCGGTATAAAAGAAATAACCCGATAAAATAACACGTCTAGACTGTTTAGATATACTTGTTTCGCTCATGGGCCAAAGATCGGTAATTTATAGGATTTGGGCTATATTTGCTGACCATTCATTATAATAGCAATCTATGTATCGTACGCACCATTGTGGTCAGTTAAATATTCAATTTGTAGGTCAGGAAGTGACACTTGCTGGTTGGGTACAAACCATTCGTAAATTTGGTGCCATCAATTTTGTGGACCTTAGAGATCGTTATGGGATTACACAACTTTTATTAGGGGAAGCATTGCAGGCACAATTGGATGCGGCTCCACTTGGTCGTGAGTTTGTCATTCAAGCAAAAGGAAAAGTGATTGAGCGTTCAAGCAAAAATGCACATATCCCAACTGGTGAAATTGAAATTGAAGTCACTGAATTTACAATCTTGAATGCATCTATTGTTCCTCCATTCACCATCCAAGATGATACAGATGGCGGAGATGATATTAGGATGAAATACCGTTTCTTGGATTTAAGAAGAAACGCCATAAAAAAGAATATTGAATTAAGGTATAGTGTCAATCGTGCTACTAGAAACTATTTACATGAAAAAGGGTTCATGGATATTGAAACACCCTTTTTAATCAAGTCCACCCCAGAAGGCGCTCGTGATTTTGTGGTGCCTAGTAGAATGAACCCAGGTGAGTTTTATGCCCTACCGCAGTCTCCTCAAACTTTTAAGCAATTATTGATGGTAAGTGGCTATGACCGTTACTACCAAATTGTAAAATGTTTTAGAGATGAGGATTTAAGAGCCGATCGTCAACCAGAATTTACACAGATTGACTGCGAGATGAGTTTCGTAGAACAAGAAGATATTTTAAATATGTTCGAAGGATTAATTAAGAGCATATTCAAAGATGTTAAAAATATTGATTACACCGAGACCGTTCAAAGAATGACTTGGGAGGATGCGATGTGGCAATATGGAAATGACAAACCGGATATTCGTTTTGGCATGGAAGTATGTAATTTAAAAAAGCCAGCCCATGTATTCTCAGACAAAGCAGATCAAGCAGCTTTAATCAATGGCGTTGATTTCAAAGTCTTTGATGAAGCAGAAACAGTGGTGGCCATTGCTGCACCAGGATGTAGTGAGTTCACGCGTAAGCAAACAGATGATTTAACGGAGTGGGTGAAGCGTCCTCAGATAGGTATGAAAGGTATGGTATTCATTAAATGTAATGCAGATGGAAGTTTCAAAAGCAGCGTAGATAAATTTTATTCCGAGGATAAATTAAAAGCCATTGCTGCAGCAGCGAATGCAAAAGCAGGTGATTTAATTTTAATTCTTGCAGGTGCTGAGGAAAGAACACGTAAAGCAATTAGTGAATTAAGGTTATCATTAGGCAAGCAATTAGGCTTTAGAAAAGAGGATGAATTTAAATTATTATGGGTCATGGATTTCCCATTATTTGAATACGACGAAGAAGGCAATCGTTGGGTTGCTAGACACCATCCTTTCACTTCTCCTAAACCCGATCATATTGATATCATGATCAATAATGCGCCAGAAATTAAGGACGCAGCTAAGTACTTAGAACATCCTTATGCAGGCATTAAGGCCAACGCGTATGATATGGTCTTAAATGGCAATGAAATTGGAGGAGGCTCTATTCGTATTTTCCAAAGAGCTTTGCAAGAAAAAATGTTTGCCGCTTTAGGCATGACACCAGAAGAAGCACAACATAAATTTGGCTTCTTATTAGGTGCTTTTGAATATGGCGCACCGCCACATGGTGGTATTGCTTTTGGCTTTGATCGTCTTTGTGCTTTATTAGGTGGCAGTGAAAGTATTAGAGATTTTATTGCCTTCCCTAAAAACAATAGTGGACGTGATGTGATGCTAGATGCGCCAAGCAGCATTGATGATAAACAATTTGAAGAATTGCATATTAAACTAAATTTAAAGTAGCCCCATGCAAAAACCTTCGAAATTATACCTTGTATTGTCTTATATACTACTTCCTATTGCATTGTTTTTTGGTTTTATGGATAGCATTTTATTGATTTCAGCGCTAGCCAATCCAAGTGCCATGATCTTAGTATTTGCAATGGCTTGTATTGTGATTTATAGTTTCACTAGTTTTAAGTTTTTAAAATTAGGAATTGAAAGAGAGCAGATTTTAACCTCTAAATTAAAGGATTGGATCAAAGTCAATGCTTATGTGAGCTTATTGATGTTTTGTTTGATCTTTTTAAATGCTGTGAGCATACTACTTTCAAATGATGCGATCTTAATTGTTTTTATTGATGAATTTTTAGCACAACAATCTGGTTTGCCGCCTGAATTCAATAGTCAGTTTGTACTAAAGATGATGCGCGTCGCAGCCTACTTCCTATTTGTTATTGGAGCAGTAGGCATCTTACATATTCGTATGACTTTAAGATTAGTCAGAGATTACAATCACCTTTTTGAATAATGAAATACTAAATTTAAGAGAATAAATTATACCTGATAATACAGTATATAGCTCTAAACCCATCTTTCCAATTTATTTTTTTTCCTTCAGCATAAGTTCTTCCATAATATGAAATACCAACTTCGTAAATTCTGATATTTTTTACTTTTGATATTTTAGACGTGATTTCAGGCTCAAATCCAAATCTCTTTTCATTAAGTTTTATTCCCTTTATAATATCAGTTTTAAAAAGCTTATAACAAGTTTCCATATCTGTTAAATTCAAATTTGTAAATAAATTTGACAGAAAGGTTAAAAATTTGTTTCCAATGGTATGCCAAAAAAATAAAATTCGATGTGCAGAACCTCCAAGAAATCTTGATCCATATACTACATCCGCATAGCCATCAATAACTGGCTTTAAAAGTATATTAAATTCATTAGGGTCATATTCTAAATCTGCATCTTGTATAATCAAATAATCCCCTGTTGCATTTTTTATCCCGGTATGAATTGCTGCACCCTTTCCTGAATTTTTTTCATGAGAAATAAAATATATTTCAGAACTTGGATGCATAGAAATGATATTTTCTACTATGGCAGCAGTATTGTCAGTAGAACAATCATTTACAATTATAATTTCTTTATTAATATTATTTATCAATGACAAATTAATGAGCTTATCTATGATTTTTGATATAGTAGATGCTTCATTGTAAGCAGGGACAATAATTGAAATTTTATTGATTGACATTGATATATTTATAATTCGAATGGTTAATTTCAATATAAATATAATATATTTGGAACAATAATATATTTATTTCATTTAGTATGAAATAAATAGACTAAAATTATTCCCAAAAAATGATTAATAATAAAGAAAGTGCACACAAAATATACTTGAATTACATAATTGCAAGTATTGTAATTTATATTCTTGGCAGCCTTTTTATTCCATTAATTGAAATCGACTCGGTTCAATATGGGAATATTTGTAGGGAAATGTTACAAAATAAAAGCTTTTTGCAAATTTTTGACCAAGGAAAAGACTATTTAGATAAACCTCCATTTCTTTTTTGGGCTAGTTCATTTAGTATGTATTTATTTGGAATGAACGATTTCGCTTTTAGATTGCCGTCCATTTTAATGGCAGTAGTTGCTATTTACAGTACCTATAAATTTACATTACTATATTATCAAAAAGAAATTGCTATTTTGTCAGCATTGGTCTTGGCAACTTCCCAAGCAATGTTTTTAATTACACATGATGTAAGAACGGATACCATGTTAATGTGCTGGGTGATTTTAGGGATTTGGAAATTTGCTAGTTGGTTACAAAATAAAAATTGGGTTTCTTTAATTATTGCATTTAGTGCTATTGGATTTGGAATGATGACGAAAGGACCTATTGCTTTAATGGTACCTATATTTTCATTTGTCCCACATTTAATTATTCATAAACAATATAAATTATTATTTAGATGGGAATATCTAATTGGATTAGTAATTATCATCATTTTATTGCTTCCTATGGATATCGGATTATATCAACAATTTGATTTACATCCTGAAAAAGTAATGTATGGTAAGACTGGCACTTCAGGCCTAAGATTTTTTTATTGGACCCAAAGCTTTGGTAGAATAACTGGAGAGAGTATATGGCATGAAAATGATAGCATCTTTTTTTTATTTGAAAACTTATTATGGGGATTTTTACCGTGGACACTGTTTTTTATAATTGGACTAATTTTTGAATTATTTAAATTAATTAAAAACAAACTTAAAATTGCAAATAGTCATGAATGGATTACTGTGCCAGGTTTTTTAATCACCTATTTAGCATTGGGAAGTAGCAGATATCAACTACCTCATTATATTTATGTTGTTTTACCATTTATATCTATTATTACAGCTAAATGTATCAATAACATTATAATATCTAATGGAAGTAATGAAAAATTTAGTAAAATAATAAATATTATAAACTTCATCGTATTTACTATCATTTTAATTTTATTAGTTTACTTATTATTTGTTCCATTTAATAGCAATAAACTACTTCTTACTATCCTATTATTAATAGCAGCAGTTATTTTTACTTTCATTCTTTATTTTAATAATAATCGAGTTCCAAAAATTTTACATTTTGCTTTATTTACTATATTAACAACCAATTTATTTTTGAATCTGTTTTTTTACCCTAAATTATTGGAGTTCCAATTAGGAAATAAAGTAGGCAAATACATCAATGATAAAAAGATAAATAAAAGCGATTTTTATGTATACAAAATTACGGATTCAAGAAGTTTAGATTTTTACAGTAATTATAGTTTCAAGAATATTGAAAACTTAAATACTTCAAAAAAGGGCGATTTCATTTTAATTGAAAATAAAAATGTACCTGACAGTATAATGACAAAATTCAATAAAATTGAATCCATTCCAAGCTTTCATGTAAGCATGTTAACCGGTGAATTTATAAACCCTGCAACCAGAGATAGTGCTTTAGACTACTTTTATATATTACAAAAGAAGTAAATGTAAATCCTTAATTTTGTAGCTATGTCAATTAACCCAACCATAGAATGGGGCACAAAGCATTTCTCGGAACTCAATGTAGATGAACTTTACGCCATCTTAAGACTCAGGTCTGAGGTATTTGTAGTAGAACAAAACTGTATTTTTTTAGACATGGATAATAACGACCAAATAGCCTACCATACCATGGGATGGCTGAACGGCGAACTCATTGCCACTACTCGATTATTTGATGTAAACCAAAGCTATCCAGGCTACCAAAGTATAGGACGCGTGGTAGGATCACCTAGACATAGAGGGATAGGAGTAGGTAAAGCACTCATGCAATATTCCATTGCTGAATGTGAAAGATTATTTGGTAAGCACCCTATTAAAATTGGCGCACAATTGTACCTTAAAAAATTTTACGGAGAACTAGGTTGGGAGCAAGCTGGAGAGATGTATTATGAGGATGCGATTGAGCATATTCCAATGATCAGAAAATAAGATTACGCTTACTAAGCTATCATCAACAGATTTACTTTCTTAATTAATTATTATTGACACTACTGCATTTCGATGGCTAAAAATTTAGCCGTAAACGTTGTTGATTTTTTTATCATTTGTTCTGGAGTACCCACAAATTGCACCAATCCACCAGCAGATCCACCTTCTGGACCCATATCAATAATATGATCCGCCATTTTAATCACATCCATATTGTGCTCAATCACCAGTACCGTATTGCCTCTATCCACTAAACGATTTAATACGCCAATTAATAATTGAATGTCTTGAAAATGCAAGCCAGTCGTTGGCTCATCTAAAATATAAAATGTTTTACCTGTATCTTTTTTCCCTAATTCAGTGGCTAATTTAATTCTTTGTGCTTCTCCTCCACTCAATGTCACCGATGATTGCCCTAATGTGATATAGCCTAATCCAACTTCTTGTAACACTTTTACTTTTCTATAAATAAAAGGTACGGCTTGGAAAAATTCACATGCTTCCTCCACCGTCATGTTTAACACATCACTAATAGATTTTCCTTTATATCTAATTTCTAAAGTTTCTCTATTGTATCTTTTGCCTGCACATTTTTCACAATGCACATACACATCTGGTAAGAAATTCATTTCAATCACACGCATGCCTCCACCTTCACATACGTCACATCTTCCACCCTTTACATTGAAAGAAAAACGACCTGCTAGATAACCTCTAATCTTGGCTTCTGGCACTGCTGCAAATAAGGTTCTAATATCAGTAAAGAAACCGCAATAAGTGGCAGGATTGCTTCTTGGAGTGCGTCCAATTGGGGATTGGTCAATCTCAATCACTTTATCAATATGTTCTATCCCAGTTACCGATGCATAAGGCATTGGCTTGGTCTTACTATGATAACAGAATTGGGATAAGATAGGATATAAAGTTTCATTGATCAAGGTCGACTTACCAGATCCACTCACACCGGTGACCAATGTTAAAGTACCTAATGGAAAACTCGCATTGACTTTCTTTAAAGTATTTCCGGTAGCCCCTTTTATTTCAATGCTTAAACCATTGCCTTTTCTGCGTTCTGTAGGCACAGCGATTGATTTTTTGCCTGCTAAATACAATGCAGTGTCCGATTTTAATTTCAAAAAAGAAGCTGGTGTACCTGCTGCAACCACATGGCCCCCATGAATACCTGCCCTAGGACCAATGTCCACTAAATAGTCCGAAGCCATCATGATATCCTTATCATGCTCTACGACCAATACCGTATTACCAATATCTCTTAATTGTTTGAGCGCCACAATCAAACGCTGATTGTCCCTTTGATGTAAACCAATAGAAGGCTCATCTAAAATATAGGTGATGCCTTGCAATTGAGAACCAATTTGAGTTGCTAATCGGATACGTTGTGACTCTCCACCACTCAAAGATTTTGAAGGCCTGCTTAATGATAAATAAGATAATCCCACATTCATCAAAAATTCAATTCTATCATTAATCTCTTTCAATATACCTGTTGCAATGAGCGTATCCTTTTTATCTAATTTTTTAGGCAAATCTAAAAACCATTGTTGCAAATCATTTAAATGCATTTCATTCAATGCCGCAATATTCAATTCATTCACTTTAAACCAAAGACTTTCTTTTTTTAGTCTTGCACCATTACAATCTGCACATGTATTGAGTTGCATGAACTGCTCCACCCATCCTTTTAACACATCTGTACTTTGGGAAGAAGTAAACCATCTTTTTAACATCGGTACAATCCCTTCATAACTACCAGTATAGGTATCAGGTATATTTTCATCGTTTAAGTCTAGCCCTAAATTGTTGGTAATATTTTTATCGCCAAATAAAAGCAAATTCAATTGGTCTTTAGGTAAGTCTTTGATTGCCTTATCTAAATTGATCTTATATTTTCTTGCAAATTGTTTTGCTTGCTTAAACACACTTGCTTCTCTTGCTTCTCCTAATGGGGCAATCCCTCCAGCATTGACGCTTAAGCTTGTATCGGGAATTAACAAATCCATATCGATTGCATAGACATTGCCCAATCCTTTACAGGTAGGACATGCGCCATAAGGTGAGTTAAAAGAAAAACTATTGGGAGAAGGGGTCTCATAGCTTAAACCAGTATCGATACACATTAATTGTTTGGAATACTGCACAATTTTTTCTTTCCCTTCTTCTAAAACAAATAATAAATCCTTACCCATTTTTAAACTCTGTTGTACACTATCTGCCAACCTGGTTTTCATGGCCTCGTCCACCGGAATTCGATCTACCACAATTTCAATATCATGTATTTTGTAACGATCTACTTGAAATTTTGGTCTTAGTTCAATGATCTCTCCATCCACCCTTGCTTTTACAAAACCTTTTTTTCTGATCTCTTCAAATAATTCTCTATAATGCCCTTTTCTACCTCTAACAACAGGTGCTAATAGATTGATTTTTTTATCCTTGAACTTTTTTTGAATATCCTGAATGATTTCGGCCTCAGAAAACTGTACCATTGGCTTACCCGTCTCGTAACTATATGCTTTACCTGCGCGCGCATACAATAAACGAAGGAAATCATATAATTCTGTTACGGTTCCTACGGTAGACCTAGGATTTTTATTGGTTGTTTTTTGTTCAATGGCAATCACAGGAGATAAGCCCGTAATTTGGTCCACATCTGGGCGTTCCATGTCCCCCATAAATTGTCTTGCATAAGCACTAAAGCTCTCCATATAACGACGTTGCCCTTCGTTGTAGATGGTATCAAAGGCAAGTGAAGATTTACCACTTCCACTCACTCCAGTAAAAACAACCAACTGATTTTTGGGAATAGAAAGATCAAAATTCTTCAAATTATGCTCTCTGGCACCTATCACTTCTATATTGTCGTTGTTTTTTTTCATTGGATGGCGTAAAGTTATAACAACCATTCCTATATTTAGTTGACACGGGGCTGAAACATTTGTAAATTTGCAATAGCTAAAACAGTTTGAACCATGTTGGATAAAGCACCAAATTTGTACATCAAAGCAAGAAACCTAAGCCTATTGGGTGCTCTTTTGCTTATTGGAACAAGTGCTTATTTTGGTAGGATACCAGTTTTCCTTTTTTTGAATACAGATGGCGGTGCATTGATGGATCAATTTTTTAAATGGGCCACTTGGGGCGCGGAGGGATGGGTTTGGATTCCCTTCTTAGCTATCGTTTTTGGTTGGTTTAAAAAAGATGCCAAATTGATTGTACTTAATTTTTTACTATCCACACTGCTCACTCAAATTCCAAAGCAGTTTATTTGGGATACAATAAGCAGACCTATTGCAAGCGGAATGCCTTTAAATGAGATACATACGGTTCCAGGGGTGGTCATGCATGCTTATAATAGTTTTCCTTCAGGCCATACAGCGACTGCGTTCACCTTATTTTTATTAACAATTTATTTATTTCCTACAAAATGGGTCTTCGCCATTGGCGCTATCTTTGCAATGATCTGTGCTTATTCAAGAGTGTATTTAGGACAGCATTTCCCTATGGATTTAGGAGGAGGCATAATAGTCGCTGTTATGAGTGTTCAATTGAGTATCATGATTCATCAAAAAATTTCGAATAAAATTAAAGCAAATAATGAAAAATAATTTAATCAGCTTTTGTAGCAGAGGCCTAAGTTTAATGGTTTTGTCAATGATTTTGGCCACAGCCTTATTTGCCCAAGATACTACAGAACAGGTGAATCCATTGACCAAAAATGACCCTACTCAATACAGTAAACCTTATGTGATTTTGATTTCGGCAGACGGATTCAGAGCAGACTTTGCCGAAAAATATGATGCTAACTTTTTAAAAACGATCAGTGAAAAAGGAGTGCGAGCCAAATACATGCAACCCTCCTATCCTTCAGTGACTTTCCCCAACCATTATACCATCGTCACTGGATTGTACCCTGCGCACCATGGATTGGTGGACAACACCTATATTGATGTGGCTTCTGGTCAACAATATAGTATGGCCAATAAAAAAATGGTATCAGAAGGTAAGTGGTATGGCGGAACGCCTTTATGGGTTTTGGCAGAACAACAAAAAATGCTTGCTGCCAGCTTTTTCTGGGTGGCTTCAGAAGCCGATATTCAAGGCATTAAACCAACCTATCATTATATCTACAATGACAAAACGAATATTGGTACAAGAATACAGGCAGTAAAAAATTGGTTAATGCTTCCTGAAGATAGACGTCCACATATGATCACTTTTTATTTTCCAGATGTAGACCATGATGCCCACACTTATGGACCAGAAGATCCTAGAGTTAAAAAATCTGTACAGTTTGTAGATAGCAGTATCAATGCATTGCAAGCAGCTTTAGCACCTTTGAATTTACCAATCAACTATATTTTTGTATCAGATCATGGTATGACCACTGTTGATGTGGACAATACGATTGGCTTACCTGCAGCAGTGGATAAAAATGAATTTAGAGTACCATGGAGTGATGCCTTATTGCATTTGTATGCAAAAGATGCAAGTAAGATTGAAGCCACTTATCAAGCTTTAAAGCAAGACACCCGATTCACCACTTATAAATTAGATGAAACACCAGACCATTGGCATTATAAAAAATCGGATGATAGATATAACCGACTAGGGGATCTTATTTTAGTTCCAAAGACGATTCATCAAGTGTTCAATCTTGGTACAAGTAAACCAACAAAAGGTAAACACGGATTTGACAATAAAGAAGTAGAAATGAGAGCAAGCTTTATGGCTTGGGGACCTGCCTTTAAAAAAGGATTGACAATTGATGGCTTTGAAAATGTACACGTATATCCATTGGTAGCAAATGTTCTGGGCTTACAATATAATACGCAGGCTATTGATGGAAAATTTGAAGTGCTAAAGCCAATATTAAAAAAATAAGTTGGCTTATTAAAGTAGTTTAATATATTCTATCTCATTTGTATTTATTAAACTAGTTTAATTTAAAAAAAATAATTATGCAATAGGTTTATACTCTAAACAATGTATAAGCCATGGAACAAAATAAAATTCTTATTCTAGAAGAAACCATTCAATTAGGTATTAGAGGGTTAACCAGAATGGAAAATATCATTCTAGGTTTAATTGCCCAACAAAAAAAGAGTAAAGAGATTGCTGATTTATTGTATCTCTCCGAAAAGACCATTCGCAACCACCGATACAATATTAAAAAGAAATTGGATTTGCCTAACGAGAACAATAGTTTGGTTAGATGGGCAGTAACTTGTTATAAATTTGCTTGATGATATAAAAGGATTACCTCACTATGTTCGTTGATCCTTCTTCACCCTCAGTGCAAAAGCATAAAAAGATTACCTCACTTCGTTCGGTGATCCTGTATACCCTCTATTTAAAAGCATAAAAGCAAAAGCCTAATGAATTAGATTCATTAGGCTTTTTGTTATTTCACTCATGCGCGATTTCAAGCGAGCTTGAATCGCTTATTCATGAAATAACAAAGCCTCAACTTTCGTTGAGGCTATTGC
>JBILCS010000019.1:0-26305 GCA_044353005.1 Sediminibacterium sp. | reverse complement strand
CTAATCCCTGTCAATAATAGTAAAATTTTAGACAAGCCATCTGCAGTTAAAACAAATCTTGCATTGATGCTTGGTATCCAACTTGCATCAAAATTAGCTGCACCATTGAATGCAATATTCAATGCAAGTGCTAAGGTGATCCCAGTCGATGCAATTGCAATATAATTTGCCTTTTCATTAGGTTTAACAAATAGCAAAATGATTGCTGCGATAAACGGAATAGATAGAATTGAAAGTAATACCATTATTGCTAAAAATTTATTGAATCAAATTATGAAAGAATCGAGTGATGGCAAGATCATTAAACCATATAAGGAATAACAAGACGATACTCAACACCATAAATAAAATATAATATCCTACTTGTCCACTCTGTATTAAACGTGTTTGTCTTGCGCCGTACTGCACTATTTTTCCAGTGCCATTTACAAAGCCATCAATGACATTTTTCTCAACTACTTCTTTCAAGAAGCCAGCAAAACGATTCAATGGTTGTACAATCGCCTTTTCGTAGAATTCATCTACCAGCCATTTATTGTATAAAAATTTACCCAATGCAGTTTGTGGCTCGCCGTCTGTTTGTTTGCTGTATTTGCCTACTGCAATCAATAAAGCCAATACTGCAATGGTAACAGAACTACCCATTAAGATCCATTCTGTCGTATGCGATAAATGCAAAGTATGTTCTGCTCCAATGATACTTGATAAATGCTGCCCTAACCAATGATGTCCACCTAGTATTTCAGGCACACCCATTGCTCCTCCAACGGCACTTAGAACCGCTAGTATAATTAATGGGATAGTCATACTTACTGGGCTTTCATGAAGATGACTTGCTTGTGCTTCTGTACCTCTAAATTGTCCCAAGAACGTGGAGGCATATAAACGGAACATATAAAATGCAGTCATTGCTGCGCCAATCAATCCAAGGAACCAATAAATTGGATTTTTAGCATAAGCCGCTGCTAGGATTTCGTCTTTAGAGAAGAACCCACTAAATGGAGGTACTCCAGCAATGGCGATACATCCTATTAAAAAAGTGATATGCGTGATAGGTAATTTGGATTTCAATCCACCCATCTTACGAATATCTTGTTCATGATGCATGGCGTGAATCACAGACCCTGCAGCTAAGAACAACAATGCTTTAAAGAATGCATGCGTGATCACATGAAATACGGCACCAGAATAAGCTCCAACACCTAAGCCCAAAAACATATAACCCAATTGACTTACTGTTGAATATGCCAATACCTTTTTAATATCATTTTGTTTGATCGCAATTGTCGCTGCTAATAAAGCTGTACTAATACCAATAATCGCAACCACTGTTTGTGCAATTTCACTATGGGTATAAAAAATATTTGTTCTTGTGATCATGTAAATACCTGCAGTCACCATTGTAGCAGCATGGATCAATGCAGAAACTGGTGTTGGACCAGCCATCGCATCTGGAAGCCAAGTATACAATGGAATTTGTGCACTCTTTCCCATTGCACCTACAAATAATAATAAAGTGATTGTGGTAATATCTGCACTAGATAATTTTGCTAAACTTTCTGCAGTTAACACTTCTCCGTAACTCACAGTGCCTAATTTCACGATCAACCAAAAGATGGCTAATAAAAAGCCTAGGTCGCCAATTCTATTCATAATAAATGCTTTCTTAGCAGCATTATTATAAGTTGTATTCGTAAACCAATAGCCAATTAATAAATAAGAACAAAGTCCTACACCCTCCCAGCCAATAAACATGATCACATAATTATCTCCTAGCACCAATAAAAGCATAGAGAAGATAAATAAATTCAAATAGGCAAAATAGCGGGCATAATGGGGCGCGGTCTCCTCATGCATATAGGCCGTTGAATATAAATGAATTAAAGTGCCCACGCCTGTGATCACTAATAAAAATAAACTTGACAAGGCATCCACTCTAAAGTCAAAAGGAATTTTGACAGTATCGGTATTGATGAAGTCAAAATAATGCACCACAATTGCGCCTTGCTCTTGCACATTCCAAAAGGCCAATACACTAAATATAAAAGAGGCAAAAATATACCCAGTAGCTTGTATCGCAATGGTTTTTTTACTCCAAATATTACGACCCAACCCGTTGAGTAAAAATCCAGCTAAGGGCCATAAAACGATCAATCCTATTATTGTTTTCATGCGGAATTAATTCTTTAATCTGTTTAAGAAATTGATGTCTACAGAATGTGTATTGCGGTACATCATTACAATGATGGCCAATCCAACACTCACTTCTGCCGCAGCGACCACCATAATGAAGAATACAAAAATTTGTGCATCAATACCTGCTGTGGTATTGGCTGCGCTTTGCAGAGCAGCTCCGTGGTACATTTTTGAAAATGCCACTAATAATAAGTTCACTGCGTTTAACATTAATTCAATACACATGAATACGATGATGGCGTTACGACGGGTCAATACCCCAACGACACCAATGCTAAACAAAGTCAAACATAAAATGATATAATACTGTATAGACATCTCTAATGATTTTATTTATAATTATTTTTTTCCAATGATGACTGCGCCAACCATCGCACTTAAGAATAAAACACTGCTTATCTCAAAAGGAATCACATAGTCCGTAAACAATGCTTGCCCTAATGGGTGTATCAAACCAATGGTACCTTCTTTTAATAAAACTTGCTTGTCTTGAATTTGGGTCGTCTGTTTCACCACCGCAATCAATAAAGTAAGTAAACTTCCAGCTGCTACCACACCAGTTAACTTCACTAATAATTGCTTTTGTGGTTCTGCATCTTTTTTGATATTCATTAACATGATCACAAATAAGAACAATACCATAATGGCCCCAGCGTATACAATAATATTTACGATTGCTAAAAATTGTGCATTCAACAATATGTAGTGTCCAGAAATTGCAAAGAATACTAAGATCAACCACAATACACTATGTATTGGATTCTTACTAATTAATACCATCGTCGCACTTATAATTGCAAATGCAGATAATAGATAAAATAAAACGTCTACTGTATTCATAGTATTATTATGCTTCTACTCCTCTAGCCAAAGCTAAATCACTTGCTTCGGTCATTGGATTTGGGATTAATAAATCAGGTTTGCCATAAATAAATCCTTTACGTGTATAATTTGCAGGTGCAAATGTTTCACTTAAATAAATGGCATCTTTTGGACAAGCTTCTTCACATAAGCCACAGAAAATACAACGCAACATATTGATTTCATATTTTGCAGCATACTTCTCTTCTCTATATAAATGTTCTTCTCCTGTTTCACGCTCTGCTGCTTCCATTGTAATTGCTTCTGCAGGACAAGCCACTGCACATAAACCACATGCTGTACAGCGCTCTCTTCCTTCCTCGTCTCTATTTAACACATGCAGGCCTCTAAATACAGGACTGAATGCTCGCTTCTCTTCGGGATAACGTGTAGTCGGTTGTTTTTTAAACATATGACTAAAAGTGATGAACATCCCTTTAATAATATTAATCAAATACAAGCGCTCCCAAAAGGTCATTGGTGCTCTGCTTACAGCTTGTGCTTTGTTGGTTAATGGTTGCATGTCTTTATACAATGATTTAAATAAATTATAAATTAGCTAAGATTAAAGCACCCGTAATTAATAAATTAAAAAGTGCCAATGGAATCATCGTCTTCCATCCTAAGTTCATTAATTGATCATACCTGAAACGCGGGATGGTCCAGCGAATCCACATGAATAAGAAAACGAATAAAACGATTTTAATTAACAATGTGCCTACACCAATCATCGCTGCAATATTGGGTGCAACGGTTGATTCGTCGAAGAATGGCAAATCGTAACCACCAAAATACATCGACGCCATAATCGCGCTACTCATAATCATATTGATGTATTCTGCGAATAAATAGAATCCCAATTTCATAGAAGAATATTCCTGATGGTATCCAAAATTCAATTCATTCTCTGCCTCTGGTAAGTCAAATGGTGTTCTATTACACTCTGCTAATGCAGCAATAAAAAATAATAAAAAGCCCAATGGTTGATATACAATATTCCACCAGTTGCCCTGAATTTGTTGTTCTACAATGGTCTTTAAACTTAAAGAACCCGTAGTCATTAATAAAGCAATCAAGGCCAAGCCCATCGCTAATTCGTAGCTAATGGCTTGTGATGCTGCTCTTAAAGAGGACATCAATGAAAACTTATTATTAGAAGCCCATCCTCCAATCATAATACCATACACACCCATACTCACCACCGCAAAGACATATAAAATACCAATATTGATATCTGCAATTTGCAAAGCAATTTTTCGGCCAAATAATTCAATATCTGAACCCCAAGGTATCACAGCACAAGTCATTAAACTTGCAGTCATTGCCAATGCAGGGCCTAAAATAAATAACCACTTGTTGGCTGCTGTTGGAATGATATCTTCTTTCATGATCAATTTGATGCCATCGGCTAGTGGTTGTAACAAGCCAAAAGGACCGGCCCTGTTAGGACCCGGACGATCTTGTAAAATGGCAGCCACTTTTCTTTCTCCAAAAGTGGTATACAAAGCAATGCCTAGACTACCGAAAACCACCACGGCAATCAAGATTAATTTTTCTATCACCAGCCCCCAATCAAATGCAAGAATTGTCATGCTAATATAATTATGCTTTATGAGTATTGTTTGTGTTAAATGTATTCCCATGAGAAGGTCCTTGAATTTTACCTAAATGAATAGTAGGTTGATTCACTTCGCTTTCATCATGAATGTCCATCAATAAATGCGGCGTTCTACCATTATTCACTGCTTTGAAAGTCTCATTAGGTTTTGTTGTACCGATATTTCCCGCATAATGTCCTTGTGCAATTACAGACTGTCTGCTAATTTCACGAGGTCCTTCGATGATCCAATCTGCAGTTTCCTTTTTATCAAAACGACAAGTGTTGCAGATCCAACCTGGCTTGCCATCTGTTGTATCTTCTATCTCACCCCATTGGTCCTTTCTCGCTGTGACTCTATATACTTCATCTCCTCTATTCCATAAAGTCACTCTTCCTGAACAAGTTGGACAATCGCGATGCGCATCCATTGGCTTTAAGAACCAAACACGATTTTTAAATCGAAATGTTTTATCTGTCAACGCACCCACCGGACATACATCAATTACGTTTCCTATAAATTCATTGTCTAAACTCTTCTCAATATGTGTTGCAATTTCTGCGTGGTCTCCTCTGTCTAAAATTCCGTGTACTCTTTTATTTGTTAATTGATCTGCAGTGAACACACAACGATAACATAAAATACAACGCGTCATATGCAATTGTATATTCTTTCCTAAATCATGCTTTTTAAAAGTCCTTCTTTGAAATTCATATCTTGTATCCGCTTTACCATGATCAAAACTTAAATCTTGTAAATGACATTCTCCAGCCTGATCACAAATTGGACAATCCAAAGGATGATTCAATAATAAAAACTCCACCACACCTGCTCTTGCATCCAATACTTTTTCACTTGTGATATTTTTTACTTCCATTCCGTCCATCACAGTTGTACGACAAGACGCAACCAATTTAGGCATTGGTCTTGGATCTTTTTCTGAACCCTTTGATACTTCTACCAAACAAGTTCTACACTTACCGCCGCTACCTTCCAACTTGCTATAATAACACATTGCAGGTGGCGCAACTTGACCGCCAATTAATCGTGCAGCTTGTAACACTGTCGTTCCTGCTGGAACTTCAATGCTAATGTTGTCGATTGTTACTTTAAATAAATTTTGTTCGCTCATAGTTTATATTTCTATGTTATGCAGGTACATGAATTGGATCTGCATAGTGTTGTAAACCGAAATTGCTTGTTTGTGATAAAACCGGGTTATTGATATGCCACTCAAATTCGTCACGGAAATGACGAATTGCTGCAGCAACAGGCCATGCAGCTGCATCACCTAATGGACAAATGGTGTTCCCTTCTATCTTTCTTTGAATATCCCATAATAAATCAATATCTGCTATGGTACCATGCCCATGTTCAATCTTGTGTAATATTTTTTCCATCCAACCAGTCCCTTCTCTACATGGAGAACATTGACCACAACTTTCGTGACGATAAAAACGCGCTAAGGTCAATGTGTTTTTTACAATACATTGATCCTCGTCTAATACAATAAACCCACCAGAACCTAACATAGAGCCTGTTGCAAATCCACCATCACTTAAACTTTCGTAATTCATGTAACGTGTTTCGCCAGTAGCTGTTTTTAATAATAAATTAGCAGGTAAGATGGGCACAGATGATCCTCCTGGAATACAAGCCTTTAATTGCTTACCGCCTTTGATGCCTCCACAATATTCGTCGCTGTAAATAAATTCTTCTACCGAAATAGTCATATCAATTTCATACACACCTGGCTTGTTGATATTACCACATGCCGAAATTAATTTTGTTCCTGTGGATCTTCCAACACCAATCTTTGCATACTCCTCTCCACCCATATTAATGATTGGCACAATTGCTGCCAATGTTTCTACATTGTTCACCACAGTTGGACGTTGCCATACACCTTGGATCGCAGGGAATGGAGGTTTAATACGCGGATTACCACGCTTACCTTCTAAAGACTCGATCAATGCTGTTTCCTCACCACAGATATAAGCCCCTGCTCCGCGATGTACATGAATATTACATTCAAATCCTGTTCCTAAAATATTTTTTCCTAGCCAACCATTTACTTTTGCTTCGTTGATTGCTTCTTCTAGAATATCTGTAATCCAAGCATACTCTCCTCTGATATAAATGTAGGTCTCATTAGCACCCAAAGCAAAACTTGATACAATCAATCCTTCCAATAATAAATGTGGTAAAAATTCCATCAAGTAACGATCCTTAAATGTACCTGGCTCGCTTTCGTCTGCATTACAAACCAAGTGACGTGGCACGCCTTCTGGCTTTGCAATAAAACTCCATTTCATACCTGTTGGGAAACCTGCACCACCTCTTCCTCTTAATCCGCTTTTCTTGACTTCCTCCACAATAGATTCGGGATTCATTTCCTTCAAAGCTTTTTCGACACTACGGTAACCACCCTCACGACGGTATACTTCGTAAGTGCGGATCCCTGGTACATTTGCTTTATCTAGTAATAGTTTTACACCCATTTGAATATTTTTAACGCGTTCAGTAATTATTTATTTTGTTACAGTTGCTCTGTATTCTGCGATAATGCTGTCTACTTTTTCTTTAGTTAAATGTTCTCTAAAAATCTTACCCACTTGCATCATTGGTGCGTATCCACAAGCACCAAGACATTCTACTAATTTTAAAGTAAATACACCATCCTTGGTTGTCTCTCCTGGCTTGATGGATAATTGTTGTTGGATATACGCAATGATATCATCAGATCCGCTAATCATACAAGGTCCTGTTTGACAAACTTCGAATATGAATTTTCCAACTGGCTTTAAATTAAACATGCTATAAAAACTTGCTACTTCATACACTTCGATTGGCTCAATGTGTAATAAGCTAGCAACGTAGTCCATTAACTCCGTAGGCAACCAGCCATCGAAACTATCTTGCGCAAGATGCAAGGCAGGCAACAATGCACTTTTTTGTTTCCCTTCCGGATAACGAGCTACCAAGCGGTTCAGCTCGGCCATTTGTGTTTCATTAAAAGTATAGGTCATATCGAAAATTTCTTTTTTTATTATGCGTCTAATTCTCCAGCAATTAAATTCAAACTACTCATGGTCACTACGGCATCACTTAACATGCCACCTTTAATTAATTCAGGATAAGCTTGATAGTAAATAAAACAAGGCCTTCTAAAATGCAATCTAAACGGTGTTCTTCCGCCATCACTGATTAAATAAAAACCAAGTTCTCCATTGCCACCTTCTACTGGGCAATAAATTTGACCTTTTGGCAAATCAATCTCACCCATGATAATTTTAAAATGCCAAATCAATGCTTCCATTTTGGTATATACGTCTTCTTTCTTAGGAAGATAATATTCAGGTACATCCGCATGGAAGACTTCTGCATCTGCTCCTTTAAAAGCTTGCACTTTTTCGTAAGCTTGTCTGATGATAGAGATACTCTCCCACATTTCTGCATTGCGCACTAAGAAACGATCATAATTGTCTCCTGTTGTTCCAACCGGTACGGTGAAATTAAAATCCTGGTAGCTGCTATAAGGTTGATGTACACGAACATCGTAGTCCACCCCTGCCGCTCTTAAATTTGGACCTGTAAAACCATAGTTCATGGCACGCTCAGCACTGATGCCACCTGTGCCTTGTGTACGCTCCATAAAGATTCTATTTCTTGTAAATAAGCTTTCGAATTCTTTAAGCACTTTTGGATACTCGTTTAGGAACTTCTCCAACTTAGTGAATGCAGTGTTGGTAAAATTTCTTTCAAAGCCACCTATACGTCCCATATTCGTTGTCAATCTAGATCCGCAGATCTCTTCATAAATTTCATAAATCAATTCACGATACTGCATCACATATAAAAATCCAGTGTAAGCACCAGTATCTACACCAACAATAGAATTACAAATTAAGTGATCCGAAATACGCGCTAATTCCATAATAATCACACGTAAATAATCTACACGTTTTGGTGTTTCAATTTTCAAGAATTTTTCACATGTAATATGCCATCCCATATTATTGATTGGGCTACTACAGTAGTTCAAGCGATCGGTGATCGTTGTAATTTGATACAAGGGTCTTCTTTCTGCCAATTTCTCAAATGCACGATGGATATAACCAACTGTTTGATCAGATGAAACAACGCGCTCTCCGTCCACTTCCATGATATTTTGGAATACACCATGCGTGGCAGGATGTGTAGGTCCAATATTTAAAGTGGTCGTGGTTTTCTCGATTGAGCCCTCTGGTAATGTAATGTGATTGTGTTCCATTGTATATTTAGTTATACCTTGATTTTATAATTTATTATCCTCTACCAAACATTTCGTCATCCTTGTCAATTCTAGTTTGATCCTCTAATGGAAATTCTTTTCTTAATGGGAAATAATCCATCTCATCCACATTCAAAATACGTTTCAAATTAGGATGCCCCACAAAGTTGATTCCAAAAAAATCATAGGTCTCACGCTCCATCCAATTGGCGGATTCAAATAATTTAGTGGCTGTATATACATCTGTATTGTCTAACGAAGTACTTACAGAATAACGAAGTCTGATATTTTCTTTTAAATTATGCAGATGATACACTACTACTAATTCTGCTCCTGTTTGATTAGGATAATTCACCGCACAGATATCTGTTAAAAATGTAAATGCTAAACTTGGCTCATCATATAAAAATTGCAATACTTTCAAATTCATTTCCTTTGGAGATTCAAAAGAAAGCATGCCATAACTAGTTGCAAACTGCGACACTTGGTCGCCAAATTTTGCAATTAATTGTTCTTGTACCATTTCGTTATTTAACGACATATTCTAATAATTAAGTGTTGGCTATTGAATGCCATAACTATTTAATAATGCTTTGTATTGTTCGCTATTTCTACGACGAATGCTTTCTTGTCCAACCAGGTCTTGTATTTTCATAAAGCCATCAATAATTGCTTCTGGTCTTGGAGGACAACCTGGTACGTACACGTCGACAGGAATCACTTGATCAATTCCTTGCAAAACGCTATAAGTATCAAAAATACCACCACTAGATGCGCAAGCCCCAACTGCAATCACCCAACGTGGCTCTGCCATTTGGATATATACTTGTCTTAACACGGGTGCCATTTTTTTTGCGATCGTACCCATCACCATTAATAAATCACATTGACGTGGAGAGAAGCCTACACGCTCTGAACCAAAACGAGATAAGTCATAGTGTGAAGCCATGGTTGCCATGAATTCAATCCCACAACATGATGTTGCAAAAGGCAAAGGCCATAAGGAATTTTTACGAGCAAGTCCTACAACAGAACTTAATTGTGTGGCAAAAAATCCATCACCTGGAACACCATCTGGTGCTTTTCCCATTCCAATTGCATCGGCAATTTCTGCTTCTTTTGGATGTATGTTAAATCTTACTGGACGCATAATTTATGCATTATATTTTTAAAAATTAATCTTCCCATTTAAGTGCTCCTTTCTTGATGATGTAGACAAAGCCTACCAAGAAAAATCCAACAAATAAAACCACTTCGAAAAATCCAGCCCAGCCTAAACTTTTAAAATTTACTGCGTATGGATAAAAGAAAATAACTTCTACATCAAACAAGACAAATAAGATGGCTACTAAAAAATATTTAATGGCCATAGGTGATCTTGCATCACCATGAGATTCAATTCCACTCGCAAAATTTTCTAATTTATCCGATGTTTTTCGATTAGGGCCTACTAAGCTAGAGACCAAAATCATGATGGCTACAAAGCCACCTGCAAATAATATTTGCAATACGATTGGTAAGTAATTGGCAGCACTATTCATTTCTAAGTCTTTTAGGTGCCGCAAAAATACGCAAAGGAACTTGTTTAAACTAAAAACTCCCCATTTAAGGGGAGTTTTTAGCATCTTTTTTTAATAGCCTTTAAAGCACTAAAAAGGGGTTGAATTAGTTCTTATTTTCAGTTGGGGCATCTGGGGCAGGCTTTTGATTGCCTTGCATCTTTTTGAGGATTTCCCAGTTCTTCACCAAGCTTTCTTTAATTTTTACAGTTTGAGCCTCACCAGGCATTAATTCCAATACTTTATCACACATGCCTATCGCTTTTTCTAAATCTTTCATTTCATTAAAATACCCCATCATCAAGTAATAAGTATTGACCAAGCCTTGTTTGTATTTAACAGGATCTTTCAACATAAACTCATTTTGTAAGTTAGCCGCTTGAAATACAATGCCCAATTTATTCGCTGTATCGATCAATTGAGCCCCTTTCACATTGAATGAATACCCATTTTGACGATCAGGGAAAGCAGCAATGTATTGCTTTGCGATATCTGTTGTAGCAAGACCGTCTTTTGCACTATAGGCAACACTAGATAACTTGTAATAGTACAATTCGTCTTTGATGCCTCTAAGGTTAAAATAGTTCGTATTCCATTTTAAAGCATCTACATACATATTTGACTTTTCAAACATATCTGCACCTAATTTGTAATATTTCATTTTATTCGCCTTAGCGGTATCCGCTGCAATTGCCTTTTCAAGCAGGCCAGCTAAAACAGCCTCATTCCCACTGAATTTAGACAATACTTTTACAGCAAGCTCATAATCCGTATTGAGCACTTTATCCGCAGGGCTTGTATTGATAAATTGTTCGATATAGGTTTTAGCCTGAGCTGAATCTCCTTTACGGTCATAGTTATAAGCTAATAATACGCCAATACGTGGTAAAGCCTGAATGCCAATAGAAGCTTCCATCTCCTTCACTTTTGCCAATGAAGCATCATATTGACCAGCACGGAACAAATAATCAGCATTGAAGATGTCCAAAGCTGGATCATTGTCTGCATATTGCAAGAACAAATCAAGGTTCGTCTTTGCAGTTTCCGTATTCTTGTCTGCATAATATTGATACAAGGCAAAATAAGTTGGTGCGAACTGAGGATCTGCAGTTAGAGACTTTTTAAAATATTCGTCAAAAGATTCTAAGTTATTTTGTGTTTGATATACTCTACCAATTCTATAATAAGGATAGGCGTTTTGTGGGTCTCTATTAATAGACTCCAAGAAAGCAGTTACCGCTTCGCCACCATTTTCGCCACCCAACTTTAGGTAGTTGATGCCCAAATTAACAAAGATAGTTGGCAACACTGGTGTGCCTTCGTAGGCCGAAATAGTTTCTTTTAATTTATCTATCGCATATTGATGATCACCAACACTAGAAGGCACTTCAGAGTGGATATAGCCAATAGCATTCACAATTTCTTGACTTGGCTTTCCTTTGAATTTACCCTTTGTATTTAAAGTACTTGTGATCGCAACTTCTAAAGTTTGCTTGATCGCATTGAGGTCTGCCTTTTCCCCAGCTTCTAACAATTGTACGTGTGCAGTGCCCACTAAAATCCATGCATTATTACCTAATTCGGTTGCTGCTTTTTGATACAATTCTTTTGTAGCTTGAACAAACGCTTGATCTGGCGTACCAGCGCCATTTTGAGATAAGATCGCTTGACCATACCAAAATATGGTTTCTGGATCTTTAGCATTTTTCTCATATGCATCTTTAAAGAATGCTAAAGCAGATTTGTTCTTTTCGTAACGCAACAATTTCAATCCCTCGTTTAATGGAGATACAGGTACTTGAGCATTAACACCAGTTAATGCAAACGATACTGCCAACATCAATACAACCAATTTTTTCATCACAGTGTTTTTGTATTTTATAAATTATACCCGTTTCAAAACCCTCATTTCAAGTACCCTTTAGGGTTCAACTTTGAGAAGGCTAAAATATTGATTTTTTTGCAAGAAATCACTTTAAATTTTAGTTAATTCTACTAAAACTTGTTAGCTTTTTTAACTATTCTAGCAAACCATTCCTTTTTTTAAAGCCCATTTTTGCTGGTACTAAAAACGAACGCTTAAAAATCAACTGACCTCTTTCCAAACTTAGAAAATTTAAAAACCCAGTGCCTAGGCCTGCCGCATTTTCTTTTAAAATATAATAAATAGGTAATGTAAGTGGATATTGCGCTTTGCTGATTGTAGCAGGTGATGGTTTAGAAAAATAGCCTTTTTCAATGCATTGGGTACATTCTACCAAGCCTAATTTTACTTTTTTACGCAATTCAATTTGGGCAGGATCATACCCATCTCCAATCCAGTTCATCCCCACAAACCCAATGGCATCAGCATGTGTAGCAATATAGTCTATCACTTCTTTACTTCCATTTGCTGCCACCACGTTTTTGCCCAAAGGAATGTCTTTTGCTAAACTATCTTTTAAAAATCGAATGACCCCTGTTAAATTATTTCCATCCATTACCACTTCTTTATTGGACTTGCCAGTGAGCCTTTGACTTAAAGCTTCCAAGCTAAATACCGAATCCTTTGCTGATTTATGAATCAATACCGCCACAGCATTATAAGCAAGAATGGCAAAATTTGGATTGAAACTGAGGCTTTTTTTATAGTCAACTTGCTCCTGTTTCGTTAAACCTCTTGTAACGAAAATCATCCTTGTACTGTCATTTGCTAAATCTTTGAAACAATCGATCTCTGATTTATAACTAGCCTCAATCTGAGCCTGGGGATTGCTTGCTAAAAAGACTTTTAACTGCTCCTCCATAAAGGGTCTAAAACTTTCCTCCACAGAGATGCGAATCAACCCTGAATTTGGGGTATCTCTGGTCTTTTCGAGTGTCGTATTGCATGAAGCCAATAAAAGCATATAAATCCATCCAATTAAAAAGGGGCGCATAGTCACTAAGTTGTTGCTTGATAGCATTAATAATCTTGTTTGATGGCTCTGAATAGCCTGAAGCCACCGTAAACCAGGCACAAAGTGCCAAAAATGAGTCTAAAATCATTGTCAATATTCAACACCATATCCATTTTGAAATACTTGGCGCCAAACAATAGGCCACCAATACCAAGAATCAGTGTAGACATGGAGAAGTCATAAATGCGTCTAAAAAAACTATAAGACCTTTCAGATTTTTCTCTTTCTTCCATATAGGATAATTTTGAAGAGCAAATTAAACAATTAACATGGTAACGATTTAAAAAATTATCTTTACAAACAAATTGAGTTCATGAGTAAACCTTCTTTACCACAAGGCACAAGAGATTTCAACGCAGCGACTGTTCAAAAAAGACAGTATATCTTCCAAACCATTCGGACGGTATTTGAATTATATGGATTTCAGCCACTGGAAACGCCTGCAATGGAACAGTTGGACACACTGATGGGGAAATATGGAGAGGAAGGAGATAAACTGATTTTTAAAATTTTAAATAACGGTTTAGACAACCCACAAAAAGCAGCAGCAACAGGTGAAGGGTTTCAGAAAATATTGGAAGGAAAATCAAGCACGCAAATTACAGAAAGAGCATTAAGGTATGATTTGACCATTCCTTTTGCAAGGTATGTGGCCATGCATCATGGCGCACTTAGTTTCCCTTTTAAACGTTATCAAATTCAACCAGTTTGGAGAGCAGATCGACCTCAAAAAGGAAGGTATAGAGAGTTCTACCAATGTGATGCGGATATTGTGGGGTCTGATAGTTTATTAAATGAAGTTGAATTAACTGCCATTTACTTAACAGTGTTTAAGCAACTGCAATTAGAAGTTGAAGTAAAAATAAATAATCGTAAAATTTTATTAGGCCTTGCACAGGTTTGTGGTGGTGAGGATAAAATGATAGACTTGACAATTGCCATAGATAAATTAGATAAGATAGGCTGGGAAAAAGTAGCAGAAGAACTAGCGCATAAAGGATTTACAGCTGCACAACAAAAAACAATTCAAGCCTATTTAGAAATACAAGGAACCAATGAAGTAAAATTAGCACAACTTAGTGCACTACTCACTGGCAATGAAAATGCTGCAAAAGGAATTGAAGAAATACAATATGTTTTAGACTACCATGCACAAAGCGGATTGGCAAAAAATGTAGTGGCAGATTTTACTTTAGCAAGAGGTTTAAATTATTATACAGGATTGATATTTGAAGTAAAAGCAATCGACGCAGAGATGGGAAGTATTGGTGGCGGCGGAAGGTACAATGACTTAACAAGTTTATTTGGCGTTCCGAATATACCTGGTGTGGGGATTAGCTTTGGCGTAGATCGTATATATGATGTACTAGAGGAAAAAAATCTTTTCCCAGCTTCTGTAGAACAAACTACTAAAATATTATTTTTCAATTTAGGGGACGAAGAAGCAAAAGAAGCCTACCAATTAATGGCAATATTAAGAGCAAAAAAAATTGCTTGTGAAATCTACCCCGATAAGAGTAAATTCGACAAGCAATTTAAATATGCCGAAAAGAAAGGCATTCCAAATATCATTATCATCGGATCCGATGAATTGAGTAAAAAAGTATGTACCCTTAAAAACTTAACTACAGGGACACAAGAAACAATTCCGTTTGAAACATTAGCGTCAATGGAATTTTAAAGCAATCTAGTAGTTTTGTTTCATCCAAAACCTAGCGTAGAACTCATCCTCTTTGATCGCAACAGGGCTTGATTCTTTTTTGCCCATTAATTCTGTGCCTTGAACAAGAATGCTAATTGATTCAACTGACTTACCATCTGCTCTTTTGAAAATCACTAGGGCATCATAAGCTGCTAAATAAAAACTGTCTACCCCTTTTTTCTCAAGTGGTGTTGAACCCATAGCAGAATTGATGACTAAACTAGAATCTTCTATAGTTATGGTCACTTCGGCTACTGGACTTCCTTCTGCAAAAACATATTTTCCTAAATAATCATTCAATGGACTTGTTTGGGCATTTACTGAAACGAATGCACCTATTAAAATCAAGGTCAAAAAGCATAATTTTCTCATAATTGTTGATTTAAGTTTTAAGAAGACTAAAATACTGTGTTTTACTGAAAATCTCCTTATAAAATATGCATTTCTGTTAGAAATAATTGATTGTTAACAGACTGATCAAGTATCTTTGCAGTATGGAGCAAACAAGACCAAATATCAGGGCAGTAGAGGTCGCTGAGATTGAACGATTTATAGCAAAAATGGAAGAAAAACCATTTAGGGTAAAACAGATTGTAGAATGGTTATGGCAAAAACATGCACATAGCTTTGACGAAATGACCAATTTAAGCCTGGATTTACGTAAAAAACTAGTGGAACACTTCACTTTACCAGCACTTTCGATTGATACCACTCAAATGAGTAGCGATGGTACATTTAAAACAAGGTTCAAAACTTTTGACGACCATATGATTGAGGGAGTCCTTATTCCAACCACACTTCGCAAGACCGCTTGTGTGTCTTCTCAGATTGGTTGTAGTTTAAGTTGTAAATTTTGTGCTACAGGATATATGGAGCGAAGCAGGAATTTAAATTTTGATGAAATATACGATCAAGTAGTGATGATCAAACAACAGGTTGAAAAAACCTATGATCAAAATTTATCTAATATCGTATTCATGGGAATGGGCGAGCCCTTATTGAATTATAAGAATGTATTGAAGGCGATAGAAAAAATTACTTCGCCAGAAGGTTTAGGAATGAGTGCAAGACGTATCACGGTTTCCACTGCTGGAGTGGCAAAACAAATCAAGCAATTAGGCGACGATCAAGTGAAATTTAAATTGGCACTATCGCTTCATGCGGCCAATGATAAAAAACGTAATGAAATTATGCCTATCAATGAGAGTAACAATATTGAATCATTGATTGAAGCACTTAACTATTTCTATAAAAAGACAGGCAACGAAATCACGTTTGAGTATATCTTATTCAAGGACTTTAATGATAGCGAAAAAGATGCGTTGGAATTAGTTAAAATTTACAGACAGGTTCCTGCAGATTTAATCAACGTCATTGAATATAATGCCATTGATCGTTTTCCTTTTGACAAGCCTGATGAAGAAGGATTTGAGACCTTTGTAGAAATTTTACAAAAAAACAGAGTGAATGTTCGTATAAGAAGAAGTCGTGGTAAAGATATTGATGCAGCTTGTGGACAGTTAGCCAATAAAGACAATTAATAACGCATCCAATGAAAGCGAAAAGATCCGACAACTTTGACAAGTTTGCCAATAAGAAAAAAGGAAGCGCAGTTAAAGAAGAATATAGACAAGAAAAAAAACAAGCAAAAAAAGATGCTAGAGCTATTGGTGAAGCTGCGCGTCAAAGAAAAAAAGATATTGAAAGAGGCATTGCAGTTGAGCCTGTAGGAAATAATAAAAAAGCTGGCTTTGAAAAAAAAGGAGGCTACGATAAAAAAGAATTTGTAACTGGTCCTCCAAAATATTCCATCCCATTAAGAGCAAAATCTGCGCCATCAAAAGGACCTTCAAAAGGAGCGCCTAAAGGACCTTCGAAATCTGCTGATGTGCAACCCAAATATGGTGAGCTTCAAAAATCTGCAGGATCAAGATCTGCTGGACCAAGAGCCTCCGCTTCTAAAAGAACCCCAGCATCAATGGATCGCGCAGATGCTAAACGTACTGCTAGCATTGGCAAAGTCACTGCCAATGAGGATATGCCCTACGAGCAAATGCCGCTTAACAAATACATTGCGCATGCTGGTACTTGTGGAAGAAGAGAAGCAGCAGAACTCGTTAAATCTGGTCATATCACAGTGAATGGAGATACGGTATTAGAGCCTGGCTATAAAGTACAATATAAAGATGTGGTTAGATTGAAAGGAAAAGTATTGCAATTGCAAGTCACTCCTGTTTATATTTTATTGAACAAGCCAAAAGATTATATCTGCACTGCAAACGATCCAGAAGGCAGAAAGACAGTTTTGGATATCATTAAAAATGCAACTACACAAAGAATGTTTCCTGTAGGTAGATTAGATAGAAATACCACAGGCGTTTTAATATTAACAAATGATGGTGACTTGGCACAAAAGCTGACGCATCCATCTTATGAGATTAAAAAAATCTACGAAGTCACTTTAGACAAGCCTGTAACCAAGGCCGATATGGAGTCTATTGCTGCAGGTGTTGATTTAGAAGATGGATTCATTGCTGCAGATGCGGTAAGTTATTTATCCAATACATCTAAAAATGTAATTGGTATTGAAATTCATAGTGGAAGAAACAGAATTGTTAGAAGAATTTTTGAACACCTTGGATACGATGTGAGGCATTTGGACAGGGTCATGTTCGCTAATTTAACCAAGAAGAATGTGGATAGAGGCAAGTGGCGTTTCTTAGCAGAAAAAGAAGTACGCACATTGAAGTTTCTAAATAAGTCATTTACAAGAAAAGCAAGCAAGTAGGGATGTTAGATATATTATTTGAGGACGATGACCTAATTGTGATTAATAAACCTGCTGGTGTATTAAGTATTCCAGATCGTTTTGGCAAAACACTTTCTATAAAGTCCCTTTTACAAGATAAATACGGTAATATATTTACTGTGCATCGTTTGGATCAAGCAACAAGTGGGCTTATTATTTTTGCAAAAAATGCAGAAGCGCATAAGGAACTAAGCCTTTTATTTGAAGGCAGGACGATTGAAAAAAAATACCTTGGCTTGGTGGTGGGCCGCCCCGAACAAAGTGGAAGTATTGATGGAAGCATTATGGAACATCCAGTCAAAAAGGGACAGATGTACATTCATGTAAAAGGAAAAGTGGCATTGACCACCTATGATGTTGTGACTTACTACAAACGTTACGCTTTGGTTTCATTTCAAATTCATACAGGAAGAACCCATCAAATTAGGGTGCACGCAAAACATATGGGACATCCCATTATTGCAGATGAAATTTATGGTGATGGTGAAAAATTATTACTCTCTAGTATCAAGAAAAAGAATTTCAAATTAAGTAAATCCGAAGAAGAAGAAAAGCCACTACTAGCAAGACACGCCTTACATGCGCATACTTTAAAACTTGTTTTTAAAGAAAAGGCATTTGCCTTTGAAGCCCCCCTGCCTAAAGATCTCGCTGCAACGATTAAGCAATTAGATAAATGGAATGCCGCTTAATTATTTTTTTTGCTTGTAGATCACGCCATCTTTCATTACAAAATTGACCTGTCCCATTACATTTACATCTTTTGTTGGGTCGCCATTTACAGCAATGATATCTGCTAATTTATTTGGCTCAATACTTCCTAGTATATTTTGAGTGCCCATCAAATCTGCGGCGTTCCATGTTGCTGATTGTATCGCTTCTAATATAGGCATACCTGCTTCAGTCATGTATACAAATTCTTTCCAATTTATACCATGTGCATACACACCGGCATCGGTACCAAATGCAATTTTTACACCTGCTTTATACGCTTTTGAAAAAGTATTTTGAATTTTTGGTCCAATTTCCGATGCTTTTTTAGCGACCATTGGCGGAAAGTATCCTGGAATTTTTGCAGAGTCTGCTGCTGATTTTCCTGCAATAATAGTGGGCACTAAATAAGTACCATATTGCACCATGAGTGGAAATACGGATTCATCCATTAAAGTACCATGTTCGATAGAATTTACGCCGCCACGTATCGCTCTTTTCATAGCTTCTACACCATGACAATGTGCCGCTACTTTAAATCCATAATCTTTTGCTGCGGCAACAATTGCTTTTACTTCTTCTTCTGTAAATTGCGGATTCTCCCCGCTCGTAGCCATGCTTAATACACCACCACTTGCTGTAATTTTGATTAAGTCTGACCCATCTTTATATCTTTGTCTTACCGCTTTATAAGCATCTTCAACACCATTTACAACGCCATCTTTAGGTCCTGGATCTCCCATTAAATCGGGTCTATAATTATTGGTAGGATCGGCGTGACCTCCTGTTGTGGCAATTGATTTTCCAGCAGTAAAAATACGAGGACCAACTACATACCCTTTTTGAACGGCTTTACGCATAGCAATATTTGCACCAGAGCCTCCCAAGTCGCGAACAGAAGTAAATCCCGCCATTAAATCTCTTTCAGCAAAACGAAGTGACCCATAAGCAATATCTGCTTGGCTTTGAGTAAAGCCTTCTAGATATCTGTTGGGATTGGTTTCATTTTCTATATGCACATGCATATCCATTAATCCTGGCATCACAGTGCTATTTTTTAAATCGATTGTCTTATCGTTAGATCCTGCATTCACATAGCCATCCAACAGTTCCAAAATTTTATTTCCTTCTACCACGATCGTTTTTGAAGTCAGTAATTTAGCAGTCTTTGCATCGACCAATTTTCCACATTGAATAAATATTTTTTGGGCTGACACTGTAAAATGAATAGAAGCGATTACTAAAAACAGCGATAATTTTTTCATGAAATAAGGATTTATATAAACTAAATATACAAAAAATCCCCTCCATTTTATGTTAGGGGATGAATAGACTTTTAACACATTATGCTGGATGATTCGCCTCGGTATATAAATCCAATAAGCCGTCGGGTAATACAACATCCACTTGCTTTTTTGAATGGTCTACCCCTTTAAGGCTCTCCTCATGTAAAGGAATATAGGCTTCCTGGCCTTGGTATAAAATGGTCACCATGAGTTGATGAGGTTGTTCTATCACTTCTGCTATCTTTCCTAATTCAATTCCTTTTTCAACTACCATATACCCCAATAAAGAAAGTGGTGAACTTTTATCCACTAGCAATTGAAACTCGGCTTCTGGAAGCCATACTTTTTTCCCAATCAAAATACCACAGGCTTCTCGGGTAGTAATGCCTTCTACTTGTAAATGGGTTAAACTTTCTGTTTTAGCAGATGCGGACTGTATAAAATATGGGATAAAACTTGCTGCATTTTTTTCAATAAAAATGGCGTCAATCCCTTTAAAGTGAATGGGTGTGCCCAAGGCATGCTCTAAAATAAGATGACCTGTTAGACCATGTGCTGCCACTATTTTTCCGATATGGATATATTCACTCATACACAAATTTAGTAAATGATTGGACGATAAAAAAACCTCCCGAAATTCGGGAGGTTGAATGCTATTGAATCTTAATTTAGTTAAAGACTAGTTTATTCTGCAGCAGGAGCTTCTTCAGCAGCCGCTTCTGCAGCTGGTGCTTCTTCAGCTACTACTTCTGGAGCTGCTTCCTCAGCAACAACTTCTGCAGGTGCTTCAGCAACTGGTTCAGCTACTTTCTTAACTACTGGTACATACACTTTTTTAGCAGCTTGTGCTTTTTTGTGTGAATCAGATTTAGAAGCAATTGATGTTTCATGCTCAGCATACCAAGATTCAAACTTAGTCATTGCAGTTGCATCATCAAATAAACCTAATTTAACACCACGTAATAAGTGTTTTAAATAAAGTACTCCTTTGAAAGATAAAATTCTGCGAACGGTGTCTGTAGGTTGAGCACCTTTGTTTAACCACTCTAAAGACTTTTGACGATCTAAATTGATTGTCGCTGGAACTGTTAAAGGATTGTAAGTACCAATTTTCTCGATGAATTTACCATCTCTTGGTGCGCGTCCGTCAGCCACTACTATAAAGTAGAAAGGCCTTTTTTTACTACCATGACGCTGTAGTCTCATTTTTACTGCCATTTTAAATAGAAATTTATAGGCGTTAACAAATAGGGTTAAGGGGAGCAAAGATAAAATAAATTACTGAACTCGCCCAATTAAATGGAATAAGAAAGCAAAATTGGACAAAAAAGCTGAAAATCAACTAATTATGACTCATTTAGCTCTAATTATCTTCTCATTCCAGGCATTTTGCTTGCCATGGCCGCACCCGCAGGACCACTCATCGTCTTCATCATTTGTTTCATTTGGTCAAACTGCTTAATAAAGGCATTGATTTCTGCCAGGTCTTTTCCTGCGCCTTTTGCGATTCTTGCTTTTCTACTTGGTGTTAAGGTATCTGGATTCCTTCGCTCTATTAAAGTCATTGATTGAATGATGGCTTCAACACCTTTGAATGCGTCTTCTTTGATATCAATATCTTTAATACTTTTTCCAACTCCCGGTATCATTCCCATTAAATCTTTCAGATTACCCATTTTTTTGATCTGCTGAATTTGGGTTAAAAAATCCTCAAAATCAAATTGATTTTTTCGAATTTTCTTCTCTAATTTTTTCGCTTCAACCTCGTCAAATTGTGCTTGTGCTTTTTCAACCAAAGAGGTAATATCTCCCATCCCTAAAATTCTTTGGGCCATCCTCTCAGGATAAAAAATATCTAAAGTATCCATCTTCTCGCCACTACTCATGAACTTAATTGGCTTGTTCACCGTATACTTAATAGATAAAGCTGCTCCACCTCTTGTATCACCATCTAATTTTGTTAAAACAACACCAGTAAAATCTAATCGGTCGTTGAAAGTCTTTGCAGTATTGACTGCATCCTGCCCTGTCATTGAGTCTACAACAAATAAAATTTCTTGTGGCTGAATGGCAGATTTAATATTTGCGACTTCGTTCATCATCATTTCGTCTACAGCAAGTCGACCTGCAGTATCTATAATGATGACATTTTTATTATGTTGTTTTGCGTATGCAATTGCATTTTTTGCAATAGAAACAGCATCTTTATTTTCACGCTCTACAAAAATATCTACCCCAATTTGTTCAGCTAATACGGTTAACTGATCCATTGCAGCAGGACGATAAATATCGGCAGCGACCAATAAGGGAGATTTTTTTTGGGCCTTCAAATAGGTTGCTAATTTTCCAGAAAAAGTGGTCTTACCACTACCCTGCAAACCAGCTACTAAAATGATGGTTGGGTTTTTTGAAGTATCCAATAAACTAGCTTCCGAACCCATTAATTTAGTTAATTCATCCTGCACAATTTTAACCATCAATTGACCAGGGCTAATGGCGTTGATTACTTTTTCACCAACCGCTTTTTCTTTAATACTATCTGTAAATTCCTTGGCAATTTTAAAGTTCACATCGGCATCTAACAAGGCTTTTCTGATGTCTTTAAGGGTATTGGCCACATTCAATTCATTGATGCGGGATTGGCCTTTTAGGTGTTTAAACGCTGATTCTAATTTTTCACTAAGTGCATTGAACATAGGACTGTCTTTATAGTTTGCAAAGATAAGTTATCAAAGGCACTGAAAATCAGGGGATAAAATTGAAAAAAAATAAATATTAGAACACTTTCTAAATACCTATTTTTTGTCATAATTAATTGATTATCAGTATAAATAGATAGATCTACCCTACTTGTTTATAAGTCTTTACAGTTTGTTAACGAATTAAGTGACTAAAATACTTGGAGGCATGCTTTTATTTGATATTATTGCATCAAACGATGCCCTAAATAGGGCAGATTGATATTATGAGTAAAAAATTACTATTTACACTTGAATTTCCGGTTAGATGTTCTCCTGCAATCTTATTTGAATTCCTCTCCACCGCTTCTGGTTTACAAGAATGGTTCGCTGATAGAGTTGACGAATGGGAAAATGTTTTCAGTTTTTCATGGAATGGTGGCACCCCAGACAAAGCAGAAATTTTAGATCAAGAAGAAAATAAATTCATTCGTTTTAGGTGGTTACACAGCGAAAAGAATGAATATTTTGAGTTTAGTATTGAAAAAACAGAAATTTCAAATCAAACCGTATTGATCATCAAGGATTTTGCGGAGAAAAATGAGATTAAGGACCAAAGTCAACTTTGGGGTTATCAAATCAAAGAGCTATTTTATAGAATAGGTAGCTAGCACTACAATTTTGTTCAAAAAATTAGACATACTAATTCTCAGGGCTTTTATAGGACCCTTTTTGGCAGCATTGACTATTTCTATATTCGTGCTGACCATGCAATTCTTTTGGCTATATATTGACGATCTAGTTGGAAAGGGATTGGATACATTTATCATTTTGAAATTAGTTGGCCTAGTATCTATCAGCATGTTGACGACAGCCATCCCCTTGGCATTACTTTTTTCTTCGATCATGACATTTGGAAATTTGGGTGAAAGTTTTGAACTCATCGCCATCAAATCCGCTGGTATCCCCTTGGTTCGTTTCATGCGACCACTTTTTATTTTTGCTATATTCCTAGCAGGTATCGCATTTTTATTGGCCAATAATATTATTCCCGTCTCTCAAATGCGGCTCACTACATTGAAATATGAAATCATTATATCCAAACCCGCTATTGATTTAAAAGAAGGTGTTTTTTATGATAAAATTGATGGTTATGTGATTAAATTAGGAAAAAAAGAGGCCAATGATAGTGTAATCAATGATATCGTTATTTTTGAAAAAAGATTTGGACTGCAGGACAATATGATTATGGCAAAGTCAGGCGTGATGCGCGTTACACCTGATAAAAAGTTTTTAGAATTTATATTGTACAATGGTTGGCGTTACCAAGAAAAAGGCTACCGAGCGACGACCAATACCGAATTTACAAGACTCAATTTCAAAGAATATAAAAAAGTTTTTGACCTGAAAAGTTTTCAGATGAACAAAACGGTAGATGTCATTTATGACCCAAAAATGTTGAGCGTTAGACAATTGGGGAAAGCAATAGACTCCATTCAATCGATGGATAGTTTTTTTATCAAAAAAACACAATCAGAAATCTATCCCTATTTGAAATTTATGTTTTATAAGGATAGCACTACATTATTTAAAGGAAATCGACCTGCCCAAGTCAAAAATTTTGATGCAATCATTCCAAAAGAAGAACGGTATAATATTGTTGAATCGGTTGGTTACCAATTCTCCTCTTTGCAAAATAATTTAGCAAGCTTAGTGACGATTTATAAAGAACAGCAACACGCTGAAACTATGCATGCTATTGAATGGCATAGAAAGTTCACACTCTCATTTGCTTGTATCGTGTTATTTTTAATTGGAGCGCCATTAGGTGCGATTATCAGAAAAGGAGGATTGGGTGCTCCTATGGTTTCAGCAATAGGCTTTTTTGTTGTCTTTTTCTTACTCAATAATTTTGGAGAGAAACTAGCCAAGTCTGGGCAATGGTCGGTGTATGCTGGCATGTGGTTGTCTAGTCTGTTTTTAATACCTGTAGGACTATTCTTAACCTACAAGGCAATGCGTGATTCACAGTTGTTCAATCAGGAATTTTACTACCGCTTTTTACAGCCAATTAAAGTAACTTTACAGAAGTACTTTAAAAAATAATCCTATGTCTAGTTCATCCAACAGTCGACGTCAGTTTATCAAACAAACTGGTAAAGCGGGTATTGCAATGGCGAGTATGCCCATCATTCATACATTCGGCGGATTGCAATTGAGTCAGGAGGTAAATTTTATGCAACAACCCTTACCTTACGCTTACAATGCTTTAGAACCATTCATAGATGCGATGACAATGGAAATTCATCATACAAAGCATGCAGCTGGATATACAAAAAATTTAAATGACGCATGTGTAGCAGAAAACGTGGATATTAAAAACACATCCATCATTAGCTTACTTGCCTCCATCTCAAAGTATTCTACAAAAATGCGAAATAATGCAGGCGGTCATTATAACCATGAATTATTTTGGCAGTTAATGAAACCAGCTCCTGCCACTGCACCCACTGGTGCATTAGCAGACGCCATCAATAAAAGTTTCGGTTCATTAGATAATTTTAAGACAGCCTTTAGCGATGCAGCAAAAACAAGATTTGGTAGTGGCTGGGCATGGTTAGTTATCAAAGCAGATAATAGTTTAGCCGTTTGCTCAACACCTAATCAAGACAATCCATTAATGGATATAGCAGAAACAAAAGGTACCCCGATTTTAGGTTTAGATGTTTGGGAGCATGCTTATTATTTGAAGTATCAAAATAAACGCCCAGACTACATTAATGCATGGTGGAACCTAGTAAATTGGAAATTTGTTGAAGAAAGATATAATACATCCAAATTCTAATTCATTCATAATTGATTCCAATTGCAAGCAGCTAAACAGAATTTAAAAATACAGTTCTATGTCACTTCTTTAAGTGTCGTTCTTTTTGTATTGAAGTTTGTTGCCTATTTCATGACGCACTCCCTCTCTGTGTTGTCTGATGCACTAGAGAGTATTGTGAATGTATTAGCTGGCGCCATTGGACTATATAGTTTATACGTTGCCTCTAAACCCAAAGACAAGGAGCATCCTTATGGTCATGGTAAAGCGGAATTTATTTCTGCAGCATTTGAAGGAAGTTTAATCATTGCAGCTGGTTTAATTATTTTTTACGAATCTATCAGTGCCATTTTTAAACCCTCAGAATTACATAGCCTAGACAATGGATTATGGGTTTTACTTGTTACCGCTTTTTTAAATTTATTTGCCGGTTTAATTGCAAAAAAAATGGGCAAGAAAAACAATTCACTAGCTTTAACCTCAAGTGGACAACATTTAATATTAGACAGCTTCACAACCTTTGCAGTCTCTATAGGCATTGGTATTGTTCTACTCACCAATATCACAGGCATTGATGCGATACTAGCCATTTTAATGAGCTTCTGGATTATATACAATGGCTATAAAATTATTAGAGCATCACTTGCTGGCATTATGGACGAAGCCGACCTAGCTTTATTAGAAGAAGTGGTGGGCGAACTGAATAAAAACAGAAATATACAGTGGGTTGACCTACATAATTTAAGGGTAATTAAATATGGTAGCTTGATGCATATTGACTGCCATCTTACTGTGCCTTGGTTTTTAAATGTAAACGAAGCACACCAAGTAGTAGAAGAATTTACAAATTTAATAAAGGGTAAATTTGG